>JBNMNV010000343.1:0-3028 GCA_051278125.1 Polaribacter sp. | reverse complement strand
AAAAAGGTAAATAAAGATAAAAATGTTATTTATACCATCCGAAAATCTGATTACTCTTTCGGAAAGAGATATAAAAGCTTCTTTGTCGATAAAAATGATATTCTTTGGATTCTTGCAGAAACTAGCCTGTATAAAGTAGCGATTCAAGAGAATAAATTTAAAAAGTACTTAGATGGATTTAGCTTAAAATCTATATTTAAAAGAGATTCTAACTTGTACATCACTACCTTCTCCAATGGTGTTAAAAAATTGTCTTCAACTCAAAAAATAGAACAATTTAAAAATTTACCTGAAAATAATAGTTTTATTGGAACTTTTCAGGAAAAAGACACTTTATGGATTACAAAATATTCGCAAGTTTTAAAATATAATTTTAAAACAAACCAAATTATAGAATATAATAGAACCATTAAGCCTTCTCCGAAAAGTAGAGATTTAGGTGCTATTATTCGTCATCCAAAGACAAAGTCTGTATTTATTGGTAATTCCTTTTACTTTACCAAACTAAATGAACAAGAAAAAACTGTAGCTATTGCCCATCATTTAGACAAATATATAGATAAAGAAGATAGATCTGAAATTAATGTAAGGTGTTTAAAAGTGCATGGTGATAGTATTTGGATTGGTACTGCTAAAGGTCTGTTTTTAATGGACCATCAAGAGAAAATAACAAGAGCATATACCCCAAACAATGGCTTTCCGAAAGACTTAATTATTCAACATATTTATATTGAAAATGACACAACATTTTGGTTGGGAACATATGGACAAGGCTTGGTAAAGTGGAACAGGTTAAAAAATACATTTACCATCTACACCACCAAAGAAGGTCTTTCTAACAACAATGTTTATGCCGTTTTTAAAGACAAGTACGGATTTTTATGGCTACCTACTGACTATGGTCTTAATAGGTTTGCCCCGAAAACTTTAAAAAATAACGTCTTTTTACCTGATAAGATTAGTCACCAAGAATTTAATCATTTATCACATTTTATTGATAAAAAAGGCACTATGTATTTAGGTGGGTTAAATGGATTGAATGTATTTCATCCCAAAGATTTCTTATCGACAGAAAACAAACAGTTTAACTTGTTACTAAATAATGTAAAAACTACGTTAGAAGACAACACTATCACTGAAGATAAAACAATCAGTAATAATGATGTCATAGAACTGAATTCGAATATAAAAAACACGGAACTAGAATTTTTATTACTAGACTTTAAAAACAACTTACCACTTCAATATCAGTACAAAATAACCCCTTTTCACGAAAATTATTTAGTTGCCGATAAGAATAGGATTACTTTACCTAAAAAACTTGAAAAAGGAAAATATGAGTTATTTGTAAAAGCACAAAGTTCCAATGGAAGTTGGTCTCAACTAAAGACACCTATTAAAATTAACAGTTCCGGTTCTGATAATTATCTATTTAAACTGGCCATATTATTTTGTGTTGTATTGCTTGGAAGCGGCTCTTTATTCATAATTCAGAAGAAACGTAAAACCAATAAAGTAGCATTTACAACCGAATCTAAACCAACTGAGCCTAAACCAACTGAATCTGCAAAAACAGCTACTTTACTTGATGCCAAGGAAAATGAATGGCTATCTCATTTGAATACAACAATTATACATCACCTTGGTTCCAATAATTTTAGTGTAGAATTTTTAGCTGAAAAAATGGAGATGAGTGAACGGCAATTGCAAAGAAGAGTTAAAAAAATCACCAATACAACTCCTAATAGATACATTACTGAAATTCGATTAAAAGAAGCTTTTAGATTACTTCAAACAAAACAAGTATCAAGTGTTACAGAAGTATCTAAAAAAGTAGGTTACACAACCTCTGAATATTTCTCTAAATTATTCAAAAGTAAATATGGAAAAAACCCTTCAGATTATATGTAAACATAGAAATGTCGGAATTTTAAGGGTTTCATGAGTTTATTTCATAGGTTATAACCAAATATTCCTAGTAAAGTGTCGTTTTTGTTAGGGCATCTGTTTAGTATATTTACTATACAATAAAAAAATGGTTTACACATTTTATTTATTTCTATACAAGGTCAATTTGCTATGGTCGTTGGGGGACGTCTTAAAGTATTGTTAAGAACTACTTAGTTCAAAAACAGAATTTTTATTGGCCTTGTTTATTTTTTCTACTTTAATAAGAAACATCCTTTTAAAACTATTTTTCTTCACTTTTAATCAAGATTAATTTTCTACCACTTTTTTTAAGTTCATCTAAATTTAAAATCATTTTAACGAACTTACCATCTAAATATTTTTGAGCCTGATCTTTATAATGTTCACTAAAAACATTTCCTGACTGACCCGTAGGAAGAATGGCCAAACTATTCTCTACATCAGAAAAATCGATAATTCTTCTCGTAGAAGGTCCCGCTGTAATTTTATAAATACCCGTACTATCAAGCTTAAAAATTTGATTATTTATCACCTCATTCCCTCCTATAGTTTCAAAAGGTCCAACATTAAAAAATGATCGAAGTATATCACCAGCTTTCCCAATTACATGCTCATGCTCCACCGAAATTACTCTTTTCCAAAACCAAAGATCTATATTAGACCCCAACTGATTTTCTAAAAATTCGATTGCATTTTTAAATGAACTTAACAAAATTTCTTCTCTATTTTCTACTTTTGATGTGGTATGAATATCATCCCACCAAACCGATGTTTCTCGATTTATTTGAATAGGTAAAACTTGGTCTTGTAGTTGAGAATTGATAAACAAAGGAAAACTAGCCCCTAATTCATCTTGATAAGTTGCCCTTAAAAATTCATACAAAAAGCGATTGTAAATAGTCGCTCCTACAGACGTTTTTAAATATTCTCCATCCCAATTTTCAAGAATCTTAATTGCCTTTTTTTCTGAAATTGATAAACTAGAATGGTTTAGATTTTTCAATACATCCTCCACAATTTCTGAAACCGTAGAAGATTTCACATCATACATCATTTTTATAACGTCTTCTTTTGTAAAATCATTTTTTTGCTCTAATAA
>JBNMNV010000342.1:0-3060 GCA_051278125.1 Polaribacter sp. | reverse complement strand
TCTTATGTATTGATGGTTTTTCTTTTTTAAATCAGCTTAAAATAGATATTTATCCTAATCGGTCTATTTTGAAAGTAAACAATAAATTTTATAGATAAAAACTGTAAAACCCATTGGTATTATTTATTCTTTTATTTTCCGGTTTTTTTACTTTCAATATTTTTTGCTTTTTGTTGCTTCATAGTTTCGCCAATCATATTACTTGCCGTAAATGAAGCAACCATATTATTTAACATATCACTTCCAGCTTGAGGTGAATTTGGTAAAAGGATTAAATTGCTATTTGTTTCTTCACCTAAAGATTGTAACGTATCATAATGTTGGGTTACTACAATTAAGGCAGAAGCTTCTTGTGAATTTATTCCAACTCTATTTAGCACTTCAACAGATTCTTCTAACCCTCGGGCAATTTCTCGACGTTGATCTGCAATACCCATACCTTGCAATCTTTTAGATTCCGCTTCAGCTTTTGCTTTTTCAACAATTAAAATCCGTGCAGCGTCACCTTCAAATTGAGCTGCAATTTTCTCTCTTTCTGAGGCATTAATACGATTCATTGCTTGTTTTACCTGTGCATCAGGATCAATATCTGTAACTAAAGTTTTGATGATATCAAATCCATAAACCGACATATATTGTTGTAATTCACCTTTTACTGCTATAGCAATATCATCTTTTTTGACAAAAACATCATCCAATTTCATTTTCGGTACTTCTGCTCTAACCACATCAAATACAAAAGATGTAATTTGTTCATGAGGATATTCTAATTGGTAAAAAGCATCATAAACTTGCTCACGAAGTACAACATACTGTACTGAAACTTTTAGCTTCACGAATACATCATCTAAAGTTTTTGTTTCGATGATCACATCTAATTGCTGAATTTTTAATCCAACTCTAGATACAATGCGGTCAATAAGCGGAAGTTTCATTTGTAATCCAGAAGTTCTAACACTGTGAAATTTTCCAAAGCGCTCAATAATTGCGGCTGTTTGCTGTTTGACCGTAAAGAATGATGAAAATAAAATTACTAATCCAAAAAATAATATGGGTATCAATAAGTAGTTCATAATATTGCTTTTTTTAATTTGATTAATATGCTGCTACAATATAGGTAGCATTTTCTGACTTTTGTTACAATTAGATTATTTTAATATCTCAATTGCAGTTTTTATTCTATGAAGTGTTTCTTTTTTTCCTATAAATGCTAGGATGTCAAATAGGTGAGGACCTTTCATTTCACCTACAATAATAAGTCGTAATGGTGGCATAACTTTACCAAAAGATAATTCTTTAGCTCCGATCCATTTTTTTATAACTTCTTCTGTTTTTTCTGATGAAAATTCAGCGATAGAGTCCAACACATCATAAACTTCAGACATAATAGTAGCAGTATCTTCTTTCCATTGCTTTTTAATTGCCTTTTCGTCATACATACTAGGGGTAACAAACATGTAATCAGATAATTCCCAGAAGTCTGCAACAAAAACAGCTCTTTCTTTTATCAAGGAAACCACTTTCTCTACTTTCTCTATTGTGGCTTCAATTCTTTTCTCTTTAAGTATTGGATGGTATAATTCAGCTAATTCTAAATCTGTTTTTTGTTGCAAATAATGTTGATTATACCACTTTGTTTTGTCGGGATCAAATCTTGCCCCAGACTTATGTACGCGCTCTAAACTAAATAGCGCTGTTAGTTCTTCTAAAGAGAATAGTTCTTGTTCGGTGCCTGGGTTCCATCCTAATAAAGCAAGAAAATTTACTACCGTTTCAGGAAAATATCCTTCTTCTTTATATCCTTTAGATTCATTCCACTTCAATGGAAAAACTGGAAACCCTAATTTTTCTCCATCACGTTTGCTTAATTTACCTTTTCCAATGGGTTTCATTATCAATGGTAGATGTGCAAACTCTGGAGATTGCCATTCGAAAGCATCATATAATTGTTTATGTAGTGCTAATGATGGTAGCCATTCTTCGCCGCGTATCACATGGGTAATTTCCATGAGATGATCATCTACAATATTCGCTAAATGATAGGTGGGCATTCCATCACTTTTATATAAAACTTTGTCATCTAACACATTAGAATCAATTGTCATTTGGCCCCTTATACTATCTGTTAATTCAATTTTTTCATCTGGAGCAGTTAAAAAACGAATCACATATTCTTCTCCATTTGAAATTCTTTTGGTAACTTCCTCAGGCATTAAAGAGAGCGAATTGTCTAATTTTAATCTATTGTGCCAGTTATAAATAAATGTTTTTCCTTCTTCTTCGTGCTGTTTTCTATGTAAATCAAGATGCTCAGAAGTATCAAAAGCATAATAGGCTTTTCCTTTTTCTAATAAAATCTTTACATATTTCTCATACAGGTGTTTTCTTTCACTTTGTCGATATGGCCCAAATTTCCCTTCTTTTCCGGGTCCTTCGTCAAAAGGAATAGTACACCAATTTAGTGCATCAATAATATATTGTTCAGCACCTTCAACATACCTATTTTGATCGGTATCTTCAATTCTTAAAATGAATTCTCCATTGTTTTTCTTAGCAAATAGATAATTAAATAATGCCGTTCTTACACCGCCAATATGTAAGGGTCCTGTTGGGCTAGGAGCAAATCTAACACGAACTTTAGTACTCATAATTTTGTATTTGTTGTAAAGATAGTAAAAGGTAAAAATTAGAACTAATTGTTTAAATACTTAGATTTTTTCATCTCTTAATCAACAGGTAATGAGCATTTTATAATTAACATTGTTATAGCCTTTTTTTATTTGCGATTTTTTACCTTTGTGCTAATTTCAAAACTTAAGTATAGAACTGATTTTTTTTCAACTATCTTGGTAATAAAATCTAAAAATTGACGGCATTAGAGCAAATAAAGACCAAACTTAAAGACTTCGTAAAAAGTTATTATACTTCTCAGTTGATAAAGGGTAGTATTTTGTTTTTTGCGCTAGGAAGCCTTTTTTTATTATTGGTTTTGGGTGTTGAATTTTTTTTATGGCTAAGTTCTGTTTTTCGATTTTGTATTTTACTAAGTATCTTTTTAGT
>JBNMNV010000341.1:0-3100 GCA_051278125.1 Polaribacter sp. | reverse complement strand
AATGTATCCAAAAAAAGAACTTGCACAAATCGTATTATCAGCATGTTGTAAATTTGATATTGCTACAGTTGTTATTTCACCAGGTTCAAGAAATGCACCTTTAACGATTGGGTTTTCTAATCACCCAGAAATAGAAACTTTAAGTGTAGTAGATGAGCGGTGTGCTGCTTTTTTTGCATTAGGGATTGCGCAACAAACCAGAAAACCAGTGGCAGTTTTGTGCACATCGGGTTCTGCTTTGTTAAATTATTACCCGGCAATTGCAGAGGCTTTTTATAGTAATATTCCGTTAGTGGTTATTTCTGCAGACAGACCAAAACATTTAATAGATATTGGCGACGGACAAACAATTCGGCAAGAGAATATTTTTCAGAATCATATTTTGTTCTCAGCCAACTTAATAGAGAACGAGAAATATAAAACCCGCAATTCTCAATTAATAGGAGAGGCGCTGCAAGTTTCTGTTTCGCAACAAGGCCCTGTGCACATTAATGTTCCGTTTGATGAGCCTTTGTATGAAACGGTGCCAAAATTAAACGATTATAATTTTCCGCATATTTCATTGAATTCTTTAGATAACTCACATATTAATTATGAGAAATTAGGGGGTATTTGGAATGCAGCTAAAAAGAAAATTATTCTCGTTGGGGTGAGTTATCCAGATGCAGCATTGCACAAACTCATGGATTTATATGCAGAAGATGAGTCGGTGCTGTTATTTACTGAAACAACATCTAACTTGCGCCATGATAAAGCGATAGATTCTATAGATCAATTAATTTTTTCTTTAAAAGATGAAGAATTTAAAGCGCTAAAACCAGATATTTTAATTACGTTCGGGGGCATGATTGTTTCTAAAAGAATAAAGAAATTTTTAAGAGACTATCAGCCAAAACATCATTGGGATATCGATGCAAGAAAAGCAACGAACACTTTTTTCTGTTTGTCAGAATTTATACAAACATCACCAGTAGATTTTTTCTCGCATTTTAATCAATTTATTACCCCTTTAAAAAGTAATTATCAACCAAAATGGATTGCTTTTAGAAACGAAAGAAGAAAAAAACACGCTACTTATTTTAAAGATGTAGTACATTCTGATTTTAAAGTTTTTGAGCAAGTTTTAGAGAGTATTCCAGATCGTTGTCAGTTGCAAATTAGCAATAGTTCTATCATTAGATATGCACAATTATTCTCAATTAAAGAGGGTGTACATATTTTCTGTAACCGAGGAACCAGTGGTATTGACGGAAGTACAAGTACGGCAATAGGAGCCGCGCATGCTAGTAAAAAAAGGACTATTTTTATTACAGGAGATTTGAGCTTTTTTTATGATAGCAATGCACTTTGGAACTCGAATATTCCTGCAGATTTTAGAATTATTTTAATGAACAATTCGGGTGGGGGTATTTTTAAAATTATTCCAGGACCCGCAACTACAAACGCTTTAAAATATTTTGAAACGCCTCATTGTTTAACAGCAGAACATTTATGTAAAATGTATGCGTTCGAGTATCAGCAGGCATCCTCATCAGCAACTGTAAAAAAAGAGTTAGAAACTTTTTACAAAGTGTCTGATAAACCAAAAATTTTAGAGATTTTTACACCAAGTTTAGAAAATGATACAATTTTAAAAGATTATTTTAAATATATACAATAATGGATTTACAAGACGATTTGAAAGAAGGTGCAATGAATTTGAAAGAAGGAGATAAAGTGCATTTAGTCATTGAAACGGAAACAGGGTTGGGATACACTGTTTTAATTAATGAAGAATTTGATGGGCTACTTTTTAGAAGTGAAGTTTTTCAGCCATTAGAAGAAAATATGGAGGTAACGGGCTATATTAAAAATATTCGGGAAGATGGTAAAATAGATGTTTCGTTAAGACCTCAAGGTTTTAGAAATGTCATTGATACTGATGTAGAGAAAGTTTTAACTAAATTAAAAGAGAGCAGAGAAGGGTTTTTATTGTTAACAGATAAAAGCTCGCCAGATGCTATTCGTTTTCATATGAAAATGAGTAAGAAAGCTTTTAAAAAAGCGGTTGGTAATTTATACAAACAAAAGCTAATTACTATCGAAGCCGATAGAATAGTGCTCGTATCCTAGTTTTTGTTTAAAGTTTTTCGGAGGAAGCGAAGCGCTTCATATACCTGTAATTTTAAATGATAACAGTTATGAAACCTCATTTTTGTAGGAGTTAGACAATGCCAATTTCACTATAGAATGGCATAAGGAATCATTTCTTTTTACTGGCCACTTACGCGAATAATATTTTCATAATACGCATCAATATTAGGATCGGAAGAATCCATTTTTCCATACCCAATTTTGTAGTATTTCAGCGCTTTTTTAAACATTTTTCCGGATTCGTAATACCTACCAATATAATATTCTCCTAAAGGAGATGATGGTAAAATATTTAAAATCATTTGACCAAAATCTCGCAATTTGTCGCCATCCTCTTGCTCTATAATAATGTTTTCAATGGCAAGGATATCTTTTTGTCGCATTCCTAAATTACTTCCAAAGAGAAATTGAATTTCTATATATTTATTTTCTAAATAGTAAATGGCATCTTCCGGACTTAAATCTTTGATGTTTTTATCATACTCTTCTTGAGAAATAGCCGAATATATTTCAAAGATCTTGGTTAAAGCTCTAGGAATTGCCTCACTAGCTGCAGACACAGCGCTCGGTGTGGTAATGACATCATTAATAATATTAAAATTCTTAAGTTCTATGCCGGTCAAACCTTGTTGAATTTGATCAATTCTAAGTTGTCTTTCAGTAGAGAGTGCTGTTGAGTTATTTGTGTAAAAATAAAAGGTATTGTCTTCTTTCCCATATTTAGACATATTATAGGATTGTATTTGTTGTCCAAAAAAATCAGAAAAACTAGGATTAATACAAATAAAAGCATTGATAAATGGCGTGCTTTCTTGTAAAAAATGCGTAATAAAATTGGCAGAATAATTCTGGCCTAATAAACTAATAAAAGGAGAGGTTCTATAGGTACTCTCTATATGTAGTAAAACTTCATCTCTTAAAAATCGATAAAATTGGGAAGCTGTGGCGCTTAGACTTCCGGAATAAA
>JBNMNV010000340.1:0-3107 GCA_051278125.1 Polaribacter sp. | reverse complement strand
TCACTTTCTTTGATAGCATTTTGTAGTTCTTGCCTTAATTGAGATTGTTGTTTAAAAATTTCATACAATTCGCCATCCAAATCGTCATTAGGACCCTCTCCTTCTCCACCAGATTTGCCGTTTTCTCTATCTTTTCCTCCTGTACCCTCTTTTCCTTTCTCGCCTTTTTCTCCCGGTTTTTCACCTTTTTTCTCACCTTCTTTTTCCCCACCTTTCTTCAATCCATCTTTCATCTTTTCAGACAAACCCTCTTGCTTTTTAATTAAGTCAGGTAAACTAAAACCTTCACCCTTTCCTTTTTTTCCTTTGCCCATTTTCATCGACATACTATTCTTCATGCTACTTAACATTTCGCTCAAATAGTCCGCTAAATTATTTGTGGATGTCATTACATAACGTTGATTTGAAATCCCGTTACTAAATCTATTTTCAGAAAAATTATCTAAAGATTGCTCTAAATTATAATGCACAGCAGATAAATCGTCTTGAATTTTACTTGATATTTTTGGCAAACGCATTGCCAAAACATACAAACTATCATCGATATGTTCAAAATAGGTTTTAATTTCGTTTTGCTTTTTTAGGTCTTTTCCAAAATCTGGATGCGCAGTTGAAGTGCTGCTAAACTTCTCCATTAAACTCTCTTGTTGAAAAGAAAAAATAACCAAATTTTCTAAAATTTTGCGCAAATCTTCCATATTTTCTTCCACCGAATCTGCCTGCATATCCATCATTGCCTGTTGCATTTTTGCACTCATCTCTTGCATTTTTTTAGACGACTGCCTCTGACTTTTCTTTGCTTCTTTCTGATCTTGATTTTCTAAACTTTCTTCAGATTTTTTTAATTCCTTATCAATATCTTCCTTTTCTTGGTCAACATCTGGCAATTCCATAGGTTCTTTTAACTTCTCATTGTCTTTATTAAGCTCCTCTAATTCTTTTTTAATTGCATCAAATTCATTTCTAATTTCCTTTTGCGCATCTAAAGTATCGGCATCTTTCTTTACAAGAGATTCTTGCTTTTTTGATAATTCTTCAATTTTATTCGCAATTTGCATTGTTTTTTGCTCCACATAAAAACGCTTAATCATCTCTAAGGTTTTTTCTAAACTACGCTGTTGTTGTTTATTTTGCTGTGCTAACTCCTTGGCTTTTTGTACCAATTCTTCTTTATCTAATTTCTCAGCCAATTTCTGAATTTCATCCAATAACTTTTGCTGTTTATCCAATTTCTTTAACTCTTTAATGCGTTCTTTTAAAGCTTCCTTTTTCTCTTTTAGCGTTTCATCCACGTCTTCTTGTTCTTCTAAAGTTTCTTGCAATTTATCAGTTTGACGTTGCATCATTTTTTTATACTGCTCTTGACGTTTCACAAAGCTTTCTACCTTCTTTTTATCATTCCAGTTAATACTTTTTTTATTCTGTAATTCTTGTTGAATATCCTCCAATTTTTCTTGTTGCTTTTCCTGATTCTGGATGGCGTTTTCTAAATCATTAATGGTATTTCTTTGTTCCTCTAACAGCTCCTCTTCTACTTCATCTGCTGTTTTCTGTCGATAGGAAAAAACTTTACTTTTGGCTTGTTTGTTGCCGTTTACAGCATCATTATCAAAAACCTGAAAATACAATTCGTAATTTGTACCTACCTGTAAATTTAATCCATCAGGGAACTGATAAAAAAATGTTTGAATCTGCTGTTTTGATATTTTAAGATTATAAAATTGTTTCTTCTCGGGGGTGTCTTCCTTGTAATATACGAGCTGCAATTTTCTCAATCCGTAATCATCAGAAATTTGACCGGCAAATTCCGCTGTTCCTCTTGAAACACTATCAATATTTGAAGTTACAGAAATCATCGGAAATTCATCCTTTACAACATCCACAGAAAATTGCAAATTCTCATAATCAATTAAGTTTTTATTCGAAGAAGTAATTTGATAATTTAAAGGATTTATGATTTTTTTGTCATACACAAAGGACCCGTCAGAACCATTGGTAAACCATTCCCTTTTTTGATTGTTGATAAAAGCCACAGACTCTGTTTGTGTCGTTTTCACCCTCCAAGTAATTGTTGTCCCTTCCGGAACTGTTAAATACCCAGAATTCTGTATCGTTTCATTGCTTCGTCCTAGATATTTAGGATAGTTTAAATCTAAAGTAACATCATTAATCGTTGGTGTTCCAATAAGATCAATCTGATATTCTTGCGATTGCACTCCATTGGATTCAACATAGAAATTTACAGCCTCTTGCACATCCAAAAAAGTATAAGAAAATAAAGCATTACCGTTGTTTTCTAAATAATATTGTTGCTCATTAAAAACAATTTTTGCTTCATTTGGTATTACAGATCCAACAGTTGTTAAGCTAATCGTAATTGGTTTTCCTTGAATAACCTTTAAATCAGAATTCAACAAAATAAACGAAAATAATGCTGGCTGATTGTATGCCTTTCTATGGTTTACAACGCGTTCTAAACTTTGTGACAATGAATCGTTACTCACTGTAAACAAACTAATTAAGTAAATTAAAATAGGTACAACTGCATATTTTAAATATTTTTTATTCTTCGTAAAATCAATCGCATTTACAAAAGGAATCGGTTGTAATTCTGCTGATTTTTTATGGATACTCGCCAAAATTAAATCAGATTGTTCTTCATTTCCCTTCAACTGCAATATATTCAATAACTTATCTTGCACTTCTGGGAAATGGTTTCCTATAATTTTGGAAGCGTCTTCTAAAGAAATTCCTTTTCTGAAACCAATGAGCATGGCCACCGGAATTAAAATAAATTTGATGAATAAAAATACTTCCACCACAATAAACAACCAAAATAAAAAGGTTCTTGCTGTTGGTTTTAACCATAAAAAATACTCTAAAAATAATGTAAAAAAGAAGTAGAATAAACCTAACGAAAAGAATAAAATGATCCCTTTTATTAATTCGTTTGTATAAAACTTCCTTGCAAATTGATGTGATTTTTGCTCTATATTTTTGTATGCGCTCATAATGAACTTATAAAAATAATGCTTTTGCCCTGATTTGCAATCAAATATTTGTTAAAACGATTTGTAAGTAATTATAATTTGCTGCCACTAACGATT
>JBNMNV010000339.1:0-3116 GCA_051278125.1 Polaribacter sp. | reverse complement strand
AAAATCAAGGAGCCGATAATGTAAGTCATGAATATTATTCAGTTACGGAAAGAACACGGTACCCTGCTTTAAAAAGGATTGCTGATTTAAATCCTGATATTTATGCAATTATTTTTTGTAGAACACGCAGAGAAACACAAGAAGTTGCAGATAACTTAATTAAAGATGGTTATAATGCAGATGCTTTGCATGGAGATTTATCTCAAGGACAAAGAGATTCTGTAATGGGTAAATTCAGAAAAAAAACCATTCAAATTTTAGTAGCTACAGATGTTGCTGCTCGTGGATTGGATGTAACTGAATTAACACACGTATTAAATCATAAATTACCCGATCAAATAGAAAACTATACCCATAGAAGTGGTAGAACAGGCAGAGCGGGAAACAAGGGGATTTCTATCGTTTTAGTGAATGGAAAAGAGAAAGGAAAATTACGCCAAATCGAAAGAATCATTCAAAAGAAATTTATAGAAACGAAAGTGCCTACGGGGAAAGAAATTGTGCAGAATCAATTAATGAATTTAATTGATAAAGTTCAAAATACTGAGGTAAATGAATCTGAAATCAGTGAATTTTTACCAACGATTTATGAGAAATTAGAAAGTTTAAACAGAGAGGAACTTATTCAGAAATTTGTTTCTTTAGAGTTTAATACGATGTTAGCGTATTATGAAAATTCTAAAGATTTAAACGATTTATCTTCAAGAGATAATTCTAGAGCAAGAACAGAAAACGAAAATATGACTCGTTTCTTCATCAATATTGGAAGAAAAGACAACTTAAATCCTGGGAAATTAATTAGTTTAATTAATGAACAAAATATTGGCGATAAAATAGAAATTGGTGCCATTGATATTTTAGATACTTTTTCTTTCTTTGAGATTGATAAAAATTTCGAAGACAAAACACTAGAAGCTTTTTCTTCTAATCAACCAGATTTTGACGGTCGTTCAGTGAATATAGAAATCACTAAAAAAGAACGTTCTGGTGGTGGAAGAAGAGGTGGTAAAAAACCATTTGGTAAAAAAGACGGTGGTTTTGGAAGACGTAAAGGATCTGAAGGTTCATCTGGTAGAAGTAATGATACCAGTAGAAAATCTGATAGAAGTTCTTCAGCAGGAAGACCAAGAAGCTCGGGAGATAGAAAATCTAGCGGTTTTGGAAGAAAGCGTAGAGATTCATAAAATTCACTAGTTTTTATAAACTACAAAACAAAGTAAAAAACTCAAGATTCATTTAAATCTTGAGTTTTTTGTTTTATGATAATAAATAGTTTTGTATTTATTGAGAAAAAAATTACATTTTATACCATATATCATTTGAAATTACTTTGAGCGCATATCAAAATTCTTGAAATTTATATGGATTTCTGCTTTTTCAAAATTTATACTCTATTGGTTATAAAGTGATCAATTAGATAAAATTACTTTATTAATTTTTTTAATCAAGCTTGGACCTTCATAAATAAAGCCTGTATAAATCTGTACTAAATCTGCCCCTGCTTTAATTTTTTCTAAAGCATCTTCTGCAGAATGAATTCCTCCTACTCCAATAATCGGAAATGATTTGTTAGAATGTTCTGATAAATATTGAATCACTTTTGTACTTTGATTTTTAATAGGCTGTCCGCTTACACCACCATTCCCAATTTCTTGCAAACGTTCTTTAGTAGCTTTTAAATTATCTCTCGTAGTCGATGTATTTGATGCAATTACACCATCAATCTTTGTTTCTGCAACCAACTCTATAATTTCATCTAATTGTGCATTATTTAAATCTGGAGCAATTTTAAGAAGAATAGGTTTCTGCTTTGTTTGTTGATTATTTAATTTCTGACAAGCTGAAATTAACTCTAATAAATATGCTTTGTCATTTAATTTTGCATGACTACCGACATTTGGGCAACTCACGTTTAAAACAAAATAGTCTACATGAGGATGCAATCCCAGAAAACATTCTAAATAATCTGCAGTATAATTTTCCGGTAAAGTTTGTGTGTTTTTACCAATATTGCCACCAATAATTAAGGTGCCTTTGTTCTTTTTTAATTGCTGAATCGCAATTTTTAATCCGTCATTATTAAAGCCCATTCTATTGATAATTCCTTGGTCATCCTTTAATCGAAATAATCTTTTCTTCGGATTCCCTAGTTGACCTTTGGGGGTTACGGTGCCAATTTCTATGAAACCAAAACCAAAATTGGCCAATTCATTATACAATACCGCATTTTTATCAAACCCAGCAGCCAAACCAACAGGGTTTTTAAATGTTAAGCCGAATAAAGTACGCTCTAATTTTTTATCTTTAACTTGATATAAACTTCTGAAAATATTTGGAACAAAAGGAATTTTACATAAAACTCTAATCAATGAAAATGTAAAATAATGAACCTTTTCTGGATCAAAAAGAAATAAAATTGGACGTATTATTAATTTATACATATTATTAATTTATCAGATCTAGCAAAGTAGAAACCTACAATACTATTTTATTTTATTGACATCTCGACATAGCTCGAGGGCGATATTTTTGAACAAAAAACTACACTAATTAAAACTTTCTAATTATCTCAAAACAGCATCTAGTTTATTTTCAAAACTTTGCTGTAGTTTTTGCATTATCTTATCTATTTCCCTGTCTTCTAGTGTTTTATTATCATCTTGCAATACAAAACTTACAGCATACGATTTTTTACCTTCTGGTAATTTATCACCTTCATATACATCAAATAAATCTACTTCTTTTAACATTTTTCTTTCTGATTGAAATGCTAAATTATAGACCTCTTTAAATTCAGTTTTAGAATTTATCAACAAAGCTAAGTCTCTTTTTACAGCTGGAAACTTTGTTAAACTAGAAACTTTTATATTCTTTTTTCCTGAAAGTTTTAAAACATTATCCCAATGAATATCCGCAAATAAAACCTCTTGTTTAATTCCGAAGTCTTTTAAAATAGTACGTTTTATAACACCAAATTCAGCTAATTTAATTTTCCCTAAACTCAAGGTAATTCCTTCAGAAAAAACATCAATTTTTGCAGGTGAGCCTTTTAAATTCTGAATTCCTAACCTTTCTAAAATAGCAGTTATAACTCCTTTTAGGTAAAAGAAATCAGA
>JBNMNV010000338.1:0-3122 GCA_051278125.1 Polaribacter sp. | reverse complement strand
TCCTTTTGCCTTAATTTTCTCGATCGATGCTAAAAAAGCTGATTTTATTTCGGGAACAATCGCATCACTTTCTATAAAATTTTTAAAATAACCAACAGTTTTTATGTCATCAGCATTTAAAATGTTCTCTTGTGAAATTGCTTCAGATGGATACGTGGTTTGATCTTTTATATCTTTACCACTCATTACATTTAAAACAATTCTAATATCTTCAATAGATTTTGCAATCGGTCCAACACAATCTGTTGAGGATGCATATGCCATTAAACCAAAACGTGAAATTCTTCCGTACGTAGGTTTAAATCCGAAGACATTGTTATATCCAGCTGGTTGACGAATAGAGCCACCCGTATCTCCACCAATAGAAAAAACAGTATAGTCTTTGGCAACATTTACGGCAGAACCGCCGCTTGAACCACCTCCAACTAAATCTAGATTATTAGCATTTTTTACAGCTCCAAAAATGGTGTTTTCTGAAGATGAACCATGCCCAAAGCTATCGCAATTTTCTTTTGCTAAAGGAATGGCGCCAGCATCTAACAATTTCTGAATTGCCGTTGCAGTATATGGCGATTTATAGTTTTTTAGTAAATTAGAACTGGCCGTTGTAGCGGTTCCTTGCACCATGTAAACATCTTTAATTCCGAAAGGAATACCTTCTAACAAGCCTATTTTTTCTCCGTTATTAATTTTTTTATCAACTTTAGAAGCTAATTCTAAAGCCATTGTATCTAATAAAGAATTAACTGTGTTGTGTGTATTTATTTTTAATAAATCTAATTTATCTTGTATTAATTGTTTACAAGTAATTTCTTGGTTCATCAATTGCTGATGAATTTTATGTATTTGAGATTCCATAACTATTCTTCTATTACTTTTGCAACTACTAAATAGCCGTTTTTTTCTTCCGGAAAGTTTTCTATAATAATTTGTTTTTCAATTGAAGAACTATTAAAAACAATATCTTCTCTTAAATCATTTAAAGACACAGCATTATTTTGATTATTAAAAGAATTATTATTTGTGGTGTTCGCATTTTTAATAACATCAAATAATTTATTCACAGACTCTGATGGCTGCGCTCCTTTAATACTAGACAAAATGTCTACGGTCATCATTTTACTCATTTCTCTCTTTTTTTTGATTCAAAAAAAAACCTTCCGAATTCGGAAGGCTCTATGTATATATTTTTAAACAACAACCTTCCTTCCCTAAAAATTAGGATTATTAAAATTACGATTGCTATTATTAATTGTCATATTAAATGTTAAGTGGGCAAATATATGTAGAAAAAATGTTACAGAAATTTCTTTTTTGGCATTTTATAAAATACTTGTTGTATTCATAAAATATTAAACTTTCGTTGTCAATTCAATAAAAAAATACACCAAACATTTAGATTTTAAATAATTGGTGCATTCATTAATTCAGTAAATTCAAATCAAACATAAGTTTGAGCTACAAAAAAACAACTTATTATGTAAATTCGAAATCTATTTTTTATAATTAGTTATAGTTTTGTGTTTTTTAATATGTTTTAGTAATAAAATGATACTTTTAAAGTTTTTTTAAAAAATATTTATTTTTATTGAAAATAATTCACAGTGATTTTTTTTTAGGGAATGGTATTCAGGTAAAGTGCATGCTTAAATTGATGGTTTTATGGCAAGCTGTATTTGTTTCAGAAAAAAAGCAAGATAAAATTTGCTCAAATTAAAAACCCTCTTTACATTTGTAACTAAATGAAAAAACAAGCAAATATTTGGTGGTGGAACTCTCTTAATTCATAAGTGAGAACAAAACCTATATTTTAATTTAAAAATAAAAAAAAGGGCTTATCTCACGATAAGCCCTTTTTTTTATCCCATCCGAACCTTTTATTTTGTCTGCGCTCAATGCAGACTTGGGCGGGAACTAGAACCGATATATTATTATGAGTAAAACAAAAGAAAACCACAATACTAAAACACAAGAGTTTTTCCCTTTTGGGGAAAGTAAAAAAGGCTTGGGTTTTAAGACAATTCATAAAACAAAAATTGCAGATACAGTTACGCCTGTAGGCTTGTATTTGCGCTTTAGAGATCAATTTGCAAATACACTTTTGTTAGAAAGTTCAGATTATCATAGTAAAGAAGAGAGTTTTTCTTTTATTGCTGTTGAACCAATTATTACTATGAAAGTTGATGATTATCAATTTTCTATAACACATAAAGGAATAGAAATAGAAAGTCAAACCATTCATAAAAATTTTTATCAGTTGTTTGATAAATTTACCAATTCGATAGATTTAGAATGTCCGTCGGAATTAAAATCGTTCAATGGTTTATACGGTTATACCACGTTTGATTCTGTTCAGTACTTTGAAAACATAAAGTTTACAAACAAGAAAGCACCTTCTGCGATTCCAGAAATGCAATACAGTTTTTACAGATTTATTATTGCAATCAATCATTTTAATGATGAAATGACGTTGATAGAAAATATTGAAGAAGGTACCGAATCGCGTATTAAAGAGGTGCAAACGATCGTAGATGCGCAAGCATTTAATACCCAAAAATTTAAAATTGTTGGCAAGGAAACATCCAATGTAACAGGAGATGAATTTAAAGAATATGTTCGCAAAGCAAAATCGCATTGTAAACGAGGTGATGTTTTTCAATTAGTCTTATCTCGCCAATTTCAACAAGAATTTAAAGGAGACGAATTTAATGTGTACAGAGCATTGCGTTCTATTAATCCGTCCCCATATTTGTTTTATTTCGATTACGGTTCTTTTAAATTAATGGGGTCTTCACCTGAAGCACAAATTAAAATTTCCGCAGGAAAAGCAACGATAAACCCTATTGCAGGAACATTTCGAAGAACTGGTGATATTTTAGAGGACAGAAAATTAGGTAAAAAATTATCCGAAGATAAAAAGGAAACTGCAGAGCATGTTATGTTGGTAGATTTGGCGAGAAACGATTTAAGCAAACATGCGGATAATGTTACGGTCGAGGTGTTTAAAGAAGTACAGTATTTTAGCCATGTTATTCATTTAGTTTCTACAGTTAGAGGCCAAATTAAAGGAAATCCAATTGAAATTGTAGGGGATACATTCCCTGCGGGAACTTTAAGTGGTG
>JBNMNV010000337.1:0-3139 GCA_051278125.1 Polaribacter sp. | reverse complement strand
TAGTCTTTGAATGGAATACTTCTGAAGCAGAATTTATTCTTGAATTTGTAAACCCCGATTTGCTGCCCTATTCCGTTGAAAATTCTTCTTCCAAGAATACTGATTTAATTATTGATCAAAAAAAGAAAGGGTACACATCAAAAGAAATTTTTATAGAGAATTTAAAAGAAGGAGATTGGCTCGTAAATCTTACCTATTTGGGAAATAAACAATCGAAACCAACAATTTTTAAAATTACAACCTATTATAATTGGGGAAGGCCAAATCAAAGTGAAAAAATAGAGGTGTTCGATTTTACGCAACTCAACTTAAAAAGAGCATTATTAAAATTGAATGGAAAATGGCTTTAGAAAAAGACGAAATACGAAAGAATATAAAACCAAAAGGCCGTTTACTAGCCTAATATTCAAAACTTATTTTAACTTAAAGTACTGCTATTTATCATTCGAGAAGATGAAGTTTTGCTCCTTTTTTAATAGGGATCTACATCCATAATAAAACGTATAGGTCTAAAATCTTTGACCGCCTCAAATGTATTTCTAATTTTAATCACTCTATTTTTTGTATTGGCTAAAGATTGTTTTGGCGGAATTTTAATAATAATATTTTTAATATATTGATTTCTAATTCTAGAAACTGCGGGTGCTGTAGGCCCTAAAACAAGTTCCCCAAAAGAACTATATAAAGCTTTAAATAACCAATTTACACCAATATCAACTTTGTTATAATCTCTGTGTTTTAGCGTAATTTTTATCAATCGATAATAAGGAGGATATTTATATTGCCAGCGCTCTTGCAACTGCTCCTTATACATTTCTAAATAATTTGTGGTAGCAACTTGTTGTAATATTTTATGATAAGGATTATACGTTTGAATAGCTACATTTCCTTGTTTTTTACTTCTACCTGATCTACCAGATACTTGCACCATCATTTGATATGCTCTTTCATGTGCTCTAAAATCAGGGAAATTTAACATCGTATCTGCGTTTAAAATCCCAACTAAAGAAACATTTTCAAAATCTAATCCTTTAGAGAGCATTTGAGTTCCTACTAAAATATCGATTTCTCTAGCCTCAAAAGCGCCAATTATTTTTTGGTAACCAAATTTTCCGCGTGTGGTATCCAAATCCATTCGACCAATTTTAAAATCAGGAAATAAATCTTTTAACTCTAACTCTATTTGCTCTGTTCCAAACCCCTTGGTGTCTATTGTATTGCTACCACAGGCACTGCAACTATTAGGCATAGCGCGCTGATAGCTGCAATAATGACAGCGTAATTCATGTCTGAATTTATGAAATGTTAAGGAAACATCACAATTGGGGCACTGAGGAGAAACACCACAGGTTTTACACTCTACAACTGGCGAGTATCCTCGTCTATTTTGAAATAAAATAACTTGTTCTTTTAAGTCTAAAGCCTCTTGAATTAATTTTAGCAATCTATCAGAAAAATGACCTTTCATTTCCTTTTTTCTTTGCTTTTCTTTTACATCAATCAGCTCGATTTTTGGTAATTGAACATTTCCAAAACGTCTGTTTAAGGATACAAAACCATACTTTTTTTGCTCTGCATTAAAATAACTTTCTAAAGATGGGGTTGCAGATCCTAACAAGATTTTTGCTTTGTGTAGTTTTGCCAAAACAATAGCGGCATCCCTTGCATTGTATCTTGGTGACGGTTCAAATTGTTTATAAGAGGTTTCATGTTCTTCATCAACTACAATCAATCCTAAATTAGAAAAAGGCAAGAAAATAGAAGAACGTGCGCCCAAAATAATGCGCGCCTTCGTTTTGTTTTCTAGAACATTATTCCATACTTCCACTCTTTCATTCATAGAATATTTAGAATGAAACACAGATATTTGTTCTCCAAAATAAACTTGTAATCGCGTAATGATTTGAGTTGTCAATGCTATTTCTGGCAATAAAAACAATACTTGTTTTCCGGCATCTAAAACTTCTTGAATCAACTTTGTATAGACTTCAGTTTTACCAGAACTTGTAATTCCGTGTAAAAGTGTTACATCTTTTTCTTTAAACGTTTTTTTTATTTCTGATAATGCAATTTCTTGAAATTCATTTAACTTTTTTAACGCATTCGTATCGCCTTCAAAATTTATTCTATCGGTTTGTATCTCATAAAATTCAAAGATATTTTTGTCTACCAAAGACTTTAAAACAGCAGATGAAACGGCCGCTTTTAGTTCCAAATCTTTTGCCTTTATCGGCTTTTTTGTGGCGGATAATTGAAAGAACGTTAAAACTGCATCTCGTTGTTTTTTTGCTCTCGACAGTTCTTGCAACAATGCATTTAAAGAAGTATCAGAATTATACGCTGCATGCAAACGAACATATTTTACCAATTTTGGTTTGTACTGCTCGTAAATTTGTTCTTTAATATAGATAGCTGTTTTTTTAATCAACTCATTCACCAGTGGCATCACTTTTTTCTTACCTAATATTTTGGCAACTTGATCAATGGTTAATTGCGATTGATGTTGTAACGCTTCAAAAATTAAATATTCATCATCTTCTAAAATAGACTCCTCTTTAAATGTGTCATTTTTATAAATGACAGTTTCACTCTCTAATAAAAAAGCTGAAGGTAAAGAAGCTCTAAAAACATCTCCTAAAGAACACATATAATAACTAGCAATCCATTCCCAGTGTTTCAGTTGCAAATCATTCACCAAAGGTTCCTCATCTAAAATTTGATGTATCTCTTTCGCCTCATATAAGGTTGGTGCGGTTTCATGAATATTGAAAACTAAACCTGTATACATTTTTGATTTACCAAAAGAAACGGCAACGCGCATTCCTTTTTTTAAAAAGCTAGCCTCTTCACTCGTAACTGAATACGTGAAAGTTTTCTCAATAGGAATGGGCAATATGACGTCTATATAATAAATCTTATAAAATATTTAACATTTAATGCATCAAATCTAACTAAAAAATTATATCTTTAACATGTTATATAAAATAATTAATCCCCCAAAAATTATGACTTCACAAGATTGGAAAGCTCTAGGTAAATACGTATCTGTTTATAATAATGACATTTTTGTTATTGATACAGGAAAATCAAAAGAAACCATTGTTATTCTGCATGGTCACCCAACATTAAGTTACGACTA
>JBNMNV010000336.1:0-3139 GCA_051278125.1 Polaribacter sp. | reverse complement strand
AATAAAATCTGGTTTTTAGACCCAGAAACTTTGAAAGAAAAACGATCTATTCAAGTATATTCGAATGACAGGGCTGTAGATAATATTAATGAGTTAGAATTGATTGATGGTAAATTGTATTCTAATAAATATCAGAAAAACACCATTGTAATTATAGACATTAAAACTGGTGCTGTAGTTGGTTTGGCAGATTTAAGACCTTTAGAAAAAGAAATGGCTAAAACACAAAAATTGGTAGCTCAAGATGAAGTTTTAAACGGAATTGCTTTTGACAAAACCAACAACAGAATTTTTGTAACTGGTAAAAACTGGGGGAAACTTTTTGAAATAGAACTCATCAAAAAATAATAAATCTGTCATTTTAAAGTTCTATTTTAATACAAAATTGATTTATGCGTTACCTCATTACCTTTCTTATTTGTGTTGCTCTAATTTCTGTGAGTTCTTGTAGAAAAGATTTTTCTACAATCCCGAATTTTGGGAGCTTAGAGTTCTCTAAAGACACCGTTTTTTTAGATACTGTTTTCACCAATATTGGCTCTGCTACGTATAATTTAAAAGTGTATAACAGAGGCAATAAAGCCATTACGATTCCTAAAATTACTTTAGAAAACGGCATATCCTCTAACTATAGACTCAATGTTGACGGAGTTCCCGGAAAAGAATTTAACGACATCGATATTCTTGGTAAAGACAGCATTTATGTTTTTGTAGAAACTACAATCGATGTTAATAATGTTTCAGATCCATTATACACAGACAGAATTTTATTTGATACGGGTACCAATCAGCAAGATGTAGATTTAATCACTTTAGTACAAGATGCTAATTTTATTTATCCTGGTAAAGATCCTATTAGTATGAAAATTGATAGTTTAACTATTGACGGACAAGCGACCACTATTAAAGGTCGTTTTTTAACAGATGCTGAATTGACAATTACCAATACAAAACCAACCGTTATTTACGGATATGCAGCCGTACCTCCTAATAAAACATTAACAATTCAAGCAGGATCAAAAGTCTATTTTCATAGTAACTCTGGATTAATCATTGACAATAAAGCTACCTTAAAAGTAAACGGAACATTAGCTGAAAAAGTTATTTTTGAAGGCGATCGATTAGAAAATAGTTTTAGCAATGTACCCGGACAATGGGGCACAATTTGGATGCGAGCAGGTAGTAAAGACAATGAAATACGGCACGCACAAATTAAAAATGGAATTATTGGAATTCTGATTGATAGTACTGGATCCTCCTCTACCCCTACTTTAAAGTTACAAAACACAGAAATTTACAACCATTCTAACTTTGGGGTTTTAGCCAGAGAAACTAATATTGAAGGGCATAACGTAGTGATTGGTGCTGCTGGCCAAGCTTCCTTAGCTGCTACTATTGGCGGAACTTATAATTTTACGCATAGTACTTTTTCGAATTATTGGAATAATGGCATTCGTCAATTACCAACAGTATTAGTAAATAATTTCTTTGTTTATAACGATGAAAACGGCCAAGAAATTACAGAAACAAGAGATTTAAAAGCGGCGAATTTTACGAATTGCATTTTTGATGGAAATAACAATATTGAATTCCTTTTAGACAAAGTTGAAGGTAGTATGTTCAATTATAACATTAGCAATTGTATGATTTCTTTTACTGATTCTAATAATTCGTTTGCTGATAATATTGAAATGGACATTTTAAATAATCCTAACTATCAAAATATAGTAATAAACGGATTTGCTAATTTTAGAAACACAAGCAATGAAGAATTTATCATTGGGCAAGACTCTGATGCCATTAATAAAGGAAAAACAACGTTATTTACTTTAGATCTTTTAGGTGTTGACAGAACAACGAGTCCTGATATTGGTGCGTATCAACATATTATTTTTGACTAAAATTTTAAAAACCTCAAAGGTTTTGAAAACTTTTGAGGTTTAAATATATTTTATTGCTTGTAAACAACTCCATCTTTCATCACAAAAACAACATTTTCCATCGTGTCAATATTTTTAGTAGGATCTTCGTTTACCGCAATAATATCTGCGAAAAAACCTTTTTTAACTTGTCCGATTTCGTTTTCCATTTTTAATAACATAGCATTGGTAATGGTTGCAGACTGAATCGTTTCCATAGCAGGCATTCCAGCTTCTACCATAAAAGCAAACTCTTTTCCATTATTACCATGTGCAAAAACACCTGCATCTGTTCCAAAAGCAATTCCTACACCTTTTTTATACGCTTTAGCAAAAGTTCCTTGAATTTGTGGCCCAACAGCTAATGCTTTTGGCACAACTATATCTGGATAAAAACCTTTAATTTTAGCCTTCTCTTCTACTTCTTTTCCTGCAGTAATAGTGGGCACTAAATATGCATCATGTTTTATCATAAGTTCCATGGTTTCATCACTCATATACGTACCATGTTCAATCGTTTTTACACCACCAATAATGGCTCTTTGCATTCCTTCATCTCCATGCGCATGTGCTGCAACATGCATTCCATAATCTTTTGCAGTATCACAAATTGCTTTCACCTCTTCTATTGTAAATTGTGGATTATCGCCTGATTTTGCAACACTTAAAACACCTCCAGTAGCCGTAATTTTTATGCAATCTGCGCCATTTTTATAACGTTGTCTAACTGCTTTTTTTGCATCTTCTACAGAGTTTACAACGCCTTCTTTTGGTCCTGGATCTCCAATTAATTCTCTACTACTTCCGTTTGTTGGATCTGCATGCCCACCAGTTGTTGCTAAAGATTTACCAGCAGTAAAAACTCTTGGTCCAGGAATTTTACCTGCGTTAATTGCATTTCTTATAGAAATATTTACACCTGTTCCTCCTAAATCTCTAACAGTTGTAAAGCCATTTAACAAGGTAGTTTTTGCAAAACCAACTGAATTAAAAGCGACATCTGCTTCATTTAAAATATAGCCTTCTATTCTTGTTCTTGCAGAAAATTCTTGCTCTATATGAACATGCATATCAATTAAACCTGGCATTACAACCTTATCTCGTAAATCAATCAGAGTTCCAGCTTTTGGCATAATGTAACCATCTCTTACATCAATAATTTTATTCTCTTTTACTAAAATTGTTTTTTCAGTTGTAATTTTTCCTGATTTTGTATCTAC
>JBNMNV010000335.1:0-3196 GCA_051278125.1 Polaribacter sp. | reverse complement strand
TTTTTAATGGTTTCTGGATCTGCAATTCAAAAATATGGTCCAGATTTGGAAGAGCATCAACAATTACTTTTGGCTGCTGCTAATATTTTAAATGAAGTATATATGGCTGAATCTACTTTATTACGAGCAGAGAAAAATGCAAAACGTTTTGGAGAAGATGCACAAGAGGGGCAAATTGCCATGGCAAGACTATATGTATACAATGCTGTAGAAATCGTGACTAAAAACGGAAAAGAAAGTATTATTTCTTTTGCTGAGGGAGATGAGCAACGAATGTTGTTAATGGGATTAAAGCGTTTTACTAAATACGCAAACTACCCGAATGTTGTTGATCTGCGTAATTTAATTGCAGAAAAATTAAAAGCTGAAAACAAATATTGCTTTTAAAAATTCTCTCTAGAAAACACTATAAAGCATTAAATTTTAAACACTTATAACAAAAAAATCATTGTAATCAATGGTCTTTTTGTTATATTTGTATTAATTCCCTAATTTATATCAAAAATAAAAAGGCCATGAAACTAAATTTATTTTCTGCTGCAGCTTTCTTATTGTTATTAGGAAATTGCCAAACACACAAACCCATCGAAATTGATAGTAAGGAATTACTTGCTAACATTCAGATTTTATCTACTGATACCCTTGAAGGAAGAGCTTTTTCTACACCAGGAAGTCAGAAAGCACAAAACATTATTCTTGATAAATTTACAGCACTAGAATTGGAACCCGTTTTGGGAAATAATTTGCTTCAAGGATTTTCACACACTTTTAAGGGTGAAAAAAGGCAAGAAGTATTCCCTATAAAAAATCCCAAAAAAGATTTTTCTAATGTAACGGATACCATTGCAAAAGGTGCTAATATTATTGGTATGTTAAAAGGACTGTCTGATAAAAGTATTGTAATTAGTGCTCATTACGACCACTTGGGAATTAGAGATGGTGAAATATATAATGGTGCCGATGATAATGCTTCTGGCACTGCTGCTTTATTTACATTAATAGAATACTTTAAAAACAAACCCACAAAACATAATTTAATTTTTGCTGCTTTAGATGCCGAAGAAATAGGCTCTTTAGGTGCAGATTATTTCTTGAAAAGCTATACAGATAAATCAAACATTAGTTTGAACATCAATATGGATATGATTGCTCATAGTGAATATGACCCTGAATTATTTGCCAGTGGATTGCACCATTATCCCAATTTAAGAAAGCCCCTAAAAAAAATAAAATCGGCTAAAATAGATTTATTATTTGGTCATGATGATGCTGAAAACAAGGAACAAGCTGACTGGACTTTTTCTTCCGATCATAGAGTTTTTCACCGAGAAAAAATACCTTTTATTTATTTTGGTGTGCCAGATCATAAAGACTATCATAGAGATACAGACACTTTCGAAACTATCAATAAAGATTTTTATATAGAATCTGTAAAAATTATTATTCAGGCTATTGAAAATCTTGATGAATATTTAGCGAACTAAACGTTTTAAAAGAATTATAACTTTAACTATTTTTTTTAAAAAATAGTTAAATCTACTCCTTAAATAGAACACTATTTAAAAGTAAATCAAATTTAAATTAGCTAATCTCTTTTTTATCAATACTTTTGCACGCAATTTGAAAACATAGAGATGAAACGTATTAAAGAATATAAAAAACTTTTTCAAGTAGAAGGTAAAATCGATCTAAAGGAACTAAAAACTTCGTACCGAGGTTTAGTTAAAGAATGGCATCCAGATAAATTTCAGGATGAAGAAAAAAAAGCAGAGGCAGAAGCTGTTAGTACCAGAATTATAGATGGATATCATTTCTTAGTAAGCATTGCTCCAGAAACAAAAGAAGCAAATCTAGAAGCTTATAAAACCACGATCACACAGTTCCAAGTTGCAGATTGGCACCATAAAAGTATGTTGTTAGAAGTTACTTTTACAGACGGAAATACGTATGAATATTTTGGAGTTAGTAAAATACTTTTCGGAAAATTTGTAAATGCAAAATCTATGAATAACTTCGGAAAAAGAAATATATTTAACTCTTTTTTATACAGAAAATCTAAAAAAGCGTCTGTAACGGTATAAATGCCTAGATGTACAAATATTCTAAATTTATTGAAAAGAGATTGTTTTAAAAGCAATCTCTTTTTTAGTTAGGGCAATGAAACTCCTTATTTTTTTTTGTAATTTAGTCTACTTTTAAAAATTAATGATGAAACGAATAATGCCTCTATACACAACAATTATCTTTAGTTTTCTGTTATTTTTTTGTTCAAATCCTGAACAAATAAAAGAAAAGATAGAACCTAAAGCACCTTTAGAAAAAATTGAAAAACATCCAAATTTCAATAACTATTGGTATGCTGGAAAAGCAGAAATAACATCTTACCAACTTTCTCAAGTTCGATATGGTGAAATTCATCAAGGAATTGCCGTAAACATTTTTGTTACAGAAGATTTTCTTCCAGAAAAACAAGTAAAAGCTGATTCCCCAAGCAAAAAGAATATTCCGATTTTGAAACTGAATAGTACAAAAAAGTTTACCACGGGAATTTATCCTTACTCTCTAATGAACAGTACCTTCTCTCCTATCGACATGCATCATCAAGCGATTAAAATTTCTTTTTCGGCACAAGAATGGTGTGGGAATACTTTTGTACAATTAAACAATACATCGAATTTTGAAATTGATTTTCATTCGTATTTTGAAAGTAACGCAGATCGGAACATCACCTTGAATAAAGATCTTTTAGAAAATGAAATTTGGACTCAAATCCGAATTTCACCTACAAATTTACCTACTGGAAAATTGGAAATAATTCCTTCTTTTGAGTATTTATCTCTACATCACAAAAAGTTTAAAGCTTATGAAGCGATGGCTGTTTTAGATGTTACAGATAATTTTATAGTGTACTCCATAAAATATCCCATATTAAAAAGAACACTTATTATAAAAGCGACAAAAGAATTCCCTTACACTATTGAATCCTGGGAAGAAACCATTTCTAGTCGAGGAAAAATGCTAACAACCAAAGCCGCGAAAATTAAAACCATACAATCTGCCTATTGGAGGAAAAATGGAGTTTCTGATATTGAGGAGCGCAAAGAATTGGGCTTAGACTAACCAAAAACTAAAAAAGAGATTACATAACTGCAATCTCTTTTTTTTATTCTGTAACACTTCATGACTATTCCAAAGC
>JBNMNV010000334.1:0-3213 GCA_051278125.1 Polaribacter sp. | reverse complement strand
TTTGAAGATAAAGTCTCTAAATATATTCCAGAATTTGAAAACCTTAAATGTAAAGGAGACGACGGAATTTACAAATGCAAGAAAGATTTGACTTTATTTCATTTAATGACACATCGGTCTGGATACAAATATTACGTTAAGCCTTACAATGAACTAAAAAATATTTTCACAAACACTATAAAATATGACAATCTAAAAGACTTTGCTTCAGATGTTGCAAATCAACCGGTAGAGTTTGAGCCTGGTCTAAAGTATGAATATGGTCTTAATATGGCGATACTTGGCAGAGTAGCGGAAGTTGTATCAAACAAAAATTTTTATGAATTTTTAAAATATGAGATTTTTGATCCCCTTAACATGGATCAAACAAAATTTCATTTAACAGAAACTGATAGAGAAAATTTTCAACCATTGTATATTAATAATGAATCTATTAAAGGTTTTACGAAAAATCAAGACGAGCTTACCTATGACATTAACAATAAAGCATATTTTGGTGGTGAGGGTTTGGTTTCTACATTAAATGATTTTTCAAATTTTTGCCAGATGTTATTAAATGGAGGAACATTTAAAAAGCAAAAAATTATATCACAAGAAAGTATCGATATGATGACAAAGTCTTATTCATTAAACCCCCGAGACGATGGTTTTGATTCTGGCTTTGGTCTTTTTGTTTTAAAACACCCCGATATTGACGGAACAAATTCACCAAAAGGAATCTTTGGATGGCCTGGGTATCATAATACTCATTTTTGGATTGATCCAGAGAATAATCTATTCGGTATATTTATGACTAGAACACATAAATTCAAATCGGAAATTCATAAAGGAATTAGAAAATCGGTATACGGTTCCTTAAAAAGTGAAAAGTAATATCGTTTAAAATAATAAGAATTGGTGCTACAAATATTTATGGCCCAAATTAAATTAGAAGTACGAACGCACAACACGGTATATAATTTATTGCTAATTCTAGCTTACTTACGAAAGTCCTCGCGGACTTTCTTGGTCGGTAATTATTTACTAAATTAGTTGCTTGAAACACGCAACAACGTTAGCACACATTTGGTCAAACCAATAATGTAATAGCTAAATGAATAGAATCAGTCAATTCTTTTTTGTTCGGACGAATTTTGGAAACAACTCGAATACCATTATATAAAGTGTAAAAAAGAGTAGCAAGGGACTTTAAATCTAGACTAGATTTTAACTGACCACTTTCCTTTCCCTTTTTTAAGTAGTCAAAGAATATGTTTATGAAATCTTGTTTGTTAGTTTCTAAAATCTGATACAAACTTTCGTCATTTGGTGTAAGTTCAGTAGTAGTATTTACAACAAAACAACCTTTTCTATCTTTATCACTAACAGCTTCTTGAATGGCATTATCAAAAAGTTCAGAAAATCCAATTTTAACATTCGGTCTATTTTCAAAAAACTGAATTAATCCTTCACTATTTTGCTTACGATATAGCTCAAAAGACTTTTTAAAAAGTTTATTTTTATCGCCAAAAGTATCATAAATGCTTGCTCTATTAATACCTAAATGACTCACTAAATCTTGGACAGATGTAGCGGAATAGCCTTGTTTCCAAAACAAATTCATTGCTTTGGATAAGACTTCATTTTCATCAAATAACTTTACTCTTGGCATATATTAAAAAAATGTGGAAGCGATATCGCTTCCACAAAGATAATTTATTGGAACTATCATTCCAAATATGGTGAAAAAAATTAACCCAAAAGCGGATTAATATTAATTCCACCATCAATATTATATTCACTTCCTGTTATAAAAGAAGCATCATCTGAAGCTAAAAATGACACCAATTTAGCAATGTCTTCTGGCTGTCCAAAACGCTTTAACGGAATACGCTCTTGCATAGCTTGAGCAAAACCATTTAATTGTTCTTCTTCCATTCCTGTCTTTCCGAAAATTGGAGTAGAAACTGGACCAGGATTAACTGAATTTATTCTGATTTTTCTTGGTGCTAATTCAGTTGCAGCAGTTCGAGTGTACGAATTTAAAGCAGCTTTTGAAGCAGCATAAACAGCAGTATTTGGCATTCCTGTATACGCGTTTACAGAAGACAAATTAATAACTGATGCACCATCATTTAAAATTGGCAGAAACTTTTCCGTTGTAAATAAAGCACCTTTAAAGTTTATACCCATTTGATGGTCGAACATTTCTTCACTTATCTGACCAACTGGTGCAGGCTGAAAAATACCCGCATTTACGAATAAAATATCAACTTTTCCGAATTCAGATTTTACTTCTGACACCAAATTATCTATTGCCGAAAGACTTTTAACATCAGCAACAATTCCTTTAACACCTAGTTCTTGTGAAGCTTCTGCAACTCTTTCTGAATTTCTACCTGTAATTACGACAGTTGCACCTTGACTTTTTAATTCTTTGGCAGATGCATAGCCGATACCACTATTACCACCAGTGACTATGGCAATTTTTCCATTTAATTTACTCATTTTTCTAATTTTTTAAATTAATAATAATACTAGAACGAACGTTCTGTTATGCAAACATACGAATATCAGAATGATTATTCCAAATAAAAAATAGATTTAATATGAGATAATAAAAACGGGTGCTAACACCGTATATAATTTATTGCTAGTTCTAGCCTACTTACGAAAGTCCTCGCGGACTTTCTTGGTCGGTAATTATTTACTAAATTAGTTGTTTAAAACACGCAACTAACCTTATACAAACACGTTAGCATTAATAGCTCGAAAATTAAATCTTCTCGCGGAATTCAGTAGTAAATGTCTTGCCAACTTAGGAACGTAAGTCCTCGATTTTTTTGCGCAAATGGACCTTACTCAAACGAAACTGTTGCGTAGATGGATTTCTTCACTTGTTTACGCAAATGGACTTCACTCCTACTCGCTACAGAATGTGCCAATCTGCGCAATCGTAACGCAATCAAATTCTAATCGCTACCAAATCGTTATGTAATCTGCGAAAAGAGCCTGTGCGTACTCTTACGTTTCGCTACTAATGCTAACAAGTCCTATAATTAATGCGGACTTGGGGGTTATACGCCAAGGTTTGTGTATTTTTAGTATGTCGCTAAATCTTTGGGATTTAGCTGTAACCAAAAAAAAGAAAAAGCGAAACCCAAACATTTCGCTTCGTGCGTAGCTGGAAATCCCCTAGATTTCTGCGCCGCACTAATCATAGGCCAGCCGTTA
>JBNMNV010000333.1:0-3259 GCA_051278125.1 Polaribacter sp. | reverse complement strand
AAATTACGACGTAAAAATTGTTGTTGCCAATTATTAAAATCGATTAAAAGATTACTGGTAACATCCGCATTAAAAATACCATCTTCTGTAACTGCATAAATTTTATCATTAAAAATGATCGTTTTATTGATATCTAATGATGTAGAGGCATTGCCAATAAAAAAAGTGTCACCAAACTCCAACCTTTCGATATCATACTCTACAATAGCAAAAGGTGTTGACAAGTATAAAGTGTTGCCAAATTCTGATATATGATTGATTCTTTTTTGCCCAGATTGATTAAAGTTAACGATGTCAGACGAGATGGTGATGGATTCATTTTCATCAATGACCTCTACCAAACCATTTTCATAGCCAATAACGAGTCTTTTAAAAGTAGTGCTATAGTATATGGCCGACGTGGTTTCGCCAGACAAGCCCTGTATTGAAGAAAATTTACTGATTTCTGAGGTGACTTCATCAAATGTAAACACGGCATTATCTACCAAAGCGTAAATAATATTGTCAACTTTTACAAAGTCTTTTACGTTATTATAAGAATAAAAGTCTTCCCATGAATCACTATAATCTACTTGCGCATGTACCAGTGAATTGATGCATAAAAACCAAAGAAAAAAATACTTTTTCATAAAATTATTATATAATCTCAAAGATATTTAATTATTATAAGGTAACGCTAAAAACAAGTATATTAGTGCAAAAATGAATAGATTTTTATGAGTTTAGAAATTGAAAGAAAGTTCTTGGTAAAAAATGAAAACTTCAAAAAAGAATTTTATCAAAAAACAAGGATAAAACAAGGATATTTAAATTCTGATAAAAGCAGAACTGTACGAATTAGAATTACGGATGATGCCGCTTTTTTAACTATTAAAGGCAAATCTAATACAACAGGTACAACTCGTTTTGAATGGGAAAAAGAAATTGACAAAACTGAAGGCGAGCAATTGCTACTTTTATGTGAACCCTCTATTATTGATAAAACTAGATTTTATGTAAAAAATGATCCTCATGTTTTTGAGGTTGATGAATTTTACGGCGATAACCAAGGTTTAATTGTAGCAGAAATAGAATTAAATTCAGAAAATGAATCTTTTAAAAAACCAACTTGGCTAGACAAAGAAGTTACAGGTCATGAAAAATATTACAATTCTAAACTCTGTAAAAACCCTTTTAAAAACTGGTAATTATTATTTGAAATTACGGACTAGTATTACAGATTATAAATTGCTAAAAAATGACTTAAACTACCCAATAAAACAAAAACATGAAAAACAGCATGGTTATAAGGCATCCTTTTAATGGAATATAAAATTGCACCCACAGAATAAAAAACACCTCCAGCAACTAAAAACTGAAATCCAAATGTGGTTATACTTTCCATTAATGGTTTTATAAAAAACATTATTTGCCAGCCCATTAATAAATACATTGCGGTAGAAATTTTATCAAATTTACCCGTAAAAAATAGTTTTAATACAATTCCGGTTAAAGCAAAAAGCCAAACAAAAAGAAACATATACCAACCCAAACTAGAATTTAAACCTACCAAACAAAAAGGCGAATAACTGCCCGCAATTAAAACATAAATTGCAGCATGGTCTAAAATATTTAACTTTCTTCTATTCTTCGGGTTTTTTGCTGCATGATAAAACGTGGAGGCTGCATACAAAACAATCATACTTAAACTGTAGATTATAAAGCTTACAGGTTGCCAAAAACCATCAAAATTAAATGCTTTTAGGATTAAAAAGGGTGCAGCAATTATGCTTAAAACCAATCCTAATCCATGAGAAATTATATTCAACTTCTCTTCTCTGTCGCTATATCGGTGATTTAAACTCTCGCTCATTATTAAGTCTGTTTGTATCTTTCATATATTTTTTATCCTTCAATAAATCAGCTTCTATTTGCTGAAAGACTTGCTGTCTTAAAAAGGGCACATCCTCTTTTGTCAATTCCTTAGTTTCTATAAATTTATGTTGATGAACTCTAAAAAAACCAGGACCTCCTTTAAAAAAATCCCAAGAAAACAACCGTTTACAATCATAATAAATTTGGGGTACAATGGGTATATCAAACTCAATTGCCAAACTAAAAGCTCCGTTTTTAAAAGGTGCCAAAACGATATTCTCTGTAGGTACTAATCCTTCAGGAAAAATAGCCATACTCGTTCCGTTTTGTAATTTATTTTTCGCCATTTTATAGACTTTTTTTCTACTTTCAGGATTGCTCCTATCCACCATAATTACTACTCTTTTATAAAAGAACCCAAAAACAGGGATTTTAACAAACTCTTGTTTTCCTACAAAAACAATAGGGTTTTTACTCAAAGCAATCAGCACAAAAGGATCCATCATTGAGGTATGGTTGGGGCAAAACATATAACTTTTATTTCGATCTAAAACCTCATCTTTCGTTACTCGTAATCGAAACCCCATTCCATAAATCAACGTTTTTGCCCAAACTCTAATCACTTTCCAAAAAATAGGATAATAAGTCTCTTTAGACGTTAAAATCAATAAAAGAGGAATCATTAAAACAATCGTTACTGCAATTAAAATATAAAACCACATTCGCCAAACTAAAAGAAAAGGAGTTTTAATATACTTCATCCGGTTACTAAGCTTTATAAGATTATTGTAAAAAATCATTCAAGAAGAGTAAAGTTGCCAACACCACATTCTATAATGCCAGTAAAAATACTAATATTCTTTTGTTTGATTGGTTTTCTGAATCAAAACCTTATTTTTACACCCGCAAAAGAAGAATTGTCGCAATCTTGCACATATTGATTTCAAATATATAATGTAATGTCTAGAATTTTAACTGGAGTACAAAGTACAGGAACTCCGCATTTAGGGAACTTATTAGGCGCTATTTTGCCAGCCATAGAAATGGCCAATGACCCTAAAAACGAAGCCTTTTTATTTATTGCTGATATGCACTCTTTAACCCAAATTAAAGACGGAAACGTATTAAGAGAAAACACCTACAGCACTGCTGCAACTTGGTTAGCTTGTGGTTTAGATATTAATAAAACTGTTTTTTATAGACAGAGTGACATACCGCAAGTAACAGAATTGTCTTGGTATTTAAGTTGTTTTTTTCCTTACCAACGGTTAACATTGGCGCATAGTTTTAAAGATAAATCAGACCGCCTAGAAGATGTAAACTCTGGCTTGTTTACCTACCCAATGTTAATGGCTGCAGACATTTTATTGTACGATGCAGAAATTGTGCCGGTTGGCAAAGATCA
>JBNMNV010000332.1:0-3261 GCA_051278125.1 Polaribacter sp. | reverse complement strand
TTAGTTTTCTAAAAATGCTCATTTACAAACCAATACCCTCTATTAGCACTTAAAGGCGATGGATGTCCGGACACTAAAATATAATGTTTCTTTGTATCAATTAATTTTAATTTTTTCTGTGCAAATCCACCCCAAAGAAGAAAAACAACATTTTCCTTTTCATTAGAAATTTGTTTGATCACTGAATTTGTTAAACCCTAACCAGTCATTTTGAGGTTCTCCATAGGGTAACTCTAAATCCATTACGGTAAAGTCTGATGCCTCCATATTCGTATGCCATACTTCCTATGTAGCTTTCACTTTGTTTTGGTATCAATCCAACATTATATATGTAAGAATATGCTTTTAGTTTTACGTCTTTTAAATATTCAAACTTAATATCTTCATTTTTATCATCCTTACTGAAATATTGCCTGTCTTCAGTATTTGTGTCAGGGATTCGACTATTATTAATTTTCCACTAAGCTTTTCCTTTTTCATCAATATGCCCTTCTATTTCAGCAACTGCGTGTTTATAAACATAGACTTTTGGTCTGCAATTTCAAGGTCATCTTTTAAATATTTACTTTCAAAACCAGGGTCTTTTATTTCTTGGCTATCTTCAGTTTCGATTTCTGCTAATGGGAAAGGTTGTAGTATATCAATTGCATAGCGATATACTCGTTTAATTATTGCTTCAGACCACCATTCTCTTAGCCTTCAATTTTCAAGGTAGTTCCTATTTTGCTTTAGTAATTTCTTCTATTTGATTGGTTACAAAAATTAAATTCCCCTCCATTTTATATTTTTCCCAATCAACAATTACTTTCAGAGCAAAATCAGAATTTTCTGTTTGTGTTATTATTGTCAGTTTATTACCTAATCTTTGTGTTGCAAATCGTCCAATTCCTTTTTTATCAGCTCTTTTCCTTTTAAAAATAGGTGATTCAGGTTCATGAATTTTTGAAGTTGAAGAAATTTTCATAAAACCATTAACCAATTGGTCTCTAGTCATTCCATTCCCGTTATCTTCTATAATTAAAGTTCCTCCAATATTATCTGCATTTAAAAAATTAATTCAGAAACAACAGTTTTGTGTCTCACAACCAATTCTGGTCCTAATCTATCAATAACACTTGCATCTAAAGTAAATCGGGCATTGTTGTTATCAAGTGCATCAAGCTTATGTGATAATTTTAATATTTCATCAATATTTTGAGAATCTTCGACTATAATTCTAGTGAGTTCTTCTCTTATTTTGTTTTCATTCAGAATGAAATTGTTTTAATTCTGGCGTTTAATTCGGCTATGCGTTCTATTAATTTACCGAAAGATAAAGTAGTCCCATAAAACATACTTTCTTGCATGGTTTTATAGTCTTTTTCCCAATCTTTAATTGTTTCTTCTGGTAGTAAAATGCTAATTAATTGAGAGCTATGATTTGCGTAGTCGATTCCTCTTATTGCATTGAAATTCTTTCTGTGTGATACAATTGTATTATATAATTCAATATCTATCAAAGCATCTGTACCGTGAATTGTGTCCATTAGTTTTTCTAAATCATACAAATGACGACTCATTCCTTCTACTCTTATAAACTTAATTTCTTTTTGAAATTCCTCATGCAATAGGAATATCTTCTCCAAAAAGGTTCGTTTAGGAGAAACCACAGGTATTGTTATTTCTGTTTCAGCAAAGGGAAGTTCTTTAAACACCTCAGAAACCACAGAAATAATGGGTCTATTTTCTACAGGCTCCATTAACGAGCGTGCGCCAATTTCTATCAATACTCTGGGTCTTAAATAGGTAGATGTTTCTGTTAAAGATTTATATCGTAATTCAATAATTAATGGATCGGTGTCTGTGTCTTTTGTTTCTTGAACAACTAATTCAAAATCGAGAACACCTAGTTTAGTTAAAGCGTCATTGATGTCTTTATAAAATTCATTCCCAATAAAGGAACAAGATACTTTACGTAATTTTTTAACTTGAGTTTTACTTAATTTACCTTCAAAGCCCAAATGTTTTCTATCAATTACCAAATCAATATCTTCTGAAAAACGTTCTATTAAATTCTATGCTTTACTTAAAGATGTTCCTCCTTTAAAAACAATATGTTTTGAATACGGCAATGAAAATATAATATTCAATGATAAAGTTACCCACCAATCTTTTTCAACTGCAGAAGATGGAAGCCCAGTTTTTTCACTGACTTGATTGAATATGTTCAGTTTATCTTTTTTGCTAAGTTTTATAAACGCTTTCATATTTAATTATTCTTCATGATTTTTGATATCCAAACAGGAGCTAGTTTAGCATCATGTTCTATAATTTCATGTTTTTCTTTTTTAAGATGTATTTTAATTTTTTCTAATTGGGCTGCTGTTAAATTGTCTTTTCCAATTCCCTTAAGAGCTTGAATAATTAAACTTGTAATTTCTCCTTTTACAGCTAAGTTTTTTGGAGATGTTCGCTTGAACTTTACGGTTCTTTTACCAACTACTACACTTCTTGGAGCTCCGTCAGTTAAGAAAACAATATTCATTGGAATTTGAGTTGATAATCCTAATTTATCAAGAGCTGTTGTTCCTGTTGGGATAATTCGTGCTTTATCTCGTTCTGCAATTGCAAGGGCTATTTCTTCTATTGTAGGATATAAAACTCCTAAAAGTTTGTCTTGTTTTGGGTATAGATATATTCCATGAGCTAGTCTTACTAAGAACTTTTTGTTTTCAAGTCTTAATAATGATTTTTTTACAACTTCAACATTTCCGATATCATCAAAGTTAGATGGAAATAGAATACTCCCTCTTTTCATTGATTTTATTTCGTTTTCAATTCTAGTTTGAACTGATTTAGTCATTCCTCACTTATTTATGTCCCAAATTTAGTAATTATTTGGGACAATTATCTAATTTATGTTGTATATTCTTATTGGAGTGGGCAGGGAATTAAAAGTACTTGAACGTACGGCTGGCTTTTTTTTCGCTTGTGGGTAACGGTTGGCTAAACGACCGTTTTAATGCCGTTTAGGTTTTGTTGGCAGTAGTATTCATTTTCAACATCTCGCGGTTTTGCGTTTCACGCCAATTTTTCCTTTGGCGATAACCTTATCAATATAAGCACTAGCTAAAGGCACCTTACAAGCAGTTCCTCCCACATCAACAGTTACTTTACCTATCTCTTTTGCTACTTCCTTCGACTTGTCCGTTAACGCTTCTACAGATGTACCTACAGAAATCACAAAGCCGTTCATTGCATAACGAACCCTGTTTTGGGCTT
>JBNMNV010000331.1:0-3276 GCA_051278125.1 Polaribacter sp. | reverse complement strand
AATATCGGGCATTTCGTTCTTTGCTGCGGCTGCCATTTCTTGTTCATTAATTTGAGCGGCTTTTGAAAGCGCTTTATTTAAGGTAATTACTAAATAATCTTCTAATTCTTCCGCATCGGCAAGTAAAGAATTATCAATGATAATTGCTTTTATCTCGCTATTAGCAGTCAATGTAATCTTTATTTTTCCGTCTGTGGAAGCTTCATCAATAAAAACCGTATTTAATCTTATTTTCGTTTCTTCTACTTTTTGTTTTGCATCTTCTAATTTCTGTAACATTCCAGACATGTCTCCAAACATAATATTTTTTTATTAAAATAGTGAAGAACAAATTTAGTAAAATCAACAAGAATTCTTGTCTTTCAAAAATGAAAAATATTTCTTTTATCCTTATTTATTAGTCCTACTTTTACAGCCGCTTGTAAAAATGATACGACAATGATGAAGAGTACCGATGCAAAATTTCCCTTAGCAGAAAAAATACCCACTGAATTAACCAAACATGATGACGTTAGAATAGATAACTATTTTTGGATGCGTTTGTCTGATGATCAAAAATTAGCGGAAATAAAAGATGACCAAACTCAAAAAGTGACCAATTATTTAGAAGCTGAAAATGAGTATTATGATAAATTAACGGCGTATACAAAGACTTTTCAAGAAGAATTATTTCAAGAAATGAAAGGCAGAATTAAAGAAAACGATTCTTCCGTACCCTATAAAGACAATGGTTATTTTTACATTACACGCTATGAAACCGGAAAGCAATATCCTATTTATAGCCGTAAAAAAGAAACTTTAGCAGCAGATGAAGAAGTTCTTTTTAATGTAAACGAAATGTCTAAAGGCTACGATTATTATCAATTAGGTGGTTTAAATATTTCTTCTAATAATAAATTAGTTGTTTTTGCAGTCGATACGGTAAGTAGAAGGCAATATATTTTACGAATTAAAAATTTGGAAACAGGAGAAATTTACAAAGATATTATTGAAAATACTACTGGAGGTTCTGTTTGGGCAAATGACGACAAAACCATTTTTTACACGAAAAAAGATCCTAGAACCTTAAGAAGTGAGCGAATTTTTAGGCATGTTTTAGGAACACCAACTTCTGAAGATATTGAAGTATATCATGAAAAAGATGAAACTTTTGGAGTTTATGTAACAAAGTCTAAATCTGAAAAATATATTTTTATTGGTTCTTACAGCACGCTTGCTACAGAGGCACAATATTTAGATGCAGACAATCCTACAGGGCAATTTACCATGCTACAAGAACGCGTAAAAGATTTAGAATACAATGTTGCGCACTATAAAGATCACTTTTATTTTTTAACGAATAAAGACGGTGCAACGAATTTTAAGTTGATGAAAACCCCCGTATCTAAAACAACCAAAGAAAACTGGACAGATGTTATTCCGCATAGAGCAGACACGTTGTTAGAAGATTTTTCTATTTTTAAAGACTATTTAGTTTTAGAAGAACGTGCTGGTGGTTTGAATAAAATTCGCATTAAACGTTGGGACGAAAAAGAAGATTATTATTTGCCTTTTGATGAAGAAACATATGCTGCTGGTGTTTATGGAAATCCTGAATTTGACACCAATATTATAAGATATTCCTATAATTCTTTTACCACACCTAGTTCTGTGGTCGATTTTGATATGAGCAATCAATCTAAAGAAGTTAAAAAAGAACAAGAGGTTTTAGGGGGGAAGTTTAACAAAGAAAATTACTTAAGTAAACGTGTTTGGGTAACTGCAAGAGATGGCAAGAAAGTCGCTATTTCTTTAGTATATCATAAAGATACAGCGTTAAACGAAAACACCCCATTAATGCAGTATGCTTATGGTTCTTATGGCGCAACAATTCCAGATAGTTTTTCTACCACACGCTTAAGTTTGTTAGATAGAGGTTTTGTGTTTGCTTTGGCACATATTAGGGGAGGTCAATATTTAGGACGTGAATGGTATGAAGACGGTAAAATGCTCAATAAGAAAAACACCTTTACAGATTTTATAGACTGTTCTAAATATTTAATTGATCATAAGTACACTTCGGCAAAACATTTATATGCCATGGGGGGCTCTGCAGGTGGATTATTAATGGGTACTGTGATTAATATGAATCCAGAATTGTACAATGGTGTAATTGCTGCGGTTCCTTTTGTAGATGTTATTTCTACGATGTTAGATGATAGTATTCCGCTAACTACTGGAGAATACGACGAATGGGGAAACCCGAATGAAAAGGTATATTATGAGTATATAAAATCATACTCGCCATACGATCAGGTAACAGCAAAGGCATATCCTAATATGTTAGTAACCACTGGCTTTCATGATTCTCAAGTACAATATTGGGAACCTGCTAAATGGGTTGCCAAATTACGGGAACTAAAAACTGATGATAATATATTAATGTTGCATACTAATATGGAAGCAGGTCATGGTGGCGCTTCCGGACGTTTTGAAGCTTTAAAAGAAATAGCGGAAGATTATACCTTCTTTTTAGCATTAGAAAATAAATTAGACATTGAGACGATTAACCCTTAAAATGAATTCCTAATTCAATAAGGTTGTGTATTTTTGTCTTCGATTGTAAAAAAACAATTGTCTTTTAAAAAGGTGATGAAGCAATCCCTAAAATGCAAAAGAGGAATTCGTCATTTTCACTAAAATCAAGTAGGTATAAATTCTGTAAATGACGTTTGTTTTATGAAATATTGGCATGACAAGAAATCAAGGAATTAGTAAAAATATATTAGAATTAGTAGGAGAAACACCTTTAGTACAACTCCACACAATTACCAAAGATTTAAAAGGTTCTTACTTTGCAAAATTAGAATCTTTTAATCCTGGTAATTCTCAAAAAGACAGAATAGCCCTACATATTGTAGAAAATGCAGAAGAAAAAGGCATCTTAAGAAAAGGAGCTACGATTGTAGAAACCACTTCAGGCAATACAGGCTATAGTTTAGCGATGATTAGTTTGGTAAAAGGCTACAAATGTATTTTGGCGATTTCAGATAAATCATCACAAGATAAAATAGATTTGCTAAAAACAATGGGAGCAGAGGTGCATGTTTGTCCGGCAAATGTTCCTCCAGACGATCCAAAATCTTATTACGAAGTTGCAAAAAGAATCGCCAAAGAAACACCCAATTCTGTCTATATTAATCAATATTTTAATGCCTTAAATAGTGAGGCACATTATAAAACTACTGGTCCAGAAATCTGGAAACAAACACAGGGTAAAATCACTCATTTAGTTGC
>JBNMNV010000330.1:0-3302 GCA_051278125.1 Polaribacter sp. | reverse complement strand
ATCTATTATTGTTTTGAATTGAATGGAGTTTTACAAGATTTTAATAACAAAGAATCTGTCATCAAAAACATCAATTCAGAAACGTACCAAGAATTATTAAAAGACGGTATTATTACTGATGGAATGATTCCTAAATTAGACAATTGCTTTGACGCATTGTATAATGGCGTTCAAAAAGTACTGATTGGAAATTCATCAATGTTCGCCAACGAAAACGAGTTTTTTACAACAATTACTTTATAACAATGGACATCAAAAAATTAACACAAAACGCAATTTCACTTTTAAAGAATTTGATTGAAACGCAATCATTTTCAACAGAAGAAGAAAATACTGCTACCTTAATTGAAGGCTGGTTTGTAGAAAATAAAATTCCGTTTAAAAGAACAAAAAATAATATTTGGGCAACAAACAAATATTTTGATGAAAACAAACCAACGTTATTATTAAATTCTCATCATGATACTGTTAAACCAAACTCAGCATACACAAATGATCCTTTTAAAGCAATCGTTAAAGACGGAAAACTATACGGTTTGGGTTCTAATGACGCTGGCGGTTGTTTGGTTTCATTAATCGCAACTTTTACGGATTTTTACGCACAAGAAAACTTAAAATACAACTTGGTCATTGTTGCTTCTGCCGAAGAAGAAAATAGCGGTAAAAATGGATTGAATAGCATGTTACCAATTATTCCACCTATTGATGTTGCCATTGTAGGTGAACCAACTTTAATGAATTTAGCCGTTGCAGAAAAAGGTTTGGTAGTTTTTGACGCAGTAGTTGAAGGAACTCCAAGTCACGCAGCGCATCCAAATAATAACAATTCAATTTATAATACTATTGAAGTTTTACAGTGGTTTAAAGATTTTAAGTTTGCAAGAACTTCTGAAGCTTTAGGTGATGTTAAAATGACCGTAACTCAAATCAATGCAGGTTCTCAGCACAATGTGGTTCCAGGGCACGTAGATTTGGTAATTGATGTTCGTGTAAATGATGCGTATTCAAATCAAGAAATTGCAGACATTTTACAAGAAAAATCACCTTGCACGAAAATTACACCTAGAAGTTTACGATTGAATTCTTCATCGATATCCGTAGAACATGATTTGGTAAAAGCAGGAATTGCAATGGGAAGAGAAACCTATGGTTCTCCAACCTTATCAGATCAAGCGGCTTTGAGCTGTCAATCTCTAAAATTAGGACCTGGAGATAGCACCCGTTCTCATTCTGCCAATGAATTTATTTATCTTGCGGAAATTGAAGAGGGAATTCAGGTTTATGTTGAGTTGTTGAATCGTGTAATTATTTAATTCACAATGTCTCCTCGAGCGCAGTCGAGAGGTTATTTATATTAGCTAATTTAATTTAGGTCTCGACTGCGCTCGACCAGACAAACCAAAAACCAAATAAATATGAAGTTGTGGGACAAAGGATTTTCAATAGACAAACAAATAGAAAATTTCACAGTGGGTAATGATAGAGAAATTGACATACATATTGCTAAATATGATGTTCAAGCTTCTTTAGCGCATGCCATAATGCTAGAATCAATAGGCATTATTACTGCGAATGAATTAAAAGATTTAAAAAAAGGTTTAAACGAATTAGCCAGAGATATTGAAAACGGAACCTTTGTTATTGAGGAATCTTTTGAAGATGTACATTCTAAAATTGAGTGGGAATTGACCTATAAATTAGGCGAAGTTGGCAAGAAAATACATACAGCTCGCTCTAGAAATGATCAAGTTTTAGTAGCCTTACAGTTATACTACAAAGAGAATTTATCAATTATTAATGATAAAGTAAAAACACTTTTTGATACACTTTTAGGTTTAGCTGATACACATAAAGAAAGTCTTTTACCTGGTTATACACACTTACAAGTAGCAATGCCATCTTCTTTTGGATTGTGGTTTTCTGCCTATGCAGAACTATTGATTGACGATGTGTATATGCTAAATGCAGTTGCAAAAGTGGTAGATCAAAATCCTTTAGGTTCTGCCGCTGGATATGGCAGCTCCTTCCCTATTGACAGAGAATTAACGACCAAAGAATTAGACTTTGCTACTTTAAAATACAATGTGGTTGCCGCACAATTAAGTAGAGGGAAAAGCGAACGTTCTATAGCTTCTGCTTTAGGAGGATTATGTAACACCATGGCTCGTTTTGCCATGGATGTTTGTTTGTATATGAGTCAGAATTTTAATTTCATTTCTTTTCCTGATGAATTAACTACAGGAAGTAGCATCATGCCTCACAAAAAAAACCCTGATGTTTTTGAATTAATCCGTGGAAAATGCAATAAAATTCAAGCGTTACACACTGAAATGGTAATGATTACCAACAATCTACCCACAGGGTATCACAGAGATTATCAACTATTAAAAGAAAATATCATCAATGCTTTTGAAGATGTAAAAGACATTTTAGATATTTTTAATTACTCTATTCAGCAAGTAATTGTAAAAGATATAGATTTGAATGATGAAAAATATCAGTACTTATTTACCGTAGATTCTATTAATAATTTAGTCATTGAAGGAATGCCTTTTAGAGAAGCGTATCAAAAAATTGGAGGCCAAGTTCAAGCAGGAACTTACAAACCCGATTTAGGAAAACAGCACTCGCATGTTGGAAGTATTCATAATTTGTCTTTGGATAAAATTGCTGAGAAATATCCTAAAAATTAAAAAGACTCGAATTCCACTAATTTAACAAACTTCTATGCGCTTGTCATTCCTGCGCAGGCAGGAATCCATAATTTGCTTTTAAATAAGATTCTTTTTTTTTGAAGCTTTTTCCAGCTTTTCACTATATCTTTTTTATGAAAAATAAAAAAGGATGTCGTTTCAATCTGGGCTAAACTTGTTTGGCGACTATATTCTCTGATAAAAAAAGCAATACCATTTTTGATAACTTTTTATAGATTCCTGCCTTCGCAGGAATGACAAAGAATTGGAATTAGAAATAGAAACATCAAAAATTACAATCATTCTCAATTCAATTCTGATTTTATAATTTTTATATTTATTGAAAATATAAATGATGATCACAAAAATTGAACACGTAAATATTACAGTTCCTGATATTGATGCAGCTGTAAACTTCCTTAAAATTGTTGCTCCCGATTTTGAAATTAGAAATGATGAAAAACCTTTGAATGATAAACGTTGGATGCATATTGGTAATAAAGAATTCTATTTTGCTTTACAAGAATCACCTTTAGAAACTAAACCAAAAAAACCAAATCAAACCTATATTAATTATGGTTTTAATCATATTGGTTTAGTTGTTCATCA
>JBNMNV010000329.1:0-3303 GCA_051278125.1 Polaribacter sp. | reverse complement strand
ACAATGCCCCAAATCATAAAATCGTTTTCTTCCGTTATATGTATAATCGGGTAATTCGGATTTTCTGGCTGTAACCAAACCTCATTTTTTGCTACTCGTAATCGTTTTACTGTAAACTCACCGTCTAAAAAACAAACTGCAATTTTATTATTGGCAGGCTCTAGACTTCTATCAATAACTAATAAATCATTGTCATCTAAGCCGGCATTAATCATCGATTGGCCTTTTACCTTCGCGTAAAAAGTACTGTCTTTATTTTGGACTAATTCGTCATCTAAAGAAATTCTAGTTTCATTAAAATCCCCAGATGGGGATGGAAAACCTGCAGAAATGCCTACATCAATTAAAATAGCGCCATTTCCCGAAGAAGCTTTCGGTGCAAATAAAGTAAGATTTTCTGTTGCTCTCATGCGTCACAAATTACAATTTTTCTTTGAACTTTTCAGCATATTCTTTAATCACATTTTTATCAAAATACGGTTCCTCGTCAATCCTACCAATAATCAGCACGCCACTCATTTTTTTGATGATTGCCTCTGTGGAAGGATGTTCATCCCCAGAAAAAAGAATAGCCACTTCGAAGCCTTTTGATTTTAATAAGTTTACGGTTAATAAAGTGTGATTGATACTTCCTAAATAATGTCTGGAAACCACAATTACTTTGTATTCAGGTTGAATTAAATCGAAAATAGTATCAGTTTCATTGAGCGGAACCAATAAACCGCCAGCACCTTCTATGACCAAGTTATTTTTTGTTTTTGGTGCTTGTATTTTGTTTAATTCGATGGTAATCCCGTCAATTTCTGCAGCGGCATGCGGACTCATCGGGGTTTTTAAGGCATACGAATTAGCATGAAAAACGGATTTAGAATTTGAAATGAGCTTTTGCACTTTATGGGTATCAGAATTGTCAAGTTCTCCGGCTTGAACGGGTTTCCAGTAATCAGCTTCCAAAGCCTCCGTTACAATTGCTGCTGCAATTGTTTTTCCTACTTCTGTTGAAATTCCTGTGATAAAATATGTGTTTGGCATTAAAAAATTGTTTTACAATCGTTACAAATTTGTCTTGTTTTTTCAAAAAAAGGAAACAACATATAAAATACATTTTTTCTTTGAATGGGTGCAATTAAAATCCTATTAGAGCTGCATTTAGGACAAGAAATATCTTTTCCGTTTGTGTCTTTTTGATAAACTCGAATCTCGTTATAAATGTTCACTGCCTTTTCAAAATCTTTCGTGTGCACCAATAATTTTACGCCACCAATGGCATTGCTCACTAAAGGATCTGCGTCAACGGTTTTTTCGTCCATGAGCATGGTAGTAAAACCTTCTGAATCTAATTTCGATTTGGTGACATGGGCTTCGGTTGAAAACTCAAAAACTGCTAAAATTTTAAAATTAGGATTCATTTTTTAGATGTTGGGATTTGTTTAAATTTTCTTTTTCACAAAAATACTTAACAAATACAAAACTTCCCTAATTTCTTTTTTAGAGTTATAGCTATGCAAACAAAAGCGCAGTCGTTCTTGTTGTTTCGGAACCGTGGGTGATAAAATTGCTTTGGTTTCAAATCCCTTTTTCCGCAATTTGTCAGCAATTTTTTTTACACGCGTATTTCCAGGAATAATACAAGAATGAATTGCAGAATTACTTGCAATAAAACCGCATGATATTTTAGATGTTTCATCCAAATAAAAAAGAGGTAACTGTAACTGTGTTATTTCAGATTTAAAAAATTGAATGTTCTCGTTTAGTTTTTTATAAGGATTTTCGGTTTCGGTTGAATTCTTGCGGAGTGAATTGTAAGCAATTTGAATGGTAGCAAGAGAATGCGGAGACAACCCTGTGGTATAGATAAAACTTCGTCCAAAATTTACCAAATAGTTTTGTAAATCTTTACTTCCTAAAATAGCAGCTCCATGGCAACCAAGGGCTTTTCCGAACGTAATAATGCGTGCAAAAACAGCATCTTGTAATTGAAGTTTTTGCACAAGTCCGCTACCTTGAACGCCAAAAACACCAACAGCATGGGCTTCATCCACAATAAGGTAAATATTGTATTTTTTACAAATTTCGGCTATCGAAATAAGATCGGGAGAATCCCCATCCATAGAAAAAACCGATTCTGTAACAACATAGATTTCAAATTCATGAGCAATCGCGTCAGCTTTTATAGCCAAAAGACGTTTTTCTAAACCTGCAAGGTTATTATGTAAAAACTTGAAGGATTTTGCATTGCTTAATTGAATTCCATCTCTAATAGAAGCATGACAAAATTCATCATAGAAAATCACATCATTGCGCTGAGGAACACAAGAGAACAACCCAATATTGGCATCATAACCTGAGTTGAAAATAGTAGCAGTTTCTGTTTGATGAAATTCACTTAAAAACGTTTCTACTTCGTCATATAAAAAATGATTTCCAGATAATAATCTGCTTCCTGTAGCACCATTTTGTTTGCTGTTTTTATCAATTAAAAGCTGATGCGTTTCATCAAAAATAACTTCAGATTTTGCAAAACCTAAATAATCATTCGAAGAAAAATCTACTAAATTATTTTGCGGTGATAATTTTCGCAAAGAATTGTTTTCTTCACGAATAATTAATTTATTTGTTAACTTCTTTGGCAAATTCATCGGAGCAAAAATAGACAAAATTCAATATCTTTACTCGCTTGTTTGTATTGATAGTTGGTAATACTGTTCATACATATTGCGAGTAGGTTTTTATTCTGAATTTACAAGGAAAATCAGTTGCCATATAGAGGACTATTTTGAGGCCCCTTAAATCAGTCCTCAAAAAATAGTTAGAAATGAACCTTGTCCTTGTTAAAGTGGTAAATAATATAAAAAATGTTGTATAAATAATTAAAATGACACTACAAGAAAGAGATAAAAAACACCTTTGGCATCCGTTAAAACAACATCAATTAAGTCCAGATAGTTTGGCGATTGTAAAAGCGAAAGGATGTATTTTAATAGATGAAAATGGCAACGAATATATCGATGCAATTTCTTCTTGGTACACCTGCATGTTTGGTCATTGTAACGACTTTATCATTGCCAAAGTGCATCAACAAATGCAGCAATTAGACCAAGTAATGTTTAGCGATTTTACCCATGAACCGGCTGTAAAATTATCCGAAGAATTGATGAAAATACTGCCTAAAAATCAGAATCGTATTTTCTTTAATGACAATGGTTCTACGGCGGTAGAAGCGGGAATTAAAATGGCGCTGCAATATTATTTTAATTTAGATGAAAAGCGCACAACGTTCATCGCTTTTGAAAACGGCTTTCA
>JBNMNV010000328.1:0-3305 GCA_051278125.1 Polaribacter sp. | reverse complement strand
CTGAGTTATTAAAACACAGTACCAAAAATAAAGATGTTGAAGAGTCTGAAAGCCTAGCATCAATGATACATACTACTTCAAAGAGCACACTTGTTTTGCTTGATAATTTGTTAAGCTGGACAAAATCTCAAACAGGTCAAATGAATTTTACTCCAGCAACATTTGATTTAAAGACTGCAGTGACACAAGTGTTAGGTACCCTAGAGCCTATTGCTCAAGTAAAAAATATATCATTAAACTATGATCAATCTATTCATACTAGTATATATGCTGATGAAAATATGTTGAAAACAGTTTTACGTAACCTGATTTCCAACGGAATAAAATTTACAAATACCAATGGAAAAATTCATATTCACGCAATTCATAAACCTGACTTGATCGAAATTAATGTGTCCGATAATGGAATTGGTATGGATAAAGATGTTCAGGATCAGTTGTTTGAAGCCAATAAAACGCTTACAACTTTAGGAACAGCAAATGAAGTAGGCACTGGCTTAGGTTTGTTAATTTGTAAAGAATTTGTAAAGAAGAATAATGGGCATATTTGGGTTGAAAGTCAAATTGGAAAAGGAAGCAAATTCAAATTTACCTTACCTCTAAAAACAAAGACATAGAAATAAGAAAAAGTTGGTAACTTTGAAGACAGGTGTGACAATCCGCACAGAAATGCTGTGCACTACTCGTTAAAAAGAGGGTTTCAACCACTATCAAATAATTTATTACTATGCTAAATCAATGGAAAGAAATTTATCCCGATCAAAGTAACAGTCTGGCTTGGATAGTGAAGTCAAATTTTAATTGATTTATACCAATAAGTCGAACCTCAGTTTTATAAAAAAAAGGACTGGGTCAGAAAAGAAGCGGAGAAAACAAATACGAGAATCTATTAAATTTCAGTCGCAGCCTACTTAGATTTTAAAAGCAAGTTCCTTAAAATCACTTAATACTAATATTGCTGCACAATCGAAATGCAAACACTCTCTAGATAATTTTGTGAAAAATGTCCTTTATGGACCTGCACCTGTTCGAAGAAATTTCTACAGAAATCATTAAACAAAGAAGATATTAGGGCTATTATAAGCTTGAACTAAACAATGGTGTCAGTCCCAATTAGCTACTGATAATGTCCCCTTACTTAATATTGATAACTTTTAGAGACAGTCACTCCTAACCAGAAGAATGTCTTGATTCATTGGTTGTCATCTAATTCTGGGTACTGCCTTCTTCTACATATTTGCCGATTTTTATTAGCATATCTGTGTTCCTTTTCCTATTTTCCTAAGTTATATTTTAACTTTTTTAGGTAAAATCTCTATTTCATATCGATTACATGAATTTAAAAAAACTCTTTTAAAATAAAAACACTGAAAGGATTATTTTTAAGAAAGGAGGTTGAAAATATTAATAACTATCCTCATGAAGATAGCTGAGTTTTACATGACATAAATAACGCTTCGTTTATCCATTAGAGACCCGACCTAATTCTTGTATGAAAGAAATAAATAAATAAAAAGATGGGTGGTCAAGAAAAAACAGCCGCGATAAACATAGCTAACAAAGAACTCGTTTATCAAAACGAAAAAAAAAAGAAACCTGCAGACGAACTGGCGATAGCTAAAAAGGACTTGCTTATCAAAAAAAAAAAAACGTTGCCGATTTAATTCAGAGCAATAAAATTCTAGAACAATTCACTTTCATTATTTCTCAAAACCTTCGTGCACCTGCCGCTAATAATATAGGGGGTTCTGAAATTTTACAAGATGAAACACTCACTTTGCAAGAGCAAAAGAATCTCGGATAGCACTTTCAGCATCAATTAAAGTCCGCGACACCATTATTAAATACATCAACAACATCTTGCAAAGTAAAAACGAAGTTTACGAGGAAAAATAATTTGTGATCTTTTCGGAATTTATTGAAGGTTTTATGATAAGCATAGGTAATCTTATTGAAAAAATTAGGTGCTGATCAATTTTTATTTTTCAGAAGCGGATAAAATTTATTCCCTCAAAATTTATATCTATAGTATCTTTTTTAACCTTATAAGCAACAGTATTAAGTACATTAAACCAAATGTACCACCACTTATCAAAATAAAAAGGCAAAATAATTCTCGTCTTTAAAGATAATAGATTAGGTCTTGACATGAAAACGAATAGAGATAAGGTTTTTGGACTTTACAATCGATTCCATTCTCATATTGAAGGAAAAGGGGCCGCCTATTCATGGTAAAAACTCAACTGGAAGCGCTGGGCGGAACCATAACAATAGCGGGTGAACTCCATAAAGAAACAACCATTACTATCATCTTTAAAAATTTAAAAAAATGAAACTTATACTAAAAAGGTTCCTCTTGGTTGACGATGACGCGTTAAACAATTTACTTACAAAAAGAATATTAAAAAAATTATTTGAAAATGTACTTATTAATGACTTTACGCTCCCTGAGTATGGAGCAGATTTTATTAAATCTGAGCAAAGTAAAGATCCCCCTAATGAAAAAACAACGCTCTTTCTAGACATCAACATGCTTACCCTATCAGGATGGGAATTCCTCAAAGCCTTGGAAATTTTTGATACACCTTTAAAAGAGCAATACAATACTTACATCCTTTATTAACCTAAGCGACATCAAATTGGCAGAAGAAAACCCTTCTGTCATAGATTTTATTGAAAAACCACTTAACAAAACAAGCCTATCTAAAATATTTGAAGTAGGGTATAAATTTTGACTGATTTTCACACTTCTCTTTCCTAAATAGGTAGTTACAAGTTAACTTTCTTAGGAAATATTTTTAATCTGTTTATTAAATACTTGACAGATATCAATTTATTATTGTTCTCCCTTTCGTTTTTAACATAAGATAAATAAAAAAGACAGTTTTTTATTTTAACTTAGAAATTATTGTAAATACCTTAGATCAATTTGTCTACCATATAGGCCATGATAAAAGTGCTTAAAGTACTACTACTTCGCAAATAACTAAAAATATAAGTTCAGATAAAATGATGAAATTAAAAGGGAAAAATGCCTTTATAACAGGATCTAGTCGAGGTGTCGGACAACAAATTGCATTGGGACTTGCACAACTAGGCTGTCATGTTATTGTACACGGAAGGAAAAAAGAAAACAATAAAGAAACGCTGGAGTTGTTAAAAGACTATTCAGTGAATACCTACAGTGTTTATGGTGACCTATCTGATGAAAATCAAATTAGTGATTTAATAGACCAAGTTAGAGCTTTACAAATACCAGTTGACATACTATACAACAACGCTGGAATAATGAGAGCTTATCGTGA
>JBNMNV010000327.1:0-3329 GCA_051278125.1 Polaribacter sp. | reverse complement strand
TATTGGGGTGGGGATTTTGAAAAAACCATTACCTTAATAAATCAAAAAGCAATCTCAGAAGATGATATTCGCTTCTTTTTGGGTTACTCTGGGTGGTCTTCTTTGCAGCTAGATGAAGAACTTTCTTCTAAATCTTGGATAGTGGTAACCAACCAATACGAAAGCCAAATCATAAAAAAATCTTCTGTCGCATTTTGGAAAGAAAAAATAATGGAGCTAGGTGGCGACTATCTTTTATGGTCCAATGCACCAGAAAACCCTAGCCTTAATTAACTTAAGCGGTTAATCTTGCTACTGCATTAAGCTTTCCTATCAAATCTTTACTCGTCGTATTTTCAAAAATTTTCTTACGGTATTTATACACAGGTATAATACCGCTAATGGTATTGGTAATAAAAAGCTCATCGGCTTTTTGTAGTTCAAACGGTGAAATAGATTCCTCTTTCACCTCATATACTGTTGATTTTTGGAGAAGTTCCACTATTTTTTTTCTAAGAATTCCATTAAGACATCCATCTTTTAAAGGAGGCGTTTTAATCGTTTTTCCCGACACTAAAAAAACATTGCCGTTCAGTGCCTCTACAACCATCTTATCGCCGTTAATGAGCAGACAGTTGTGAAAATCGTTTTCTTTAGCGAAAACGCTTCCCACTACGTTCAAAATACGGTTATTGGTCTTTAAATTGGATAGCATATCCTTGTTTACAAAAAAATCCTTGAATAACTCTACCTCATAAGGCGCATCTGAAATGGTATAAAACGGATGGTCCAACACCTTTGCCTCTATACAATAAGAAATGCTATTTGTTTCTGGCAGGTAAAGTCCCCCATCATTCCTAAATACTGTAAAACGCACGCGGTATGCTTTGTTAACTTCCAGCGCGGCTACTACTCTTAATATCTCAGCCTCTAAAAACTCCATGGTAAAGGCCATTGGAATTTCCATACGAAGAATACGCATGGACGACATTAACCTAAGGTAGTGTTCTTCTAGGAAATATATACTTCCATTTACGACGCGTATTGCTTCAAAAAGTGAATCTCCATAGCGGAGTCCCCTATTAGCGCTGTTTAAAAAGTGAGCATCCTGTTTTAGTAACGTACCGTTAAAATTCACCATAAAAAAGCCTTATAAAATAAGGCTCAAAGATACTCTAAATACCTAGTAATCTATTTGGAACCCAACACTTGTTTTAAATCCGAAACTTGATTTGTCCACAACATTTTAGACTCCTCTACTTCGTCATCTTCTGCAAAATCCGTTATAAACAAAGAAACGTCTTTTGTAATTTCATCCACAATTATTTTCATTTCAAAAAATGAATCATCATCATTCTCATCCCATGAAAAACGTACGAACTCGTCCGTTTTGCGTTTTAACAGTTTCGCCTCTTCCTCAGCGCCATCCCATATAAAAATAAATTTCTCGCCTCGCGAATTTACATTGTCTGCAAACCATTCCGAAAGGCCAGAAGGCGTAGCCAAATACTGATACAGCATTTGTGGCGAGGATTGTATTACAAACTCAATTTCAAATTTTATTTTATCATTCATTTCCAACATCTTAATATCGCCCAATATATATATTTATAAATGATTAAAAAATTAAAAATGGGTATTATTTTTTAAGCTACTATTGTAGGTGATCGTAAAATAAACTTTATATTTGCAGCCGTTTTGAAATGCTATATGAACAGCAGGGCACACTTAATTATCTGTTTTAGTTCGTTACCTTTATATGTAGTTTTTTATTACAAAGTTTGTTTTGAAATAAGCCATGGCGAGGTAGCTCAGTTGGTTAGAGCGTCGGATTCATAACCCGGAGGTCGGGGGATCGTGCCCCCCTCTCGCTACATAGTAAATAAAGGGATTTCACAAAATGAAATCCCTTTATTTTTTCTCAGGTACAACAAATAGAACTTAACGTAAATCGGATTTTAATTATTTTCGTTTTGAATCAAATGAACACAAGTTTTTGAAAGCTATTTTTCCATATAGTCCTGCCAAGTGACCAAAACATATTTATCCCTTCCATTTTCAGTTTTTCTTAGAAACCCATATTCGTATACAAATAGATAGACCTCCCCTTTTTGATTTTTCCAATAGTGGGTAAAGAATTTGGGGTCAAATCCTATTTCCAATAACACATTAGAACGTATCGTTACCTTTCCTCCCTTGTTATATTCCTTTAGAATCTTCCTATTCAATTTTAGTTGATTGTCCACTTTATTATAGAAGCGTTCTGGGTTTTGTTTTTCCTTTTGGTATTGGTAGGCACTTTTGCAATGTAAGTCACAATATTTTTTATCCGTTCTTCCTGTAAGTTGCTTTTTACAATACAAACATTCATGCTGTAATCTCATCTCTATAAATTTAAATGAATGGCTATGCGAACAGTATTCGATTAAGGTACGATTAAATCAATTCTATCCTATAAATTGCCAATTTATTGTCTAATTCAATCTTATGGATTCTTCTTATAAACAGCATGTTAAGTCTATAACCCTATATCATCTTATGATTAACGATACCAAGATGATTGGTATAAAATTTGATCCCGATAAAGTTATTCATGCCCTTATAAAAAGTTTGTCCGCTCCCAAATGGAGCAACAGGTACAAAATGGTTTATTTGCCCAATACCAAACAGAATCTGGATGAAATTTATAATGTTTTTAAAGGTGTTGTTTGGATAAACTACAATCGATTTTTAACAAATAAACCAATACATACAAATAATGAAGCATTGGATGTCGCCTGGTTTCGAAAAAGAAAGACCACCCCTAATTACAAGCATTGTCCTGAAGAATATCTGTTAAAGCTTGAGCTTAAAAGATACTCCAATAATACAGTTCGTATCTATGTTCCCTTTTTTGAAATGTTCATTAACTTCTATAACGATAGGGAGCTGAAAACCTTGGATGAAAGAGATATACGGGTCTTTCTCCAGCATTTGATACAAAGAAAACTGTCCAATTCCTATATTAACCAAGTTATCAATGCCATTAAGTTTTATTATGAAGTGGTACTTGAGATGCCCCACAGATTTTATGACATTGAACGTCCGCGCAAAGAGTATAAGCTTCCAAAGGTAATTTCCAAAGAGGAAGTTCTAGCAATTATTAAAAACACCAATAATATAAAACATAAGTGTGTTGTTGAACTTCTATATGGTTCGGGTTTACGCAAGAGCGAACTTTTAAACTTAAAAATTAATGATATCGATAGCAAACGTATGCTAGTCCGTGTAGAAAATGCCAAAGGCAATAAGGATAGGCAAACATTACTGTCTAAAATTGCGTTGGATGATCTAAGACTATATTTTAAGGA
>JBNMNV010000326.1:0-3370 GCA_051278125.1 Polaribacter sp. | reverse complement strand
CCTTAAACTATATTCTATTGGGGGCTACATTTATTGCGCTGTTTATTCTCACCATATTTTTTGGTTCTAAATGGATGTTTATTTCAACGTTTCTTTTTATTTCGCTGCTAGTTTCTTATCTTATTTATCGAGGGGGAAAACTTTTTTTACGTTTTAATTGGCATAAAATGTTAGGTATTTATTTAGTTGTAGGGATATTTATTTTTGGTACGAGTTACACTTATGAGAATATTTTAGCTTCGCATCAAAAAGATCGGTTTGATATTTTATTGGGAATAAAAACAGATAATAAAGGTATAGGATACAATTCTTATCAATCCGAATTAACCATTAGTTCAGGAGGATTTAATGGTAAAGGGTTTCTAAAAGGAGATTTAACGCAAGGAGATTTTGTACCAGAGCAACACACTGATTATATTTTTAGTACTGTAGGTGAAGAATGGGGCTTTTTAGGCGGTAGTTTTGTGATTATTTTATTTATGCTCTTAATGTATAGAATAATTTATTTAGCAGAAACACATACTAATAAATTTGGTAGAATTTATGGCTATGGTTTGGCTTCTATTCTGTTTTTTCATGTAATCGTAAACATTGGCATGGTTATAGGATTATTACCAACCGTAGGGATACCACTACCCTTTTTTAGTTATGGAGGATCTTCTTTGTGGGGTTTTACAATCTTACTTTTTATCTTTATTAGATTAGATGCCCATAAGGCCTATGATTTATAAAATTCAGTAAAATAATAAACAATAAAAAACTCTGAATTTTCATTCAGAGTTTTTAAATTTTGTATAACTTTAAAATATTACAAAGCCGCAACGTGCTTTGTAAGTTTAGATTTTAAGTTGGCAGCTTTATTTTTATGTATAATATTACTTTTAGCTAACTTATCTAACATTGAAATTACATTGCCTAATTTACCTTCTGCTTCTTTTTTATCTTCTACTGAACGTAAATCTCTAACAGCATTACGTGTTGTTTTATGCTGATACTTGTTAAGTAACCTTTTAGATTCGTTACTTCTAATTCTTTTTAATGCTGACTTGTGATTTGCCATAACTTTGTTTTATTCGTTTTTTAATTAAAACTTTTGTAGTCCGTACGGGAATCGAACCCGTGTTACATGGATGAAAACCATGCGTCCTAACCCCTAGACGAACGGACCTTAACAATTAAATACTTCTTAATTGCGGGTGCAAATATACAACGTTTTTTAAGTTCTGCAATAGTTTTTGAAAAAAAAATACTTTTTTTTTCAAATTAATATGCTTTCGCAAAAAGCACCCGTTTAGCAGACGGTTTTCCTGTTAAAACACAAACTCCAATTTCTTCTTTTGCATCATTCGGTATGCATCGAATTGTGGCTTTTGTGTACTCTTTTATTCTGTCTTCTGTTTCTTCTGTTCCATCCCAATGAGCAGAAACAAAACCACCTGTATTTTTAATTACTTTTTTAAATTCTTTAAAATCGTTTACTTCTGCAGTATGCTCCTTTCTAAAATTGATAGCCTTGCTAAATAAATTCTCTTGAATTTGTTCTAAAAGGTTTTCAATAACAACAACTACTTCATCTTGATTTACTATTTGTTTTTCTAAGGTATCTCTTCTGGCAATTTCTAACGTTCCATTCTCCAAATCTCGATTTCCAATAGCAATTCTAATCGGAACTCCCTTTAATTCATATTCTGCAAATTTTGCACCAGGTCTATAGGTATCTCTATCATCATACTTCACAGAAATTGCTTTTTTACGTAACTCCTTTACAATTTCATTTACTTTCTGTGATATAGCATCTAATTGCTCTTCATTTTTATAAATTGGAACAATTACCACTTGAATTGGTGCTAATTTAGGTGGTAAAACCAAACCAAAATCATCAGAATGGGTCATGATTAACCCTCCTATTAGACGTGTAGAGACCCCCCAAGAAGTTGCCCAAACATATTCTTGCTTTCCTTCTTTAGAAGTAAATTTTACATCAAAAGCTTTCGCAAAATTCTGACCTAAAAAATGACTTGTTCCTGCTTGTAATGCTTTTCCATCTTGCATTAAAGCTTCAATAGTAAAAGTTTCCTCTGCCCCAGCAAAACGCTCGCTATCAGATTTAACGCCTCTTACAACAGGCATCGCCATAAAGTTTTCTGCAAATTCAGCATAGATCTCTTGCATTTGTTTTGCTTCTGCTACTGCTTCTATTTTTGTAGCATGTGCTGTATGGCCTTCTTGCCATAAAAACTCTGAAGTTCTTAAAAATAAACGAGTTCGCATCTCCCACCGTACCACATTTGCCCACTGGTTTATTAATAAAGGTAAATCTCTGTAAGATTGAATCCATCCTTTATAGGTACTCCAAATAATAGCTTCAGAAGTTGGCCTTACCACTAATTCCTCTTCTAATTTTGCTTCAGGATCTACTCTTAACTTCCCTGGTTTATCAGGATCATTTTGCAGTCTATAATGTGTTACAACCGCACATTCTTTCGCAAATCCTTCAGCATTTTTTTCTTCAGCTTCAAATAAACTTTTAGGAACAAACAAAGGAAAATAAGCATTTTGATGACCTGTTTCTTTAAACATTCTATCCAACTCTGCTTGCATTTTTTCCCAAATAGCAAATCCATAGGGCTTTATAACCATACAACCTCTCACAGCAGAATTTTCCGCTAAATCAGCTTTCACCACCAATTCATTATACCATTTAGAATAATCTTCGGCTCTTTTCGTTAACTTCTTGCTCATAATCTATTAGTTTGGCATAGATGTTGTAATAATTTAATTGAAAAATTTTGTTAAAAACAACACATCGCTATTAAAATCGATACAAAATTACTATATTTAAGTGTTTTTAAAGCAAAATTTCTATTAAAAAGTATTCACCTAAAATTATAACATTATGAAACTACATTATAAAAATTTAAAGCTAAAACAAGTAATTTTATTTGCAACGGTTAATTTATTTTTGATTTCATGTGGAACCTATCAAAGTGTTTATAATGAAGACGGAATTTACGGTGATGTTGCTCCTAAACAAGAAGAAAAAAAGGTAATCGTTTTAAATGGGCAGGAATATGATGATTACGAAGATAATTACTTTACGAAATCATTAGAAAACCTTCAAAGAATTGAAGCGACTCAGATTTTTACGGATGTGAATTCTTATAATTCTGATGATCCTTACATGGATGATGAGATTATTGATGAAACCCTTAATTATAATGCAAATCAACCTTGGGGCTATGAAGATAATGATGTAGTTGTTCATATTAATTTAATGAACGATCCCTTTATGTTTGGTAATAATTGGGGAATAGGTTTGGATAACGGCTGGGGCTATAATGCCTGGCTCAATGGTTGGGGCTTCAATAAT
>JBNMNV010000325.1:0-3399 GCA_051278125.1 Polaribacter sp. | reverse complement strand
GGGCATTTGCATATTTGGCCTCGTGGCGATTTTATGTTAATTGCATTGCCAAATATGGACGGCAGTTTCACGGTTACTTTGTTTTTAAGTTATGATGAGGGTGAATTTAATTTCGAAAACTTAACATCCGAAGAAAAAATTACCGAGTTTTTTGAAAAGGAATTCCCGGATGCTTTGGCTTTAATTCCAAATATTAAAGAAGAATTCATGAACAACCCAACGGGCCCATTAGGAACTGTAAAATGTTCGCCTTGGAGTTATCAAAATAAAACCTTGTTAATTGGCGATTCTTCACATGCAATTGTGCCTTTTTACGGTCAAGGAATGAATGCCTCCTTTGAAGATGTTTTTGTGCTAGACGAGATTTTAAATCAAGATTTACCAGATTGGAAAACTGTTTTTAAAGCCTATCAAAAAGCAAGAAAGCACGATACTGATGCTATTGCAGATTTGGCAATAGACAATTTTCATGAGATGAAAAACCATGTTGCGAATCCGCTTTTTAAAGAGAAAAGAAAGATAGAAATGGATTTAGAGAAAACATTTCCAAATCAATATGCATCAAAATATTCTTTAGTAACTTTTAATGAGCATATTGGTTACAATGAAGCCATGAAAAGAGGAAGAGCGCAAGATAAAGCGTTATTGAATATGATTTCAGATGATGAGGTTCACACACATTTAGACATGACAAAAGAAGAATTGAAAATTATTTTAGATAAGGTTGTAAAAGAAACGAATGAAATTTTAGAAGAAGATAAAGTAGCGGGACTCTAAATGGAAAAGTTCATTGTTTTACTGAGAGAAATAAATGTATATGGAAAGAATAAAATTCTAATACCAATTTGTGTTTTAAATGGTGTATTAAAAATTTGAATTATTTTTTATCCAGTTTAGGAATAAAATTTAAGCATAGCAATAGCTACGGTTCTATTTTATGACGACAAATGGGTGAAAAAGAAACTAATTTTATATGGCATTTGAAATGTAAATTGGTATAACAGCAGATCTGCGCGAATAATCTTAAAATTATGAAAACTGAACCCATGAAAAAATTACTTATTCTATTATTTATTCTCCAAAGTACCTATTCTTTTACTTGTACTTGTGTGCACTCAGATTTTGGGGTTAAAGATTATACAAACGCATCTTACATAGTAAAAGGAAAGGTTTTAAAAGTGCGGATAGATGAAGAGAATTACAAAAAAATAATCACTTTTAAAGTTAAAAAATCACACAAAGGAAAAGTTGATAAAATTATTGAGATTGAAACAGCTTTAAATAGTGCCGCTTGTGGGGTAAATATTAAGGAGAAAGATAAATGGTTACTTTTTGTTAACCAATACAATGGTCAGAAATCAATAAGTCTCTGTGATAAAAACCTGAGATATAGCAGAAGACCAAATCAAGACAGACAGTCTCGTAAAAAGGCTTGTAAAAGCATGAAAACATATATTAAAAAAATAAAAACATTTAAAAATGGAGGACAAAGTTACGCCTAGAGGGGCATATCCGCATGTAAAAGTTGTGGGAGATTTTATTTTTGTTTCGGGTACAAGTTCTAGAAGAGCAGATAATACCATTGCAGGAGTCGTAATTATTGACGAAATGGGAACTAAAAAATTAGATCCGTATTTGCAAACAAAGGCAGTTTTAGAAAACATAGATAAAAACCTAAAAATGGTTGGTGCAAGTTTAAAAGATGTGGTTGATGTTTCTTCTTTTTTAGTAAATATGAACGATTTTGCCGATTATAATAAAGCATATGCAGAGTTTTTTGAAAAAGAAACCGGGCCAACAAGAACAACGGTTGCTGTACATCAATTACCACATCCAGATTTGGTAGTTGAGATTAAAGTTACAGCGTATAAAAAATAATAATGAGAAAATTTTTACTGCTAATTTTTATTACGACATTTTCTGGGTTTACTCAAAATGATTTGGATACTCAAATTGATGCAAAATTGTACAGTGTTTTACAAAGTCATAAAGAGTTTGTAAGCATCCCTAATTTGCCAGAAGATATTCAGAATATGTTCAAGAATATTTCTTGGGTAAAGAAAAAGTATAAAAAAGTTGGGTTTAGTTTTCAAAATTTACAAGCAACTACTTTACCTGTTGTATTTGCAGAGAAAATTGTGAATGCTGATTATAAAACCATCCTATTTTATTTTCATTTGGATGGTCAGCGAGTAAATCCAGATGCTTGGAATCAGAAAGATCCCTTTTCACCTGAACTAAAAGAAAAGGCAGAAAAAGGAGATTGGAAAACAATTCCTTGGGATCATCTTAATACAAAAATAAATGATGAATGGCGAATTTTTGCAAGAGCTGCTGCAGATGATAAAGCTCCTATAGTGATGTTCTTATCAGCATTAGAAATGCTAGAATCTCAAAATAAACAGCCAAAATTCAATATCAAAATTATTTTTGATTTAGAAGAAGAATATGGTTCAGATGCATTTTTATCAACTTTAGACACGTATAAGGAGGTCTATAAGTCTGATTATATGATTATTATGGATGGACCTGCGCATAATTCTAATCAGCCTACATTGACATTTGGTTGCAGAGGAATTGCCACTTGCAGCATTACTACTTATGGAGCCAAATTACCTCAACATAGTGGTCATTATGGTAATTATGTTTCAAATCCTGTTTTTACCTTATCAAGATTATTAGCCTCAATGAAATCTGAAGATGGAAAAGTAGTAATTAAAGATTATTACAAAGACATTTTTATTAGTGAAGAGGCGCAAGAAATCTTAAAATCTGTTCCTGATAACGAAGATTTTATTCATAAAGGTTTAGTGATCAATCAACCAGAAAAAGTAGCCAATAGTTATCAAGAATCTTTACAATATCCATCTTTAAATATTCGTCAAATAGGAACTTCTTGGAAAGGCAAAGGATTAAAAACGGTAATTCCTGAGTATGCTACAGCAGATATAGATGTAAGATTGGTTCAGGAAACTGATGGAAAAGTGCAGTTAGAAAAGATTAAAAATCATATTAAAAATCAAGGTTTTTTAGTGTTAGATAGAGAACCTTCAGATAAAGAAAGGTTGGCACACCATAAAATTGTTACCTTTAAATCAAACGCTGGAGTGAATGCTTTTAGAACTCCTTTAAATTCAGTTTTTGGTAAAAAGCTAAGAAGTAGTTTAGCAACAACTTTTGGTAAAGCACCTGTAAGTATAAGAACTATGGGAGGCACTGTCCCCATAACACCCGCAATTAATAAATTGAATTTACCTGCTATTATTGTACCAATGGTAAATATGGATAACAATCAGCATAGCCCCAATGAGAATATCAGAATAGGCAACATAAGACAAGGAATCAAAATTTGTTTATCAATCTTAAATACTGAATTTTAAAGTTAAAAATTTTTATTGA
>JBNMNV010000324.1:0-3442 GCA_051278125.1 Polaribacter sp. | reverse complement strand
TGAATACTGAATACTGAATACTGAATACTAATTCCCATTTCCATCACCTAAAACTAAATCTATGATAGAGTTTTTTGGCAATTGATCATTAGGATTTAAAATTTTATCTTTATGTCTTAGGCCTCTAACCACATCTTTACCAATATCTTTTACATAGGTAAATTCAGTACCTACAATAAAACCAATGGCTTGTAATTCAGAAATAGCTTGTCTTTTTGTACGACCGTTTAAATCAGGAATGGTAATATCTCTGTATTTAGAAGGATTTAGCGTCAAATAAATTTTACGTTTTTCTTTCACAAAGTCACCAGCTTCCGGACTTTGTTCTATCACAGATTTTTTGGGATATTCAGGATTGTAACTAGCACTATCAATTACCTTAAAATCTAAATTCAACGCTGTTAATTTTCCTTCAGCTTCTTTAATTGTCAATTTGTGTAAATAAGGAACTTGTATCTTTTGATCGTGATTGGTTGTAACGTTTAACCAAAATTTTAATCCAAAAAATAAGATAACAAAACCTATAATGGCAATGGCAATTTGTTTAAAAAACGACTTGCTTTTAAGAAACTTAAAAATACTCATAAAATGTTTTTTGTTAGATGACAAATATATAAAAACTAAACGTTGTTGTTTCTATTTATATTTTGATAAATTTGTTTCTATAATTAAAACTGATGAGAAAAAATATTGCTATCATAATGGGCGGATATTCATCCGAAGTAAACATTTCTTTAAAAAGTGGAAATGTTGTTTTTAACCATTTAGACCGCGAAAAATATAATCCTTTTCGAGTGCATATTTTAAAGGAAAAGTGGGTTGCTTTAGATGATGATGATGTAGAATATGAAATCAATAAAAATAATTTTTCGTTTCTAAAAGGGATTACAAATACCAATTTCGATTGTGTTTTTAATGCAATTCACGGAAATCCTGGAGAAAATGGAATGATTTTAAGTTATTTAGAACTGTTAGGAATCAAACATACATCCGCACCTTTTTATCAAATGGCATTGACTTTTAACAAAAGAGATACCTTGAGTGTTGTAAAAGAATACGGTATTAAAACGGCCATTTCTGTCTATTTAAATCAAGGAGATAGCATTCATACAGATCAGATAATTGCCAAAGTTGGGCTGCCTTGTTTTATAAAACCAAACAATGCAGGTTCTAGCTTCGGAATCTCTAAAGCCTATACGAAAGAAGAGGTTTTGCAAGGGATTGAAACCGCTTACAAAGAAGATATAGCTATTTTGATAGAATCTTTTTTAGACGGCACAGAAGTTTCTGTAGGTGTTATTGAGTATAAAGGAGCCATAAAAGTGTTGCCAATTACAGAAATTGTTTCGGAAAATGATTTCTTTGATTATGAGGCAAAATATGAAGGAAAATCGCAAGAAATAACACCAGCTAGAATTTCATCTGAAGAAAAAAGTAGGGTAGAGGCAATTGCTAAAAAAGTGTATAAAGTCTTAAATATGTCTGGTTTTTCTAGAGCTGAATATATTTTTATAAACGGAGAACCACATTTTCTAGAAATCAATACGGTGCCAGGAATGACGTTAGAAAGCATTTTACCGCAACAAGCTAAAAAAGCTGGAATTTCGTTACATGAATTGTTTGACAATTCAATTCAAATGGCCTTAAAATAAGTTAGGTTTTATGAATTAAAACCATGAACATCATCAAAAACATAAAGTAACACATGAAAAGAGCAATATTTCCCGGATCTTTCGATCCCATCACTTTAGGTCATTTTGATATTATTAAGAGAGGTGTAAATTTATTTGACGAACTTATTATCGCAATTGGTATCAACGCCGATAAAAAATATATGTTTTCTTTAGAGCAGCGTAAAAAGTTTATTGAAGATTGTTTTCAACACGAACCTAAAATAAAAGTAGTTACTTACAAGGGTTTAACAGTTCATTTTTGTCAAAAAAATAAGGTAGATTTTATTTTAAGAGGCCTAAGAAATCCTGCTGATTTTGAGTTTGAAAAAGCCATTGCGCATACCAACAGAGATTTAGCACCTATTGAAACCGTCTTTTTATTAACATCCGCAAATACCTCATACATTTCTTCGTCTATCGTAAGAGATGTTATTAGAAATCAAGGCGATTATACAAAACTAGTTCCTAAACCCGTAAGAGTTTAGTTGTTTACACTGATTTGTTTCAGTATCATATATATAAATTTAATAAAAATGAAACCAAGCGTAACTTTAAAAATTATAGTACTTTTTTCTTGCTGTTTTTTGTTGATTTTTTGTGATAAATCCTCCAAAGAAAACATTGATTTTACAACACTTTTTGAAACTTCAAAAGGAACAGAAACTCCAGAATATAAGGATGTAATTGCTTATTATACAGAGTTATCGGAAGCATATAGTCAGATTTCTTTGTTCTCTTTTGGACAAACAGATTCTGGAGAACCTTTGCATTTGGTGGTTTACAATAGAGAAGGAATTTATAATGTAGATGAAATTAAGGATTCGCAAAAAAATAGAATTTTAATTAATAACGGAATTCATCCAGGAGAATCAGACGGAATTGACGCTTCCATGATGCTTTTAAGAGACATTGTTCAGAATGATTCTATTAAAGAGAAATATAAAAATTCGATTATTTGTGTCATTCCTGTGTATAATGTTGGTGGTTCTTTAAATCGAAATTCGCAGACAAGAACCAATCAAAATGGTCCTTTAGAATATGGTTTTAGAGGAAATGCTAGAAACTATGATTTAAATAGAGATTTCATCAAACAAGACACTAAAAACGCAGCTACTTTTGCAGAGATTTTTCATGCTGTAGATCCAGATGTATTTATTGACAATCATGTAAGTAATGGTGCAGATTATCAATACGCAATTACCCATTTATTCACGCAACACAATAAGTTGGGGGGCAGTTTAGGTACATTTTTACAAAATGAAATGCGACCGCAATTAGAAACTTCTTTAGAAACAAAAGGAATTATTATTACGCCGTATGTAAATGTTTGGGGCACTACACCCGAAGCAGGTTTTTCTCAGTTTTTCGATTCCCCAAGATACTCTACCGGTTATACAACACTCTTTCATACCTTGGGTTTAATGGTAGAAACACACATGTTAAAACCATATAAAATTAGAGTGGAACAAACGTATGAATTAATGTTTTCTGCATTCGATTTTACCGAAGAAAATTCAGAAATGATTAAAGATTTACGTTCTAAAGCAACCGAAGAAATTTTAGCAAAGAAAACCTACCCAATTCAATATAAAGTAGATCGAGAAAAATTTAGAACCTTAAACTTTAAAGGGTATGAAGGCGCAATGATTGATAGTAAAGTAACCAATGGAAAGCGATTATTTTATGATAAAAGTAAACCTTTTGTCAAAGAAGTAAAGTATTATGATGAGTTTGTGGTAACTGAAGAAATTACCATTCCGAAAGCTTAT
>JBNMNV010000323.1:0-3447 GCA_051278125.1 Polaribacter sp. | reverse complement strand
ATACCAAGCAACAAATTGGCCTTCTTGAATGGCAGATTGTTGCTTCTCAAATTCAACATACAACCCTGTTGCTACTTTGTGTAAAATTGCTTTTTCTAAAGTCTGTCTATATCGAATCCTTGCTTCAACTTGCAGAATTTCTCCTGGTTTTAAAGCTAAATCTTCACGTATCCAATGAAGTTCTTCATTAGAGACAAAAAGTACATTTCTGTACAATCCTCTATGGTTTTTTCCTTCTCCCGTATAGATTATATTCTTTAGAACATCAGTTTCTATAACATATAAAGCTTCTTTTGTGCCACCAACATTTAATCCTTTACGCTGTCCTTTTGTGAAATAATGGGCTCCTTGGTGTTTCCCTACTGTTTTTCCATCATTTTCTAGATAAGAGAACTTTGTTGCGAAATAATGAAGTTCTGCTTCTTTGTTTTTAAAGTTTGGCGTTGCTTTTGTGAATTGCTCAAAGTCCGAAGGAATATTTACAATAACGCCTTCTTTAGGTTGCAATTTTTGTTGTAAAAATTCAGGTAAACGAACTTTACCGATAAAACATAAACCTTGAGAATCTTTCTTTTCGGCTGTAATTAAATCAGCGGCTTTCGCAATCTCTCTTACTTCTGGCTTTGTTAATTCGCCAATAGGAAATAATGCTTTTGTTAATTGTTCTTGAGATAACTGGCATAAAAAATACGATTGATCTTTATTCCTGTCTTTGCCTGCTAACAATTTGTAAACGGATTTACCATCGATAATTTCTTCTCCTTTTCTGCAATAATGACCAGTGGCTACATAATCTGCACCTAACTTTAAGGCGATGTCCATAAATACATCAAACTTTATTTCTCGGTTACAAAGTACATCAGGATTTGGTGTTCTTCCTTTGCTATACTCATCAAACATATAATCTACAATACGTTCTTTGTATTGTTGGCTTAAATCTACTACTTGAAAAGGAATTCCTAACTTTTCAGCAACAATCATGGCGTCGTTACTATCCTCTAACCAAGGACATTCATTGGAAATAGTTACTGAATCGTCGTGCCAATTTTTCATAAAAAGACCAATAACTTCAAAGCCTTGTTCCTTTAACAAATGGGCAGTAACACTAGAATCTACTCCTCCGGAAAGCCCCACAACTACTCTTTTCATTTTTTAATTTTGAGTTGGCAAAGTTACGGATTTGTAAATGATTTGTGGATTGAAAGAATTGATGTGCTTATTACAGAAATTGATGAATTCTAATTCTTTATATATTGTTCCTTTTTAAGATTCTCTTTGGCTGTTATTTCACCATCTAAATAATATTCCCACTTCCCTTCTCTTCTTCCGTTTTTATAAACCCCCACTTCTTTTAAATCTCCATTTAATTCAAAATATTGTGCCTTCCCATTGGGAACTCCATTTTTGAAAGTGACTTCTTCAATTAAAATTCCATCGCTAGAATATTTTTGTGAGATGCCGTCTTTCAATCCATTTTTATACATAGATATTTCTGTAGATTTTCCATTTGGATAATAATTAATGAGCTTTCCTTCTAACTTCCCGTCTACATAATTTTCCTCTGACATCACGTTTCCATTCCCAAAAAAATAAGTCCATTTTCCAACTCTTTTTCTATCCACCAAAAAACCTTTACTCTGCAGAATGCCACCCAAAGTATAAAATGCTATGGCCACTTGATTGCTGCTAGCTGAAAATGTTTTAATGATTGTTGGGTTTTTAGAATCTGAAATGTCATAAAATTTAAAAACACCCACTTCTTTTCCGTTTTTAAATTGTCCTTGATATCGGATTCTGTCATTTGGATAATATTTTTTCCAAACTCCAATTCTTTTATTGTTGGCATCAAATTGATTGATTTTTTGCGCAATGACAGATTCACTTAGAAAAAAAGAAGTAAAAAAGATAAAAACAACATAAACCCGTTTTATATTTATCATTTAGATAGAATTTTAGAGTAAATATACATAAATCATTTAAAAATGAGTATTCATAATTTAAAAGAAGAACTTGATAAAATGACGGCTTTAAAAGAAGACCGTCAAAGAGTTGCCAATTTTGTGCTAGAAAACCAACTATTATTTAAAGATTTGGTTATGATTACTTTTCAAGTTGAACATAAAATTTCCATAAAAGCAGCTTGGGTTTTAGAATGGATTTGCACAAACCATCATTTAGAGTGGATTTTATCTCATTTAGATGAATTTTCTGCAAAAATAGCAACCTTAAAATTTGACAGTGCAATTAGACCTTGTGCTAAAATTTGCGAACATTTAGCCATTGCTTACCATGCTGAAAATAAAAGTGAAGTTCAAAATAAATTAAAAAATATCCATATAAATACTATTATCGAAACAGGATTTGATTGGCTGATTACGCCACAAAAAATTGCGGTAAGAGCCTATACTATGAGTTTCTTATATTATTTTGGTTTAGAAAAAGACTGGGTACATCCAGCCTTAAAAAATTTGATTGAAGCAACAATTATTCATGAAAGTAAAGGAACAAAAGCACGCGGGAATCACATTTTAACATTGATCAAAAAAAACAACAAATTGCATTAGCAAAATGATCTAGCTCATTGAGTACGATTTTTTTTCATTTTAGCTTTGTCTTATAAACTTCTTTAATATTGAAAGTAATACCTTAAAAATAACGCACAAAACAAGTTTTAATCTTGTTGATTTTATGAATAGAAAAATTGAAGCTGATAAAAACAATGAAATTGGTGTTCCTATTTTACTAATTATGTACAATACAGGCATTTCTTCTTTAACGGCAGGACTATCGCTTTACATAAATGTTTCTTATGTAATTTTAGCCATTTCAATCATTTTAGCCATGTCTACATTAGTGGCAGTCTTAGATGTAATGAAATTTAAATTTATAGTTTGGTTTTGTTTGATTAGTATATTGATCAATATAATTCTATTCATCTATCAAATAATAATGCTGCAATAAACAAGTTTATGAATTAAAAAATATGCCGTAAAAATTTTCAGGAATTCATACCAAATTAGACTTTCAAATATTTATTTTTGCAATTAACAACAGCATAAAAAATGAATTTAACTCAATTAAATGCCATCTCCCCTATTGACGGGCGTTATAGAAATAAAATATCTAAACTTTCTAACTATTTTTCTGAAGAAGCTTTGATAAAATACCGCGTTCGGGTAGAAATTGAATATTTTATTGCGCTTTGTGAAATTCCTTTACCTCAATTAGCTGATTTTAATGCTCATTTATTTGCAGATCTACGTAAAATTTATACTGATTTTTCAACAGAAGATGCTCAAAAAATAAAGGATATCGAAAGGATAACAAATCATGATGTAAAAGCTGTTGAGTATTTTATAAAAGAAAAATTTGATACCTTAGGATTACAAAAATTCAAAGAGTTTATTCACTTCGGATTAACTTCTCAAGATATCAACAATACTGCCA
>JBNMNV010000322.1:0-3463 GCA_051278125.1 Polaribacter sp. | reverse complement strand
ATGAACTTCTTCAAAATATTTTAGTGTGAGTTGCGGATTTAATTCAGAATATTTTTTTAAGTACAAATCTCGATAAAGTTGAAGTGCTTGTGGAAGATAAGCTTTCATTTCTTTATGATTTATCAAATGTAGCCCTTTTTTCTCAATTAGCTTGTTATCATGTTTATTGTTGCGATGCTTAAGCCAAGCTTCTTTGGTAAGATTGAAAATATACACTTGTCTACTACCCACGTTTTCATACTTATTTTTTTGAAATAATTGTAATAAGTGTCCGTGCTGATAGTCATTTAAGGATCTAAAAATAATAGCGTGTTTAGGGTATTGGGCTTTTATAAAAGAGGTGATTTCAGTAATTTCTTTGCCGTTCCATTCTGGATATGGGTTGGTAGTCATGAGAAAATTATTCACATGCACATTTTTGTTGAGCATGCCTCTTTTTAACCAACCTGAGATTGTATTGACAAGAAGAATTAAAATAGCACGTACTGTTTTATGATCGATGTTCCATTTAATTTCTTCTTTGGCATAGGCCGTATAAGCAGCGTAAGGTCCACAAACAAAAGAGTTCTCCCATTCTGTATGGTTTATTGTAACAGGGAAAAACACTTCTTTACGAACGCGAAGTACCCGATATTCTGTGCGTACGTTTTCAATGAGCAATTGCGAATTGGGTGAAATTATTTTACTGAAGTCACCGACTATGCCCGTTAATTCTTCTTGTTTAGCCCATCTAATCTTCATGCCCGTTCCATTCAATATCAAAAGTAGTAGCTTGTGTTAAACTAATACCTTTTGATAATTTAATATAGATTAATTCTAGCAAACTAATAAGTTGTAAAAAAGAAGGTACAGGGTCTTGCCAACGAAAAATAACTCCTTTGGCCCGTTGAACTTTTTTGGAAAGAAATACGAATGGTTTTGTAAACAAAAGAACACTTGATAACATGTAATCATTTTTGTTTGGGATCGTGTTTACAACATCATTACAAAAGGAATCAGCTAAACTTTGACGCAATAAATGAGCTCCACTAGTACCTCTAGGGTTGCACTCTAGAAACCAAAAGTTGTGATCAGAAATAATGACATCAAAACTTAGTTGACCGCTGTATAAGTAATACTCGCCAAATTTCTTAATTTTTTCTTTTAGTTGGCTGTTTTCAAAATGTTCAAAGTAAATAGCCGCTCCTTTTTTTACTCGGTATAAAGGCATATAGCAAGAATAGCCTTTTAATTTTCCTGAATCCCAAATAGTGTAAACGCAGACCTCTGTTCCGGTTACTTTTCTTTGAGCAATCCAATTTTCAGGATCATTTATGGTATTAGAATGTATCAAAGTGTTTAAAATTGTACTACTTGCAAACCGCGAATATTTGGGTTTAAAAACATAGGTGTTGCTTTGAGACCAATTTGAAAATTTCTCTAAGGAAATGGTTTCCGGTATGGTTAAAAAGTCTTTGAATTCTCTTGAAAAAGTTTCCTTATTATGCAATAAATTCAAAAGTTTTATATCAGATGTCCACACTTTACAATTCCAATTATTCTTATGTTTGGCGATGTAAAATACTTCTTCACAACAAGGTATTATATCCGTAATTGTGTGTTTTATGATTAGTTTTGAAATGGTTTCCACAAAATCTATTGTGTTTTGTCTGGCCTTTGGGAGTCGCTCAAAGTGTGCAATACTATTTGACCAACGACCGATTGGGAATCTTAAAGAATCGGCAAGGATTACTTTTAAACCTTGCGCATGAAAGCTGCGAGACAGTTCTAAAGCGATGGGAGCTCTAGCGCCTAAAATCAGAAAAACAGGTGCTCTCAAATTGAATGTTTTTTGTTGTAAAGCCATCCTATTGTTTTGTAACTATGTGGGCTTCAAAATAGTAAAATGATTTTTTTATTTGATGGAAAGATAGTAAATTATCCATAGTTAAAATAAAATCCATTTTGAATGAATGCATCACCTGTTAAGGTGTAAAAAAGGACGAAGTAAAATTGGACTTTTTTATTAGTTTTGTGAAACTTCGGTGATGATTTCTTTCCCACACTGAATTTCTGATTTTTGTTCAGAAGTCTACAGGTACAACAGGAATGGTTATTTTATAAAATTTAAAATATAAGAACTGTTTTAGACAAACAAACTTAATAAGAACTTGTAACAAATGCAGCCATAAAGAAACTGCATTAGAAAGCACCTTGTTTCATTAAGTTAAGTTTGATTTACGAAAAGCCTTTTTTATGTGTTTTGAAATGTCAACAACCACAAAAAGTTTATCAGCCAGCTGCATGGGAGTTAGCTTTTGAATTCCTTAATTTTACCGGCTGTTTTGTTTTAATTTCTTACAAAAACCATACAATGCTGAATCGGTAAATTATCAATGTTTTTTTCGAGTTTAAAACCAGCAGCCTTCATTTCTTTTATGGCTTGTTTTTCAGACATTTTATGAATTTCTTTAATAGGAATTAAAGGATCTTCACTTCGGTATTCAATTAAATATATTTTTCCCGTTTTCTTCAAAGATTTTTTTATCGATAAAACCATTTCTTTCGGAAAATTAAATTCGTGATACACATCAACCATTAAAACTTTATCAAAACTATTTTCAGGAAGATTTACGCTTTTTTCATCACCCAAAACAAGTTCGATATTTTTGTTCGTTTCATATTTTTTATTGAATAGCATTGCTTGTAACATTTCTGGCTGAATGTCTACCGCATAAATGGTTCCTTTGTTAGCAATAGGAGCCATCTTAAAAGTATGATACCCAGAACCAGCACCAATATCAGCAATGACATCCGTTGGTTTGATATCCATATTTTTAACAAGTTTCGCGGTGTTTTCTTCTTTCTCTCTATTAGAACGCTCTAACCAATTGATTCCTTGATACCCCATTACATAGGCAATTTCTCTTCCTAAATACCATTTTCCAATACCGTTTTGATCTCCTTTTTTAAAGGTATATGTTTTTTGATTTAGGGTAGTGCTATTTTGAGATTTACAAGAAGTAGTCATAAAAATTAAAAGTAGAAGAATTTTAAAAATATAGGATTTTATCATACCGATAAAAATAGGAATAGTTTTCTGATTTATGAAATTCTGTATTCGGTTAAAATTTAAATTCTAAATAGTTTTATGCAAAAACCGATTAATTTGCTCGGTTTTTTTATGAATTAGTACAGCTGAATTTAGTTTACAAAATGTGTATCGTATTCGAACAAGTACTATCGCTAGCTATAATGAAGCCTTTTTTGAATATATTTTATAATGCCCATCTTCATTTTTAGGATACTTTTTCAGAAAAAATTTATTTTAAAATATTCACAATCAATATTTTATACTTTTATTTTTATTTATTCTAAATAAACTTTGTAGAAATTACTTTTGTGTTTTATATTTGCAACTAAATAAAAATATTATTTATAATTAATCTTAATAAAAATGAAAAAAGTAATTTTATCCTTTACA
>JBNMNV010000321.1:0-3471 GCA_051278125.1 Polaribacter sp. | reverse complement strand
TTATTATCAATTTAATGGAATATATGAATTATTTATCAATGCAGGTTTAAGTAATTCTGATGTAATTTCAATTTTAGACAAAGGAAATACAGCTGGTTTTAATATAGGTGGTGCTATAACACAAACTAAATTTGATAAAATTTACAGCCTATATCACACTCCGGCAGTTGGTGCATCTGGAGCCGTTTATGGAATTTTAGTTGCTTTTGGATTGTATTTTAAAGATGCAAAATTGGCGTTAATATTTTTCCCTGTTCCAATTGCGGCAAAGTACTTTATTCCTGTAATGATTTTGGGTGATTTATTTTTTGGGATGACAAAATACTCTGTTGGAAATATTGCTCACTTTGCACATATAGGCGGTGCATTAATCGGTTTTATAATTGCATATTATTGGAAACAAAATCATTTTAAATTCAATTGATGAATATTATAGAAGAAATTAAAAAAAGATATAGTACCGGAAATATTATTGAGAAATTGATACTCATAAATATTGGAGTATTTATTCTTACGCTTTTAATGACGGTGTTTTCAAAGTTATACAATGGCAATGCAAATTTTATAGTAGATTGGTTTGCTTTAGATGATCGTTTTGATTCCATGTTTATGAAACCCTGGTCTATTATTTCTTATGGATTTTTACATGGAGGATTTTTGCATATTTTATTTAATTTAATTGGCTTATATTTTATAGGAAATCTTTTTCTTCAATATTTTTCAGAAAAACAATTGTTAACGTTCTATGTATTAGGTACTTTTTTTGGTGGTGTTTTATATGTATTAAGTCAGAATTACTTTCCTTTATTTGAAGGAAAAGCTACCTACTTAGTAGGCGCTTCTGCAGGGGTATCTGCCATTTTTGTGGGCGTTGCAACCTATATACCAAACTATGAGTTAAAAATACGCTTTATTGGCTATGTTAAATTGTGGTATTTAGCGGCAATTTGGGTTGGTTTAGATGTTTTGGGTTTAATCGGTACAAACGCGGGTGGAAATTTTGCGCATTTAGGAGGAGCTTTATTTGGGTTTTTATATGTGATCAAAGGAAGTAATAAAGAAATTTCTTTGTTTGATCATTTGGGTAACCTCTTTAAAAAGAAGGAAAAACCTTTAAAAACTGTTTATAAATCAAAAGAAAAGAAAAATGAACGTTCAAATGTCAATTTAAATCAAAAGCAAATTGATACAATTTTAGATAAAATCAGCAAATCGGGTTATGATACTTTAACTAAATCAGAAAAAGACTTTTTGTTTAAACAAGGAAAAAAATAATATAATTTCAACTCACCAACGTGAAAAAGTTATCATTTATCGATAAAATCATTTTTATAATCAACTCTTTGTTGGCAACACTCTTATTGTTGTCTTATTTACTTCCTTATATATCACCAAATAACATTGCCATTTTTGCTGTTTTAAGTTTAGTAGTTCCTGTTTTAATCTTCATTAATGTTGCTTTTGCCGTGTTTTGGTTGCTGAAACTAAAGAAACAGCTCATTGTATCTACTCTAATTCTATGTGTCGGTTGGTATTTTACACCAACTTTATACAAACTTACAAGTACTGGCTCTTCTTTAAATGATGATTTAAAAGTGATGAGCTATAATGTAAGAATGTTTAATCATTGGAAATGGATTAATGAAGAAAACATACCTCAAAAAATTAATGAATTTGTTCTTGAAAAATCTCCAGATGTTTTAATATTTCAAGAATATTATAGTTTAGAAAAACAACAATTTTCTTATCCCTATAAATACATAAAAACGAAAAATAATAAAGCTAAAATCGGCTTGGCGATATATTCTAAATTTCCAATTATAAATAAAGGTTCTTTAAATTTAAAGAATACCTCTAACAATATTATTTTTGTTGATATTAAGAAAAATAAAGATACGATAAGAGTCTATAATTTACATTTACAATCTTTACAATTAAAAACTGATAAAGAAAACTTCGGAGAAGAAAATTCACAAAAATTAATTGCTAGATTAGAGGAAGGTTTTAAAAAACAAGCTGCGCAAACTGAAGTATTTTTAGAACATGAAAAACAATGGAAAGGAAAAAAAATAGTTGCTGGCGATTTTAATAACACTTCATATTCTTGGGTGTATAATCAGATTTCAAAAAACAAAAAAGATACTTTTATTGAAGCAGGCGAAGGTTTCGGAAAGACTTATAATTACTGGTTTCCTATGCGCATTGATTTTATTTTAACCGATAGCACAGCCATTGTAAATCAGTTTCATTCTTTTTCTGAGAATAATTCAGACCACTTCCCTATTTTAGCCAAAATAAATTGGTAAGATTCTCTATAATCGTAAAAAAAAGCTAAAAAATTTATGAAACATTTTGATGTCGCAATTATTGGTAGTGGTCCTTCTGGAGCTTCCACAGCGTTTTATCTAGGAAAACAAGGAATTTCTACCGTAATTATTGAAAAAGAAACGCTACCAAGATATAAAACATGTGGTGGTGGCTTTGTAAATAGAGGTAAAAAAGAGATGCCTTTTGATATTTCTGAAGTTGTTGAACGTGAATTTTTTTCAGTAGATAGTTATTTTAATAATAATTTAGAAATTTGTTATAAGTCGCACAAGGAAACCCCAATAATTACAATGATTATGCGAGATTCTTTTGATAATTTAATTACAGAAAAAGCAAAAGAATTAGGTGTTACTTTATTAGAAAATCATAAATTATTAGCGATTGATTATAGAAATCAAAAATCGATTCTAAAAACGGAACAAGGAGAAATTTCTGCAAACTTTGTAATTGCTGCGGATGGTGTTTTAAGTCCGACTGCAAAAATGGCTGGCTGGAAAGAAGACACTAGAAAACTGATTCCTGCTTTAGAATATGAAGTGGAAGTATCTGAAGAAGATTTTGAACGCCTCTCTAAAAGTGTTCGTTTTGATATTGATGCTGTTCCTTACGGATATGCATGGAGCTTCCCAAAGAAAAACCATTTATCATTAGGCGTTTTAACGACAAAAAAAGGGAAAATAAATTTAAAAGAATACTACAGAAAATATATACATACTTTAGGAATTAAAGAAATTATAAAAGAAGATGCGCATGGTTTTCAAATTCCGATTGCACCAAGAACAGACGGATTTGTAAAAAATAATGTCTTTTTAATTGGGGACGCAGCAGGTTTTGCAGAGCCGATTACTGCAGAAGGAATTTCTAATGCTATTTTAAGCGGAAAATATGTGGCCGAAGCAATTATTGAAAGTAACTTAGATAAAGCATTGGCAGAAAAAATATATCTAGAAAAACTGAATATAAAGCTATTACCTGAATTAAAATCTGGACAAATTTTATCTAAATTTTTCTATCACAAAAATCCTGTTAGAAATTTTATATTAAACAAATATGGGCAGCATTTTAATAAAATTATGGTCGATGTTTTGCATGGCGATAGACCTTTTCCAACGAATGTTTCTGAAAAACTAAAGAAAAAAATTA
>JBNMNV010000320.1:0-3474 GCA_051278125.1 Polaribacter sp. | reverse complement strand
TTGAGATTTCGAAAAAATCAACTTCTAAAGATTTAGAAATAATTTTAATAGTAGAACTTCTCGGATTTACAGCACCAGATTCAATTCTCTGAATTGTACGAATTGTTACATTACATTTTTCAGCAACCTCTGCTTGTGTTAAACCTTTAGCTTTTCGTGCTTTAATTAATTCTTTTCCAAAAACAAGTTTGTCCATTTTATTTGAAATTTTAAACAAAAATATCTTCAATCATAAAACTTTCCAAAAATCAACAGTGTTTTATGGATGACATTTGTACGACATTCGGGTTTTAAGCACCTAATTTTATTGTAAATGAGTATTCTAATGAAAGCTAACGTTTCGTGTATGCGTAGTGGCGGATTTTGGAGCTCTTCGCTATCAAACCAAGATGGTGTTGATGCGGGCTACAAACTTTGAAATTTACTACTTTCCCCGCCAGTACGCATGACACATTGTTATACACAGTTATTGCGCTTTTACTTAGCTTTAAATGATACCTCTAATTTTTGTACCATTGGTATTTTTTCTGGAGTAAGCGTAAAGAATATTATGATTTCACCATTTACACATTGTATTTTAAAATCACCTCGCAATTGATTTCTAGGAGAAATTTTTTGTATATTTTTAATTGTTCCTGCCTTATCTAAAACTTCTTGAATTTCTCTTAAGCGTCTTTCTTTAGATATGTCTAAGAAAAAATTTTGTGCGAAAATTTCCGTATCTAAATTGATTTCCTTGGTTGTAATAAGACTAGCAATCTCTCCTTTTCTTTGCTCTAAAATATCAGATGAAGGAAGCCGTCGAGGATTTAAATTTAATGTTTCAAATAGTATTTTTTCTACCTCATCATACGGAATAGGAGTAGTATATGTTAAGTTTCCAAATGCCATAATTCCAATGCCATACTCTGGAAAGAAAGCATAATTACTTCCGAATCCAGGTAAGGCTCCTCCATGAGAGATTCGCTTTATTCGTTTGCAATCCATAGCAATACCTAGTCCATAGCCATAACCAATCATGCTGGCACAAGCTTCATTATTCCAGTCTCTATTCCATGTATTTAAAAAATCAAACTGAGGTGTATGCATTTCTCTAATAGAACTCCGTTTTACGGGGCCATTATCTTCATCACTTCTTGCGGGCCAAGCAGATAAATGAAAACTCACGTATTTACTAAAATCCTCAATTGATGTTATTAATCCACCCATTGCTCCATATACACCATCATGAAGCATTGATTCTTTTTTCCAGTTCTCATCTTCCCATCTGTAACCACTCGCCAATTGTTTGTTTGGGACATTTGAGTATTCCCAATATGTAGTATTCATTCCTAAAGGAACTAAAATGTGTTTTTTAATATATTCTTGATATGACATCTTTGAAACCAATGTGATAATATGACCAAGCATAGCATAACCCGTATTGCTATATTCGTACTCAGATGAAGGTATTTTAGACATTGACAATCCATTTGAGATAAGATTGATAAACGCTTCATTTGATAATGCGAGTTGACGGTCTCCCCAAGGGTTATCTTCTGGAAAGCCAGCTGTCATTGTTAACAGATTCTCAATATCTATTATTGGAGAATCCTTAGTTAAGTATTCTAGATTTTCTAGTTCAGGAATGTATTTACTAACAGGGTCATTTAAAGATAATTGTCCTTCATCTCTCAGCTTCATGATGGATAAAGCCGTAAAACTTTTTGTCATCGAAGCTATTCTAAAAGATGTTTTGGTAGAAGCAGAAATATTATTTTCAATTTGAGATAAACCCGTTGCTGAAGATATTATTAAAGAATCATCCACAACGATACCATAGGCAATACCGGGAATATTTTTGTTTTTTGAATGTTCTTCAAATAGTTGCTTTAATTCGGGCTTAATTTCTTCTATTTTTTTTACACGTTCATCATTTAAGAATTCAGGTTTTTTATAGGTGTTAGAAACCGACTTTTTCACAAAAGTTGTGTCACTTTTGGATGCGGTATTATCAGCACAAGACATTAAAAGTGAAATAGTACATACTGATATTAATTTTAACGTATTTTTCATATATTATTTTGAATTTCTAAAAATAAAGAGTAAATAAAACTATGAGTGTTACACTTTTTTTTAATTGTGTATAACGGTTTTGTGTATGAAACGTAGCGTGTAAAAAGACGCTAACTTTTCGGATTAAACACAGAGCCGGATTTTTATATTTTTCTTTTTATCTTAATATTCTCAAAAGCCAAATTTAAAAATTTGGCGGTCTTTGCAAATAAGCACTAACCTTTCAGTTTCATACTTACTAGCTATGTTTTATACACGTTGTTATGCATTGTTTTAATTCAATTTCTCCCAAGTTTCATTTAGAACAGGCGCTGTCATTTTTAATATATAGCCATTAGAATCAGTTGTAAAGTCTAAATAAAAATTAGTATTCGGTATATAAAATCGAGTTATTGATTCTGAAAGAAGAGGGATAGTTCGATCATTTTTCTTAATAAATAAAGAACCATCCTTAATAAATATTTTTGATTTCATTTCCGCTCCAGTCAATTTATATTCACCACAGTATTTTTTTAATTCACGCTCGGTTAGATTAACATATTCTCTGTCTTTAGCTTTAATTACAGCTCTTGTTTTTAAGTTATATTCATCACCAGATTTTAAAGTATAAAACTCTTTACTACCTTTTGGTAATTTATAAATGGTATCTCTTTCTTTTGACCATCGTGTTCCATCATACATTACAACATAACTTTCTCCTATAACTTTAAATGTATCACCTTGTACAATTATTCCAGTACCTTCATCTATTCCTATACCTAATAATTCAGGTCTGTTATCTAGAATTTCAAACATATCAAACTGTCTGTTTCTTTTTAAAAGGTGCTGGTCAATCGCTACATTTTTTATAAAACTCAATCCTACTTCATGGTCTCCCATCATTTTTGTATTTCCTTGTGAATCTCCTCTAGCTAAATAAGAACCTTGAATAGTGGCACCAGCAGATCCTCCTGCAATAACGCCACCGCGATTTAAGAGGTTATTAAATTCATCATGGGTCTTAGTATTTAGATAAGAGTCTGCATGACGCCATTGTCTTCCTCCACCAAATATGACACCCATAGCATTTTTAATAGGTTCAATAAATTCATCTGTATTAGCTTCTTGTGGATCTCTAGTGTGTAATACCGTTACATTATTAAAGCCAGACTTAATGAATTTTTGTTTGTATTTTTCTAAAAACTCATCAGACAAAACTTCAGAAGAACCAGCTGTTGGAACAACAATTATTGGTGCGTCTGCTCCACCGATAAGCTCTAAGAATTTATCTTGAAAAACTCCATAAATACCATCGCCCGTAATGATTAATGTGCCTTTTTCTGGTCCAATGGTTTGATTTGGTTTTACGTTGTTAGAATCTTGCCCTAGTACATTGTTAATTGGTAACATTACTACTGCAAGAACAAAGCAGATTAATAG
>JBNMNV010000319.1:0-3477 GCA_051278125.1 Polaribacter sp. | reverse complement strand
ATAGAGAGGAAAGTAAACTTCGAGTATGTTATGGATAAAATTAAGCCGTATTCCATTGTTGTAACCAAAGTAAATAGGATTATCTCTATTCTTTAAAAAAGCGACATCATTATAAAATTCAACCCATCTCCATAGACCAATACTAGCATTAAAAGACATCATGTATTGATTTGCGAACCTCGTTGGTAAAACAGATTTAAAGCCTCCTTCTGCAATAATATATTGCTGGCTAAAAATACCTGAACTTTCTGAACGACCAAAATAATTTAGTTGAAATAAATAATCATTTGCTCTGTCTAAACCAAAACTGAAATAATCTCCAACAGAATCATTATGCAAAAACGCACCTACAAAGAGCCTGAAATCTAATTGTGTATCTGAAGTTGATAGAGATCTAAAACGAAGGTCTGTTGCAATTTTTGAGAAGTTTTTAGCATATTCAAAACTGAAATTATATCTAAATTCTTTTATAATATCTGGGTTAATATAGTTGTAACTTAGACTAAAGACATCATAATTATCTTCATCACTTTTAATTTGATCTAAAGGGATTTCTTTATTGATATGTAATAATTTAGCTGTTATAGATTCTTGAGTAGCATCTCTTAAATCTTTTCTTTTGAAAATAACATTTACAAAGGGTACAAATGATCTGTAAGATAATTCAGGAGCATAATCTAATGTTTGCCCAGCAACCCCGTACATGATTTTATAAATGTTCGTTTTTTTAAAAAATTGATTATATAATAAAGAAAAAGAGCCGATTGCTGTATTACTTTTTGTTGCATAAGCCGGAGCAACAGAAAATTCTAAATTTCTAGCAATTAAAGGTTTGTTATGTAGTTTTAATCCTAAAATTAAACCATTGTAAAAATTATAACTTGCATTTGGTTGATAAAAAATTTGGTTATAATAAGGGTCTTCTACATCTTTTATTAAGCTTAATTTTAGAGGTTTATTAAATATTTTATTTTGCAAACCTTTCCAGTTATCAAGTGTATTGATCTCTGGATATAAATTTTCATAATTGAGAGCTACCTTGTTAATTCCCTTTTTAGGGATGCTCACAGTTTTGTAGTCTTCAATATTGGTTACCCATTTTTTGAATTTTATTTCTTTGTCTTTTAGTCCATATAATAAAACGGGTGTCGTAATATTTCTTTTATTTTTAATGGTTACTTCTATACTGTCTGTTTTTATAGAAACATTTTTTATGGTATGGTCTATTTTTTTATTCGTTTTAATAAAGTCGTTAAAAAACCAATTAATATTTTTCGTTGTTTTAGTTGTTAAAATTTCTTTAAAATCATGACTAGTTGCAATTTTAGATTGTTTTTTTTGATAGAAATCTTTAATGCTACTATTTAGAATACTATCACCTAAAAAACCTTTTAAATATCTAAAACCTAACCCAGCTTTGTATTTATTGGCAATTTTTCTATTAAAATTAGAAAGTGAATCTGCCGGTGTGTTTAAAGCTTGGTCTAAAAACTTACGAGAAATGAATTGATACACAAGCGGGTATTTATCATTAAAATCTAGCTTAGAAAAATTAAACCCCTTTAAAAGCCAATAATTTGAAACTTCACCTAATAATTTTATATCTGGATAAAATTTTTCAATATACTCAATCATCAAGTAATTTTGCACCCCTTCTGCATACCAATGATCTGTTCTCTTGTTTAAGAGCATGGTGTTTTCTATAAATTTTCTACTCAAAGCCTTAAACATAGTAATGTCCCAGATAAAAGTATCTGAAAAAGGACGTATGAAATTTGGTAACTGACTTAATCCATATATAGGATCTTTGCTTTGGGTAATTTTATCGATACAGATATCTTTATGTGGGTATTTGCCTAAAAATGTTTCAATAAAAAGGAATTCTCTATTTAAAATTTCGGTTGCAGATGTGTCGTCAAATTTTTCATTGAGCAAATTTGTATGAACTGTAGTATTTTTAGTTTTAAAAGATTTAAGTTGTTTTGTGTAATTGATTCCTAAAGTAACATCCGTTCTGTTTTTTCCTACTAAATAATATTTATTGAAATTTTCGAAATCAATTTTGTTCTGATTTAAATTGCTTTCTAAAATATACTCTTTGGGTATTTCTAAATTGATGGTGAAATTTGTTGCTTTTTCATATAAGTCATCAATATTTAAATTGCTCATTAACTGCCAGCCGTTATTATAAACTGCCGGTGTTATATACCAAAAACGTAAATGAAAACCTTCTTTTGTTTTGCCGTAACCTGTAAATTTGGCATTTGGTATTTTTACAGTATATGTTAAAGATATTTTTACGCTATCCTTCGCAATTAGAGGTTTATTTAGCGTAATTTTTAAAATATCAGCATGGTTTTCTAATTCATTAAATTGAACATTTTCAAAATTTAAGACAAGATTTTTTATCGTTGTTTTTCCTAAATTCTTTTCTTTAGCAAAGTATAATTCTTTTTTAAAATCTTTAATAAATCTTTTTGATAAAGGTGTTTTTCGATCTCTAAAGCTGTTAGGCCAATTGTGTAGAAAAATATTTTTTAAAATTGAGTCTGAAGTATTGATAAAAACAATCTCTTGTTTTATTAATAACTCTCTGCTAACTGAATTTAATTTAGCCTCTATAGCGATCGCGTTATTTTGTGCTTGGGAAAATATACATCCAAAAAAAAGGAAGAATAGTATGTGTGAAAAAGATTTCAAATTAAACTTTCGCAAATTTTAAAGTGTTATTAATTTCAAAAAGAATATTAGACGCTAGTTTCTTGATGAGTTAAAAAGATAAAAAGTGTTTTTCTAAAGACTTTTTAACATGATTTTATGCTTTTTTGTTTCTTAACATCAAAAAGTATTCCATTAATAAAAAAATATTGTTTACATTCTTAAAAATTAGGTTTTAATTTGTGTTTCTCATAGAATTTATTAAAGTGATCCACAGTTTCATCAGCGGTATCCACTAACCTGAAAAGATTTAAATCATCTTCACTAATATTACCTTCTTCTATAAGTGTGCTTTTGATCCAATCCATCATTCCACCCCAGAATTTTTTACCTACTAAAACAATAGGGAAACGTCCAATTTTTTTAGTTTGAATTAAGGTTATCGCTTCAAAAAGTTCATCCATGGTGCCAAACCCCCCAGGCATTACTACAAAACCTTGAGAGTATTTTACGAACATCACTTTACGAACAAAAAAGTAATCGAAGTCTAAATTTTTTCCTTGATCAACCCAAGGATTGTCATGTTGTTCAAAAGGTAATTCAATATTTAAACCTACAGAAAGTCCTTTGCCTCTTCTGGCTCCTTTATTTCCAGCTTCCATAATTCCTGGTCCTCCTCCAGTAATTATACCAAAACCATTTTGTGTTAATTTAAAACCAATTTCTTCTGCTAATATATAATAAGGATGATCTGGTTTTGTTCTAGCAGAGCCAAAAATAGAGACACAGGGTCCAATTTTACTCAAACGTTCATAGCCA
>JBNMNV010000318.1:0-3481 GCA_051278125.1 Polaribacter sp. | reverse complement strand
TACATTTACCACAAATTTATATTCTTCTTGAACAATGACTTCTGCACAATAGACATCTAAAGAAACCAAGGCGCGTGCGGCAACAATTCTTGTGCTATCTTGATACTCATAATTTAGATTGTTAAAGGCATAACAACTGTTTTGTAAAGTGTATTTAATAGCAATTGTATCTTGTTCGCCAAACGTAAAGCTTGTGGGTACAATAGCTTCGTCAATGGGTAAAAACTCGTAGTTAAAAATAGGTTCGTTGTCATTTAAACAGGAACCAAATAGCACAATGGCAAGACATAAAATTGTTAATTTTTTAAGCATAATTTTTGTTTTTTAATTAGTATTTAAGAGTTGGGTAATTATTGACGCATGCTACAGTTATCGGTTGTGCAGTAGCACTACAATCAGAAATAATACCCCATTTAATATTAAATTCTTTTTCTGATTGGGTATATATTTCAATTTTCTTTAAAAATTCTTCCGTATTAATATTTTTAGAATACGCCATAAATCCTTGAGGGCCTCCACAAGCTTTAGATCCGTAGGCCGTAAATGCCCAATTTGAAGCATCAATACAAGAAGTAGAATATGCTAAATTCTGAATTTCATCAAACAAAGCCATTAAATTTCTATGCTCTTTATCTTGGTCTGTTAATTCTCTTTTTAAGGTCAAAGAGTTTTCAGAGATATCAATTACAAGATAGTTGTACCTTAAAATAGGTTGAGCTCCTATAGTTACCGTGTTATATTGACCATATATTTTTAGATAATTTTCAGTTAAAAACCAAGTTCCTGATTGCTCAAAAAACGTTAATGGAGGTGTGCCACAAAAGCCAGAAGTTAATTCTGTAAAAAAACCATCTTTTTTAAAAGTAAAACTTCTGGTATCATTTGGTAAAGAATTTGCTCTTTGAAAGGTTATCGTTTCTCCGTCATAAAAAGGTTCAATCCAGGTGCCAAGTAGTAAATTATCTGTATCAATGATCATTTTCTCACTTTCACAAGAAAAGAGTACCGTTGCAATCAATAGTAAATAGAGTGATTTTTGTTTCATGATTTATCGTTTAAAAATATATGCGATATCGTCAAAAGCAATACCAAAGTCAAGTGTTAATTCGTTGTTTATTAATGAAATAGTTCCTTTTCTTTCTCCGACCTTTAGGTATGTTATATTGTTTTCGGATCTCATATTAAAAGAATAAATACCCCTTGATTATTTGTAAAAATAGGCATGTCTAAGTGGTTAAAAACAGCTACATTATTTACAATTGTTATTGTTTTTTCGTCAAAATCAAAAAACCAAGTAAACTCGCCCTCATTATATTCTTTGGTTGGCGAAAAACCACCGACTATTTGCATAACATTCCAGTTTCCTTGAATTGGGTTCTCGATTTCTGTGTTGTTTTCACATGAAAAAAAGCAGAAGATTGTGCAGCAAAAAAGTATTAATTTTTTCATTTCAGGTATGCTTTATTTGATGATTCCATCCTTCTAAATTGAAAATAACTTCAGGAAATTCCTCTTTTAGAATTGTGATATCAAATGTAAATTCTCTCTCAAAAACAGCCAAACAAGCTTCATAATTTTCTAAAGATAATTTTATGTTACGCTGAATAGGATTAGATTCTAAGATTTCATTAGCATCTACTAAAATAGCCTTCCAAGAATTTTCCCTACAACCACTGCTGCTTATTTTTATGGTTAATAAATGCCCATCTAATTGAACATCTGTAATTGTATAATTGTTGGTTGTGGTTTCTTGGTAAAGGTTGTTGTCAATAAAAACAGTTTCATTTTGTACATTATTATTGTTATTTTTTTCATCACAAGCAATCAATACAAAAGAGAGGAATAAAAAATAGAGTGTCTTTTTCATAAAATCGAAGTTATATTTTGTTGATTTTTAGTGCTATTTCATAGTTGCTACTTGCGGGTTCTTGTATTTCTGTTCTTTTAGGATGCACCGCTATAAACTGAATTAAATAGCCTTCATATTCAAATGAATTGGCATCTGTGTTTTGAGAATTACTTTGTGAATTTTCCAGACTTATGGTATGTTTATCAATAGTATTCATACTTATTTCTACGAGCACTCTGCCTTGCCAAACACAATTGATACTTGAGTTTTCAGGACACCTAGAGTCTTCTAAAATTTTAGAAAAAGTAATTGAAATTTTTTCTGAACCAATTATTTTAGTCTCTTGAAACGGAATTATAATGTCTTGCGATTGTATTTCTGTTTCACTGTTGTTTTTGCTACAATTAGTATAGGCAAATACAAGTATAAAAAAATAGATTATTTTAAAATTTAGCTTCATTAATTGATCCTCTTTTTTATAAGATACAAAAATTGTAAAAAGGTTGCGTCTAATAATGTTATTTTTGTGAGTCGATATGGAACATAAAATATTTAACATACAAAACCAGAAAGATTTTACAGAAGTAACGTTAGCGATTTTTAAACACCAATTTAAAAATAACAAGGTCTATCGTTCTTTTTGCGATTTACTATATATACATCCTTCGGATGTTTCTGAAATTGAAGAAATTCCGTTTTTACCGATACAGTTTTTTAAGAGTAGAAAGGTTCTTTCTTCTTTAGATGCTATTCAGGAGACTTTTACCAGTTCTGGTACCACAGGAAGTAGTATAAGTAAACATTTTTTAACAGACATTAACCTCTATAAAGAAAGTTATTTAAAAGGATTTGCGCATTTCTACGGAAACATAGAAGACTATGTTGTTTTAGCTTTGTTGCCAAATTATTTAGAACGTGAAGGTTCTTCTTTGGTTTTTATGGTGGATGATTTAATAGCAAAATCTAAGAATTCAGAAAGCGGATTTTACTTAAATAATATTGATGAACTAGCTAAAAAACTCATCAATCTTGATGAAAAGGGACAAAAAATTTTATTAATAGGGGTTTCTTTTGCCTTGTTAGATTTAATAGAAAAGCATCAATTTAACTTAAAAAACACCATCATCATGGAAACGGGTGGTATGAAAGGAAGAAGAAAAGAAATCATTCGCAACGAGTTACATCAAGGTTTACAAGAGGGGTTTGGTGTTGATAAAATTCACTCAGAATATGGCATGACAGAGTTGTTAAGCCAAGCATACTCAAAAGGGAATGGTGTTTTTGAAGCCCCTTTTTGGATGAAAGTTTTAACGAGAGATACAGAAGATGCGTTAACTATTTTACCAAGAGGCAAAGTAGGAGGAATTAATGTAATTGATTTGGCAAACTATAATTCTTGTTCATTTATTGCAACACAAGATTTAGGAAAAGTATATCAAAACGGAACTTTTGAAATTATTGGGCGTTTTGATAATTCTGATATTAGAGGTTGTAATTTAATGATGCTATAAGAAAAGAAAATTAAAGGATATGAAATTTAAGTTAATAGAAGAATTTAAAGAGTTTGCCGTAAAAGGAAACATGATTGATATTGCAATTGGTGTTATTATTGGCGCTGCTTTTAATAAGGTG
>JBNMNV010000317.1:0-3523 GCA_051278125.1 Polaribacter sp. | reverse complement strand
CTTTTTTTTAGCATCTTTTACCTCCTTTTATTGTAATTTTGAAATGTCAATAATTGTGAATAACTTATAATTTCCCCCTATTATGAAAACAAATACATTAAAACAAATAGCCATCCTTTTAATTTGTGCAGTAGGATTATACTTTTCAGGCAGTAATTTACTCAACATTTCGAGTATTAAATCTTTATCTGATGCAGCAACAGTGATGACTTTTTTTTCTTGTTTTTTTCCTTTCTCAATTCTGACAATAAACTTATCTATTAACCTTTTACAAACCTTTATTAAATTAAACCCCCTACAATTATGAAAAAATTAGACAAACTAGAAATTTCAGGAATTATTTTTTGTGTTACCTGCTTATTACCGATGTTATTAGCTTTTTTTAGTAGATTTAATGAACAAAGGCTCAAATTTTTAATAAGCCAAAATCTTAATAGCAATCTACATGAGTTTCCCCTACTTTTTGATCGCTATCAGTAATTCCCCTATATAAAAAAAACTTGAAGATATTTTCTTCAAGTTTTTTTTGACAATAAACCAACTATTTTTTTCTCTGCTATCTTTTATTAATAAATGAACAGTTACAGCGAAACTATTTTATTTTGTTATTTTATAAACTAATGAAATTTAGGTTTTACTTTTTTGATTTTTTGATTTTTTGATTTTTTAGAAAATAAGTCAGCAAAAAGACTTAATTTTCTTTTCTTAAAACTTCTAATGGCGGACTTTTCAAAACACCTCTAATATTGCTCAAACCGATAAATAAAACCAAAATTGTAATGCCTGGTAGAAATACTAAAAACGGAATTGCAGAGGGTAAAAAGGGTTCTTTAAACAATAAAGTTGCTAATAATTGACTACTAATCAACGACAATAAAATACCGACCAAACTACCCAACATACCTAAATACACATATTCAAGTGCAGTAATTTGTAATATTTGCTTGCTTTTAGCTCCTAATGTTCGCAACAATACGCTTTCTTTAATCCGCTGATATTTGCTATTTCTAACGGATCCTATTAAAACGATAATTCCCGTAAGAATACTAAAGAATGCCATAAAATTAATAATCCAAGATATTTTATCTAAAATATCCTCTACAATAGTAAAAATCTGTCTTAAATCTAAAATCGAAATGTTTGGAAATTTCTTAACCAAATCCCTTTGCAAATCAGCAGAACTCGCTTCGTTGGGCACATAGGTTGTTAGCACATTAAACTGTGGTGCATTTTCTAAAACACCCACCGGAAATACAATAGAAAAATTCAATTGCATATTTCCCCAGTTCACTTTTCTGATACTTCCAATCTTGGTTTCCATTAAAACTCCTTGCACATTTAGCACTACTTCATCTCCTACTTTTAAATCGGCATCTCTGGCAATGTTATCAGCAATTGAAATTAAAATCGGTTCATTCGGATTTACTTTTTGCACCCAAGTTCCTTCTAATATTTCTTCGGATTCCAACAATTCATCACGATAGGTAGTTCTAAACTCGTGATTTAAAATCCAACGATTCATGGTGGATGCAGAGTCTTTACGAATATCATTCACTAATTTATCTTTAATCCGATGCATTCGCATGGTAACAATCGGGATATTATCGATAACCTCTAAACCTTTAGGAAGAATTGTATTCACAACAGCTTCTTTTTGTGCGCTTTGTACATCCATTAAAATGATATTTGCATCATTCGTTTTATTCTCGATAGATGTTTTTGCTAACAAGATATCTTTGGTAAAATACAAAGTACTAATTAAAAAAGTACCCAATCCTATAGCTATAATTAACACCATTGTTTGATTATTAGGTCGATATAAATTCAGCAGACTTTGTCTTTTTGTAAAACCCCAATTAGTAGGGAAATATTTTTTGATTGCCCCCATGAATAGACTTGAAACTCCTGCCATAATTGAGAAAGTAATCAAAATACCAACCGTAAATACCAAACCATTAAAAGCATCTTTTAACAACCAAAACGAAAATAAAAAGATAAAAAGTAAAATAGCCGCGAAGGTTAAAAGTCTTGCTTTTCTTGGTTTTACTAAATTTTCATCGGTACCTCTTAAAACTTCTAATGGCGAAACATACCAAGTACCTAATAAAGGCAATAATGCAAATAAAACCGACATTAAAACACCTAGCATTACACCCATTATTATGGGCTGTATGGTAATCGATATTTGAACATCAAAAGGTAAAAATCCTTTTAAAATATACGGAAATGCATATTGTAATCCTATCCCAATGGCGGAACCTAAAATTCCACCAATCAATCCTATTCCAAGAATTTGTAATAAATAAATTAAAAAAGTTTGTTTTCTTGTAGCTCCAAGACATTTTAAAACGGCTACATTTTTTAGTTTTTCTTTGATATAAATATGCACAGAACTTGCAATTCCGATACAACCTAACAAAAGGGCAATAAATGCAGATAAATTTAAAAAGCGACTCACATTATCATATCTTCTTCCTAATTGAGCACTGGTATTTGTGTGGGTATCAAGATCTGCATTTTCATCATCTAAAATAGGATCTATTTTTTTATCCAACAACTCCAAATCCATTGCAGGCGGCGCAACGAAAAAATACTGATATTCTTTTCTACTTCCTATTTGTAACAATTCAGTTTCTTCTATAAAACGAAAAGGAATTAGCACGGTTGGTGCTACTGAACTAGAAATAGCGGTAGTTCCAGGAATCGATTTTAATGCGCCAATAATCGGGAATGTTAACTTGCCTAATTTAATAGAATCTCCAGGTTTTAAATTGTATTGTAATAATAAAGTAGCATCTACCAAGGCACCACCCAATTTTTGATATTGTTGTGCAGCAATTACTGGTTCTGTATCTAAAGTTCCATAAAAAGGAAAATTACCCTCTATAGCACGTACTTTTACTAATTTTGTAGCTTCATTTTTTGGAAATGCCGCCATAGAAACAAAATTAACTTCGGATGCGACAACATTTAAAGAATCTATAATTGCTTGTACTTTTTTAGAAGGGAGTTGTTTGCTATCAATAATAAAATCTGCGCCCATTAGGGCCTTCGACTGATTTTTAATATTATCTTTTAAATTTTCGCTAAACAATTGAATTGAAACTACTGCGGCAATTCCTAAAATAATGGACGCCATAAATAATAGCAATCTAGAAAGACTTGCTTTACCATCTCTCCAAGCCATTTTAAATAGCCATTGCACCGAGTTTTTTGAGGTTAATTTGCTCATGAAAGGGCTACCGTTTTTTCATTAGACATTATTTTACCTCCTTTTAATCGCAAAATTTGCTGGGTTCTATTTGCCAATTCTAAATCATGTGTAATAATGACTAAAGTAGTACCCGCTTCTTTATTTAATTGAAAAAGTAATTGAATTACCTTTTCCCCAGTTTCTTCATCTAAATTTCCCGTTGGTTCATCTGCAAATAAAATGGAAGGTTTGTTAGAAAATGCTCTAGCCAAGGCAACACGTTGCTGCTCCCCACCAGATAATTGCGAGGGGTAATGATGCACACGATCT
>JBNMNV010000316.1:0-3524 GCA_051278125.1 Polaribacter sp. | reverse complement strand
TTGTCATCATCACTTCCGTCATTATCATCTCCGGAATCATTATCATTGCCTGTTGTTATAAAACCACCATTACTATTAAAATATAATTCAACACCATTGCTCAGATATACTTCATACTCTCCATTATCTTCAACTTCAGCCTCAATAATTGATACATTTGGATAGTTTTGCGCAATATAATCGAGTATTGTTTGAGGAAGCGAAGCAGGATCTATGTAAGAACCATCAGTTCCATTTCCACCATTATAACTTTCATCAGAATCATTCGTACCATCGTTGTCATCATCCGCATCATCGCCATCTTCTGTACCATCATTATCTGAATCTGTATCTGTGTAATCAGCCTCACCATCGCCATCTGAATCGTCATTTGTAAAATCACCGTCGCCATCATTATCTTCATCTTCATCTGCCTGTCCATCATTATCCGAGTCGGTATCTAAATAATTAGGATCTCCATCATTATCTGCATCATCATTGGTATAATCTCCGTCGTGATCTTGATCTTCCGAGATGTCAGAAGCACCATCGCCATCATCATCTATATCTTGATAATTTGGAGTTCCATCACCATCAGTATCCTTACTATTTACCATGATACCAAAATCAGTTTCAGTAAATACGGTTTCTTTTATGCCTTCTTTATCAATATCGAAAGGAAAATTAATGCCATCTATATAATTAGTTTGTGAAATTGCTTTGGCCACACTTGCCAACTGCTCTATACTATTCACGACTACTTTTGTACCGTTGTTGTATGATAATATCACTGGATAAGAAAATTGGAATCCTAAATCGAAGGTCATACTGCTTTCAGGATTTACTTGATTATAAAAACTACCATCTGATTTTAAATGACTTTTTACAACCTCTACCACTGTTTTTGCTGATGCACTTTTTTCTGTAGTTTGATTTGTTTCGCTTGGGTCCGTTAACTCATTATCACTATTCGATGTGCATGAAAATGTGAATAAAGAAATTAACATTAAGGAAATAATTGAATTTAAAGTTTTCATTTTTATAAATTTTAAAGTTGTTTTTAATTTTACAAGCCCGTTTTTGCGACTCTTCAAATACTATACAACCTCAAATAAAAATACCCTACCTTTATTAAGAAGATTTTTTAGTTACTTTTGAAATCTCTCGTAAAACTCCCCGATTTAGAATGATAAAAGAATTAAAAAATATTTGCAAGCCTACTGTATTTGAGGAAGTCTTTAATAGTTACTGTAAAGATGTGAAGCGTTTTATTTTTTTTAAAACAAAAGATACAAGCCTTACAGAAGATATTGTTCAAGATGCTTTCGTAAAACTTTGGGAAGAATGCAAAAATGCTTCTTATGATACTGTTAAGAGTTTCTTATTTACCATAGCAAATAATTTATTTTTAAATATTGTAAAGCATAACAAGGTTATCGATAAACATCAAAAAGGATACACACATGAGCATAGTAACGAGACACCAGAATTTATTTTTCTTGAAAATGAGTTTTATGAGAAATTAGAAAATGCTGTGGCAAATTTATCTGAAAAACAGCGCGAAGTTTTTTTATTGAGCAGAATTGAGAAAAAGAAGTATAAAGAAATCGCAACGCAACTAAATATTTCTGTAAAAGCTGTTGAAAAAAGAATGCATACTGCTTTAAAATCTTTAAAAGAAAAAATTGAACTTATTTAAACGTAGGGTTTTTAAATGTTCAGTTGTATTATTAATACTAAACCAAAACAATGGCAAAAAAAATTACTTATAATGATACTTATTTAGCAAAATGGATTGCTGGTGAAATTAAAGATAGCGAATTAAAAGAACTCATCTCTGATGATGATTTTAAAGCCTATAAAGAATTACAAGCTGGTGTTGAAGTTTTTGAATATTTAGAAGCTTCTACAGCAACAACATTCTCTAAAATAAAGGATAAAATAGAGGTTCAAAAACAACCCATAAAAAAACCTGTAAAAATTAGATCTTTATTTGCTAAAAGTATGCTTGCTATGGCAGCTGCTATCGCCCTGTTTTTTAGCATTAGCACTTTTTTAGATTTTAGAGATGTTAGCTTTGAGTCTGATTTTGGTGAAATGAAAACCATTGCACTTTTAGATGAATCTGAAGTAATCTTAAATGCAAAATCTACCGTTTCTTACAATAAAAAAGAATGGAAAAACAATAGAAATGTACGCCTAACTGGTGAAGCTTTTTTTAAAGTGAAAAAAGGGAGCACATTTAATGTAATTACAGATTATGGAACTGTTTCTGTGTTGGGAACACAATTTAATGTAAACACACAAAAAGATTTTTTTGAAGTAATTTGTTATGAAGGTCGGGTAAAAGTTGTTCATCAAAATAATGAATATATTTTAACGCCATCTAAATCTGTAAGGATTGTAAATGATATTAAAACGGAAGAAACCTTGGCTTTGTCTGCCAAAAAACCAAATTGGATTTTAGGAGAAAGTAATTTTAGAAGTGTTCCTTTAAAAATAGTTATCAATGCTTTAGAAAAACAATTTAACATAAAAATTAATAGTAATTCCATCGATGAGTCCATTGTTTTTACGGGTTCTTTTAATCATAAAGATCTAAGCATTGCACTTGCGGCGGTCTTTAAAACAGTGAATATTTCATATCAAATTAAAAATAACACTATTACTTTATCCAAATAAATGAGGAATCTAATTCTTTTTATCTGTATTGCTTTTAATAGCTTTTCTTATGCGCAAAAAAAATTAGAAAAAGTAGTTTTATTGGATAGTATACCGGTTTCTGAAGCTTTTATAATACTTGAAAAAGAATTTAATGTAAAAATATCATATGCAGATAAAATTGTTGAAGGAAAAATTATTTTTCTTGACAAAAAAAGTCAACTTAAAGAGATCTTAGACCTACTTTCTGAAAAGTTAAACCTAAATTTTGAGTTTATAAATAATCGATATATTGTTGTTACAGCGAAAGATGACTTTACTTTTTTAAATGAAACCACAGAACTTAGTGAGGTTCTTATTAACAGTTATTTAGCAAAAGGAATTACCAAGGATAAAAATGCTGCTTTTAAAATAAAACCAAAGGAATTAGAAATTTTACCAGGCTTAATAGAAGCGGACGTTCTAGAAAGTTTACTTGAACTTCCCGGAGTAATCAGTCCGAATGAAACGGCTACAGGTTTAAATGTTCGAGGTGGTACACCAGATCAGAATCAAATAATTTGGGACGGAATTACCATTTATCATAGTGGTCATTTCTTTGGTATGGTTTCTAATTTTAATCCCAATATTACGAACGATGTTGTCTTTTTAAACAAAGGAGTAAACCCCAAATATGGGGAAAGAATTTCGAGTGTAATCAATATTTCTACAAAAAATACGATTGCAAAAAACGTGAATATCGGAGCTGGATTTAACGGAATTAGCGCTGATATTTTTGCTGAAGCCCCCATAATTAAAAACAAGTTAAGCGTTTTGGTTTCCTTTAGAAAAACATATCACAAACTTTTTGAGACCAGTTCTTTTGAAAAAATTGAAGAGAAAGT
>JBNMNV010000315.1:0-3544 GCA_051278125.1 Polaribacter sp. | reverse complement strand
GTGGCAATGGATTCTTTAATTGTAGCCACCGGTGTTTCTACTGTAGCTTTAGCGGGGTCAGAAAGTTATATTTCAATAGCAATTTTATTAGGTTTATTAGTTGGTACCATACAATTTATTTTAGGTATTTTTAGTTTAGGTTTTATTGTAAACTTCTTGTCAAAACCAGTAATTACTGGTTTTACATCGTCAGTAGCTTTAATCATTGGCTTCAATCAATTTAGAAACTTATTGGGTGTAGATTTTATTCAAAGCGATCAAATTCAGTATATATTAGAAGATATTTGGTTTCAAATAGCAAAGTATAATGCACACACAAGTATTATTGGTTTAATCTCCGTAATGATCATTATCATTTTAAGAAAGGTAAATAAAAAGATTCCGAATGCACTAATTGTCGTCATATTAGGAATTGTAGTTATGAAATATTTTGGACATAGTTTCAATGATGTTTCAATTATAAAAGATATTCCCTCTGGGCTTCCTGTTTTTGGAATTCCAGAATTTGATGTAGATCTCATTAGAGAACTTTTACCAATTGCATTTACTTTAGTAATGGTTGGCTATTTAGAAACCATTTCGATTGGTAAATCTTTAGAAGCCAAGCAAGATGAATATAGAATTAGACCCAATCAAGAATTAATAGCGCTGGGCTTGAGTAATATGGTAGGTTCTTTGTTTAAAGCATATCCTTCTGCATCTAGCTTTTCACGTTCTGCAATTAATCAAGAGAGCGGGGCAAAAACAGGAATGGCAGCATTAATTTCAGTGGCTATGGTCATCGTTACTTTGCTTTTCTTAACGCCTTTATTTTATCATCTACCAAAAACAGTGTTAGCAGCAATTATTATTGTAGCCGTTTTTGGATTGGTCAATTTTAAAGAAGCTGCCTTTTTATGGAGAGCAAATAATTTAGATTTCTGGTTGATGATGGCAACGTTCTTGGCAACGTTATTATTAGGTATTGAATACGGAATTATGGTCGGTGTTAGTTTGTCTTTAATTATTTTAATATTCAGAACATCTAGGCCTTATGTTACGGAGCTAGGGAAAGTACCCAACTCAAATTTTTATAGAAATAAAAATCGTTTTGAAGACGTAATTATTGATGATGATATTTTAGTGTTTCGATTTGATGCCCAATTATTTTATGCCAATTCAAATTATTTTAGAGATAATTTAGATACTATGGCAGATAAAAAAGGGAAGGCATTAAAATTGATCGTATTGGATGCAGAAAGCATTAATAGAGTGGATAGTACAGGAGTAGAAATGTTAAAAGAACGCATTAAGTATTATCAAAAAAAAGAGGTTCAGTTTTATTTTGCAGGCGTAAAAGGCCCTGTTAGAGACGATTTGTTTAAAAGTGGAATTTTAGAAATTATAGACGTCAATAACTTTTTTATGAGAGCCAACCAAGCTGTAAAATTCTACAAAACAGGAGATAGAAAACATCAAGAAAGATATGCAAAATATATACATCAGGCATACAAATAAAATAACAGAAATATGATTATAGAACAAATTTACACAGGCTGTTTAGCACAAGGAGCATATTATATAGAGAGTAATGGTGAGGTAGCTATTATCGATCCATTAAGAGAAGTACAAGATTATATAGACAAGGCAAACAAAAGTAAGGCAAAAATAAAATATATTTTTGAAACACATTTTCATGCAGATTTTGTCAGCGGACATGTAACGCTTGCCGAAAAAACAGGCGCAAATATTGTGTTTGGTCCATCAGCAAAAACAAATTTTGAAGCAATAGTAGCAGAAGATAATCAAGTTTTTAAAGTGGGTGATATCACCATAACGCTGTTGCATACTCCAGGACATACTATGGAAAGTTCTTGTTATTTACTAAAGGATAAAAACGGAAAAGATCATGCACTTTTTAGTGGAGATACACTTTTTTTAGGGGATGTTGGAAGACCCGATTTAGCTCAAAAAGGAGATATTACAGAAGAAGATTTGGCAGGTTTTTTATTTGATAGTTTACGAGAAAAAGTAATGCCTTTGGCAGATGATGTTATTGTATATCCTGCACATGGAGCTGGTTCTGCTTGTGGTAAAAATTTAAGTAAAGATACGGTAGGTACTATTGGTAATCAGAAAGCGACCAATTATGCATTAAGAGCAGATATGACCAAAGCAGAATTTGTAAAGGAAGTTACAGATGGTTTATTACCACCACCAGCTTATTTTCCATTAAACGTTCAATTAAATAAAGAAGGATATCAAGATGTAAATCAGGTGATCGAAAATAGTGCAAAACCACTATCTGTAGAAGCTTTTGAGATTCATGCCAATGAAACAAACGCATTAATTTTAGATGTAAGACATCAATCTGAATTTATAAAAGGGTTTATACCACAATCTATTTTTATTGGTTTAGGAGGCACTTTTGCTCCTTGGGTAGGCGCTTTAATTAAAGACATTAAACAACCTATTTTATTGATAACCCCAGAAGGAGAGGAGAAAGGAACGATTATTCGTTTAGCTCGTGTAGGTTTTGATAATGTAATTGGTTATTTGGATGGTAGTTTTGATGCTTGGAAAAATGCGAATAAAGAAATAGATACTTTAGAGTCGGTTTCTGCAGAAGTATTAGAGAAAAAAATTAAAGAAAATGTAGCTGTTTTTGATGTTAGAAAATCTGGTGAATATGCTAGTGAGCATATCGTAAACGCTTTAAATACTCCTTTAGATTACATAAATAAACATATTTCTGAATTTCCTAAAAAAGAAGCTTTTTACATTCATTGTGCTGGCGGATACCGATCTGTAATTACAGCATCCATATTAAAGGCAAGAGGTTTTCATAACGTGGTGGATGTATCTGGAGGTTATACCGCGATAAAAAAAACAAGTATTAAAACGACAAGTCCAGTTTGTCCATCAACTTTAAAATAAAGAAATGAAAAAGGTTTTTTATATTTTTTTAATCAGTATTGTTTTTATTAATTGTGATAAAAAACAAGAAATAGAAAGCATTACTACTTTAGAGTTAAGAACATTATTAGCAAAAGATACCATTCAGTTATTAGATGTCAGGACTCCAGGAGAAATTAAAGCAGGATTTATAGAAACAGCACTGTTTGCAGATTATTTCGATGCTGATTTTTATACAAAAGCAAAGAGTCAGTTAGATACAAATAAACCTGTTTATTTGTATTGTAGATCTGGAAATAGAAGTGAAAAATCTGCTCGAATATTGCAAGAAAATGGCTTTAAAGTCGTGAATGTTGTAGGCGGATATAAGCAATGGAAAAAGGAAAATTAGAAATTATGAAAACACAAACACAAACACAAACACAAATAGAAATAGAAAATTTAAAGTGTGGTGGTTGTGCAGCAACTATAAAAAAAGGATTATTAAGTATAGAGGGTATCGAAGATATAGCTATTAATATAGAGGATTCTTTAGTTTCGGTAGATGCTACAGAGAAAGTGTTAATAGCAGTAAAACAAAAATTATCTAAATTAGGCTACCCAGAAGTTGGTGATAAAAATACGGTATTACACAAAGCAAAATATTTTG
>JBNMNV010000314.1:0-3635 GCA_051278125.1 Polaribacter sp. | reverse complement strand
AAATTAACTTTAAAAATTTTGAAAGTAAAAAACATAAAAACCTCTTTTTTGTGGGTGAAGTGTTAAATATTGATGCAGTAACTGGTGGATTTAATTTTCAGAATGCTTGGACAGGTGGTTATATTTGTGCGAAAGCTTTGAGTGAAAATTAACGTCATTGCGAAAGAGGTACGACTGAAGCAATCTTTTGAAAGAGAAATAAAAGATTTTTACGAATTAGAAAGTTCTCTATACAATTTCGAAAAAAATCGAAATCACTCGAACCGACAGAAATTTATAAATTATGGCATTAACAGAATCAAACGAATTTAAAATAGGAACAAAAGCGCTGGATTTTAATTTGGTAAATACAATTGACGATACATTTTATTCTTTACATCAATTAAAAGGGGAAAAAGGAACTGTTATTATGTTTATTTGTAATCATTGTCCGTTTGTAATTCATGTAAATGATGAATTAGTAAAAATGGCAAATAAGTATCAGCAAAAAGGAATCAATTTTATTGCAATAAGTTCTAATGAGATTGAAAACTATCCGCAGGATGCACCAAAATTCATGAAAGAAGTTGCGACAAAATTAAATTATCCTTTCCCTTATTTGTTTGATGAAACACAAGAAGTAGGTAAAAATTATGATGCAGCTTGTACTCCAGATTTTTATGTTTTTGATGCCAATTTAAAATCCGTTTATCGCGGACAACTAGATGACTCAAGACCGGGAAACGGAAAACCAGTCACAGGATATGATTTAAAAAATGCCATGGAAAACCTATTACTAAACAAACCTCCTTTACAACCTCAAAAACCAAGTGTGGGTTGTGGAATTAAGTGGAAGTAATATATTGTTGTTCGGTTACTTAGATCAAAATTAATTACTTTTTATTAACTTTTATGATTATTAAAGTTGGTTCTTAAGGCTAGACAAACTAAACTACCCAACCTCACCCCTATGAGGTTTTAAAGCATCTCTAAAAATTTTCATGTCGGCTTCATCCACCGTGATAAAAGCCGCCACTAACATGGGGTTTTTCTCTTGAATATCTATTTCATGAAAATTTAGATTCTCTATCGTTGCAAAATCTTTTAAATGAATGGTGTGATGTTTTGCAGTTTCTTTGGCATCAGGGCCTCTAAAATCCCATAATAATTTTATTTTTCTACTCATTTTTATGTTTTTTATGATGGATGAAAATGAAGATTTCTCCACTTTCAAAAGTGATGTTTATTTGGTTTTTTGTCGCTTTATTTCGGGTGCCAATTCTTTCACCAAAAATTAAATCTTCATTTTTTAAAGAATATTGTAATCCTTTAGTAGTAATGTTTGTTGCCTTTGGAAACGGAATTAATGAAACAATTTTGTCTTTACAATCTGAAATTTCAGTGCTTTTATCAGCTAAAAAATAACGACTGTAATTATCAAAAAAAGTAAGCTGTAATTTTCCTTTAAATTGAATTGCTGTATGCAAGTTTCCTAAAAAATGATCTTGCTCTTTTCCGCTTGCGCCAAAAACATCAATTTCTGTAAAACCTTTACCGAATAAGATTTGTAGCGTTTTGTCAAAATCAGTAAAATCCTGATTTGGTGTATGGATCACCTCAATATTTTTAGGTATTTCTTGTGATGAATCTAAATCGCCACAAACTAAATTTGGTATAATGTTGTTTTCTTCTAAATGATGATAAGCGCCATCCGTTGCACAAATAATATCATAGTTTGATACATCTGGAAGCATTGTTGGAGGCTCTCCATTTAAAAGTAAAAAGACTTTTTTTTGTTTCATAATCATCAAAAATAGCTATTTCAAATGAATGAAACAGCTATTTTAAAAACTTGTTTATAGGGTAATCTGAGCTATTTTTCTTGTTTTACAGTAAACTCATAGTTTATTTTTCTTTTTAGATATTTTTTAAGGGGTTCTAAGCCAATTTCGGATCTTCTTTTATCTACAAATTCTGGCTTTAAAATAGGAAAAGGAATACGATTTCTATCTTTGTTATAAGTAAGCTGCATGCCAAATAATTGAGATTTTTCTGTATTCACTAATATTCTATCCTGAATTTTTGCGTACTCAAAACAGCTGCCTTCATTTTCTAAACAAGTCTCTTTTATTTGTTGAAGGTATTTTATTCGTACGGCCTCTTTTGGATGATGATTGATTACTAATAAAGGACTGTCTGCTGCCAATTTACCAACATTAGTGTAGGTTGGCCAACCATTTTCTTGAATAAGTGCTTCCATTTTCTTGAAATTCCCTTCCGTTATTTCCTGTTTCATTTGGGCAATAGGATAATACCAATGAGGTGCTTTTCCAGTTTTAAAAAAATAGTCTTTTGCCATGTCTAATTGATAATCTAAAGATTGGTCTTTCATGATCAATCGTAATAATTGTTTCGCAAATTCAGGTTTTTGTATTTTTCCTTTTTCTGTTTGATATTTTTCTAATTGTTGATTTTCTATAGTTTCCCAGCGTTTATCATTTGTTAAAGAGTATAAATCATTATCTGCTAGAGCCCAAAGTGATTTATTGTTTTTTAAAGCTATCTTTAAATACTGAAAAGCACTGTCTTTATTGAACATAATTGCATAGATACAGGCAATGTTGTAATTGTTTTTATAAACATCAGTAGCAGTTTTTAAGGATTTTTTATAGGCTTTAATGGCACCTTCTAAGTCTCCTTTTCTTCTCAAGGAATCTCCATTGGTTTGAGCACTAATGCTTAATGAAGTAATGATGTATACTAAGAATAATTTCTTTTTCATATCTTATTTTTTTAATGAAATAGGTGTTGACAATAGTTTTATAATCATGGCAATTACAATGCCTAAGGTTGGTGTAATGATCACATTTGCTAAACCGCCAAAAAGAAGATTATTAGCTATTCCATTTACTTTAGAAATAAAATAAAAGCTATGTAAAAGACCAAGCATTAAGGAAAAAACGCTCATAAATAAAGACCAAGTTACCAGTTTATTCATTTTTAAATTAAGGCGTTCTTGTTGTTCTTTGTTAGTGATTTTTTTGATAAAATGATAAATAGCGATGGATAAAAAGAGGAATAAAATAATGACAAATTTTAAATCTCCGTTAGCTAAAAAATCTGATAAAGGCATTCTCATAAGTATAAGTTTAATTGTTGTTAAAATATTTTAATTTTTGAAAAATTAGGATGTAAATTTCCTTGAGAATTGTATGGAAATTCTCAAATAGTTACAGAAAGGCACCATTGCTTTACAGTATAAAGATGCTTTTATTATGCAGGAAACTAGGGATTTGTAGTTATTTTTTCATCCAAGTTAAAATAACTGTAAATAATTTCCCAGTTAGAAAAATTACCATTCCAAAAGTAGGAGCGAGCAAACCAACTTTAAATCCGCCAGCTAAAATTGAAGCCGACATATTTCCGTTATTTGCAGAAATTGCTTCTAAAGCGCCTAAAAGTCCGATTACAAAACCTAAAACGCCAAACACAAAAGAAAATAATGCTAATGCGTTTATGAGTTTGTATGTTTTTTCTGAATTGTCTTTTAAGCCTTTTACAAATAAAATAACAATAACAATTAATAAGATTAATAACGGAACCATAAATAGCGGTCCACCTTCTAAAATAAAATTCATAATATATGTTTTTAAGAT
>JBNMNV010000313.1:0-3637 GCA_051278125.1 Polaribacter sp. | reverse complement strand
ACTGTCTTAACCAATCTACTAAATTTAAATTTCCATCTTTAAAATAAGATGAATTATCTAGAGGCAAATACGATTGAGTTGTGGTAACTCCCCAAGAAAATTTGCCGGAATCTGCTTTTTCATTATCAGTTATAATTTGATAAAATGCATTTACAGCCCTTGAATCTCTAGAAATTACCGCAATTTTATCTCCTTTATTTAAATTGATATGAATATCTTGAAATAATTTTTCTCCTTCTAATTCTTTACTCAAACCTTCTATATTCAAAATCTGATCTCCTGCCTCTCTATCACGATCAAAAATAATGGCAGGATAACGTCTACTAGAAGGTTTAATATCTTCAACATTTAACTTTTCAATCATTTTTTTACGAGAAGTTGCTTGTTTAGATTTGGCAACGTTTGCCGAAAAACGACGAATAAAATCTTCTAGTTCTTTCTTTTTATCTTCTGCTTTTTTATTCTGCTGTGCTCTTTGTTTTGATGCTAATTGACTAGATTCATACCAAAAAGTATAATTACCAGAATAATGATTTATTTTACTGTAATCAATATCAGAAATGTGCGTACAAACTGAATCTAAAAAGTGTCTGTCATGTGATACTACAATTACCGTATTATCAAAATTTGCCAAGAAATTTTCTAACCAATTAATTGTTTCAAAATCTAAATCATTGGTAGGCTCATCCATGATTAAAACATCAGGGTTTCCAAAAAGTGCTTGTGCAATTAAAACACGTACCTTTTGTTTACCATCTAAATCTTTCATTAAGGTATAATGAAAATCTTCCTTAATACCTAGATTAGAGAGCATTGCAGCGGCATTAGAATCTGCATTCCAACCATCCATCTCTTCAAAAACAATTTGAAGCTCTCCTATTTTTTCTGCATTTGCATCCGTATAATCAGCATACAAAGCATCAATTTCTTTTTTGATAGAAAACAACTCTTTATTCCCCATTACGACAGTCTCTAAAACAGGTAAAACATCAAATTCGTTATGGTCTTGAGAGAGCACAGACATTCTTTTTCCTTTATCTAAATGAACTTGCCCAGAGGTCGGATCCATCTTTCCTGAAATAATTTTCAAAAAAGTCGATTTTCCTGCCCCATTTGCTCCAATAATTCCATAACAATTTCCTTGTTGAAATTTGGTATTTACTTCATCAAATAAAATACGTTTGCCAAATTGTACTGATAAATTAGAAACTGATAACATAATATTATTTTAAATTTGTGCAAAAGTAGTAAATTGATTTTTCTTAATGAGTCAGATTTTGCACACATTTCTTAAAAATAGCATCAAATACGCTAGTTGGTGGGTTTATTTTTAACAGCGTATTAACAACTGCTAGAACATTGAATAACTAGATTTGTAAAAGGTTTATATATCCCAATTTGTATGACAAAAAAAATAATTACTTTTTCAGGAGTTCTTTTTTTATTAGCATTAATTAGCTGTAATACAGTTAGTAAAGACACCGTTACATATTTTGGAGGTAAAATCATTAATCCAAATACTAAACACGTTGTTCTGTATTCTATGGATAAGGTTATTGATACCTTTCCGCTAGATTCTAAAGATAAATTTATTGGTAAAATTAAAAATGCGAATGAAGGAGTCTATTATTTTATCCATGGAAATGAAAATCAACATATATATTTAGAGCCAGAAGATAGTTTAATGATACGACTTAACACTTGGGATTTTGATGAATCTTTGGTTTTTGCGGGGAAAGGAGCTGAAAGAAATAATATTTTGGTAGATTGTTTTTTAGAAAATGAAAAAGAAAGAACAATCTTTTATCAATTCAATAGATTAGAACCTGCTGTATTTAAAAGTAAAGTGGATTCTTTATTAGTCGTAAAATTAGAAACTCATAAAAAATATGTTTTAAATCACCCAGATGAAACAAAGGGTTTTCAAGAAATTCTTAAAATTTCATTAACCTTTCCGACGTTTTCAAGACTAGAAAAATATCCTATGATGTATGCCAAATATTCTGAAAATGGTAATTTCCCAAAGCTGGATGCTTCTTTTTACGATTACAGAAATAACATACAAATTAATAAAGATACTTTAATGTATTACCCTCCATTCTCTCAATATATTAGAAATTATTTATATAATGAGACCTACGCTTTGGGTCATGCTCCGATGAAAAGTGAATACTCTTCTAAATTTACTTTAGATTTATTGAAAACTATTGATCATAAAATAACTTCAGAAAACACTAAAAATGCCTTTTTAAGACAAACAGTTATAGGTCATTTCTTCAATAAATCTAGCTGTAACGTTAATTATGAAGCTTTTAATAGCTTTTTTAAATTATCAACAAATGATAAGGACAAAAAGCTTGTTAAAAACTTAGTACAGGATACGAAAGCTGTTGTTTTAAATAAAAATTTACCAGATTTTAAGATTACGGATTATACAAATGCGGATCATTCGATTTCAAAAATCATTAAAGATCAAAGTACTTTATTATTTTTCTGGAGCCCAAATTTTGTATCTGAAAGCTATCTCGCTTCTCGATTTAAATATCTTTCTGATAGATATCCTAATATTAAATTTATTGATATCAAAATTGATGGGGATAAAAATGATAGAATTCAAAATTTAGATATTAAAAATCAATTTTATCTTGATGAGAAAAGTGATGCACACAACTTCTTAACAAGTAAAATGCCTCGTTCTATTTTAATTGATAAAAAAGGAAATGTAGTAAACGGATTTGCTTCAATTTCATCCTATAATTTAACTCCTTTTCTTGACGAATTGAACAAAAACTAACTAATTCATTTAAAGTTCATTAATTGTAAAATTAATTGTACCTTTGCACGGCTTTAAAAATGAGTACAAACTCATGTAAAGTCAGTCCGAATTATAAACGGGTTTACAGATGGGCGTTCTGTGAATCCAAAAAAAACACAGTAATGTCAACATTTTTAGAGTTAGGTTTAAAAGAACCTATCAACAAAGCATTGACGGATTTAGGTTACGAAAAACCTACCGTTATTCAAGAAAAAGCAATTCCACAAATTATTTCATCTACAGACGATTTAAAAGCATTTGCTCAAACTGGTACAGGTAAAACTGCTGCCTTTAGTTTGCCCATACTGCAACTTTTAGATACGAATAGTAATAATGTACAGGCTATTATATTATCACCTACAAGAGAATTAGCTGTGCAGATTGGTAACAATATTAAAGATTTTTGCAAATATTTACCAGATGTAAAAGTCACCACAGTTTATGGTGGTTCTAGTATGGAAGATCAAATAAGATCTTTAAAAAGAGGTTCTCAAATTGTGGTTGGAACTCCAGGAAGAACTGTAGATTTAATTAAAAGAAGAGCTTTAAAATTAGGAAACGTTCAATGGTTAGTTTTAGATGAAGCCGATGAAATGTTAAACATGGGGTTTAAAGAAGAACTTGATAAAGTTTTAGAAGCAACTCCAGAAACAAAACAAACTTTGTTATTTTCAGCAACCTTTCCAAGAGAGGTTGAGGCTATTGCAAAAAACTACATGACCAAACCCGTAGAAATTACTTCTGGTCAAAAAAATCAAGGAGCCGATAATGTAAGTCATGAATATTATTCAGTTACGGAAAGAACACGGTACCCTGCTTTAA
>JBNMNV010000312.1:0-3648 GCA_051278125.1 Polaribacter sp. | reverse complement strand
AATTAAATAATTAATTTCTGTATTATTTATTAAATGTGATGCTGTTTTATCTAAATTCCAATTGTTGTTTTCGTTTTCAATAGCAACATTTTGATTAAATTTCTCAACAACTTCGTCAATTTTAAATCCCTCAATACCAAGCGCTAAGCATTGTGTTGGACTTTTTTTTGTCGCTAAAGGAAAATCGATAACCATCTCCTTGTTTTTTGGCATGACAACCGATTCTCCAGGAAAAAAATCAAAAGCTTTAAAACCATCAATATGCATAACTTTCTTTCCGGTAAGCATGGTTGCTATAACAGGAAAGTCAAATGTCAGCGCTACTTTTTCAGCAAAATCATGGGTTTCATATATATTCAGCTCAGCATAATCAGCATTATACGTCGTTCTATTTTCCACTAAAGTGGTCAGATTTCTTTTGTTTAGATGTTGCTTTAAGATGGAATTTATACTCACTGTTACAAAATTTTAGAACATACATATTAAAATAAGAGATATGTTCAAAAATACAATAAATATGTTCAAGATAATTCGAATATGATAAAATAACTTTAACAAAAATAAAAATAATTTATTTTTAAGATTAAAAAAATAACAAATCACTAATTTAATTACATCATTTATGAGTTATTCTAAACCAAAATTTAAAGAGAAATATTCCAATTTTATTAACGGGAAATTTGTAGAACCTATAGGTGGTCAATATTTTGAAAATACATCACCTATAGATAATAGTTTCATTGCTAAATATCCACGATCTCAAAAAGAAGATGTAGAATTGGCTCTAGATGCAGCCAATGCCGCTAAAGAAAGTTGGGGAAACACATCTGCCACAGAACGCTCTAATTTATTATATAAAGTTGCGGATATTATTGAAGCTAATTTAGAGGAGTTTGCGCTCGTTGAAACTTGCGATAATGGAAAGCCAATTCGCGAAACATTAAATGCAGATATTCCTTTATGTGTAGACCACTGGCGCTATTTTGCAGCGTGTATCCGTTCAGAAGAAGGAGGTGCCACAGAGTTAGATCAACATACATTATCCATGAATATTAAAGAACCATTGGGGGTTGTTGGACAAATTATTCCATGGAATTTTCCATTATTAATGCTGTCTTGGAAATTACCCCCAGCTATTGTTACAGGGAACTGTGTGGTCTTAAAACCAGCAGAACAAACACCATCTTCGGCGACCTTATTAATGGAAAAAATTGCAGATGTATTTCCTCCAGGAGTTATTAATATTGTTCATGGTTTTGGTCCAGAAGCAGGAAAACCATTAGCATCAAGTTCAAAAGTAGATAAAGTTGCTTTTACCGGAGAAACGACAACTGGACAATTAATTATGCAGTATGCATCTAAAAACCTTAATCCTGTAACGATGGAGTTAGGTGGAAAATCTCCAAATGTGTTCTTTAATTCTGTTATGGATGCAGACGATGCTTATTTAGATAAAGCTATTGAAGGTGCGGTGTTATTTGCCTTTAATCAAGGTGAGGTCTGTACATGTCCTTCAAGAATTTTAGTTCAAGAAGATATTTACGATGCTTTTATGGAACGCGTTATTGAGCGTACAAACGCTATTGTGCAAGATAATCCATACGATGTCAACACAATGGTTGGCGCGCAAGCCTCTAACGACCAGTACGAAAAAATACAATCTTACCTTAAAATAGGTATAGAGGAAGGTGCAAAAGTATTAACTGGCGGAGCAGTAAAAAAATTAGATGGAGATTTAGCAAACGGTTTTTACATTCAGCCTACTATTTTAGAAGGTCATAATAAAATGAGAGTCTTCCAAGAAGAAATTTTTGGTCCTGTTGCCTGCGTAACCAAATTTAAAGATGAAGAGGAAGCTATAGCAATTGCAAACGATACACTTTATGGACTTGGAGCCGGAGTTTGGACACGAGATGCTCATCAATTATATCAAATACCAAGAGCCATAAAAGCAGGTCGTGTTTGGGTAAATTGTTACCACGCTTATCCAGCACATGCGCCATTTGGAGGCTATAAAAAATCTGGATTTGGAAGAGAAAATCATGTAATGATGCTTAATTATTATCGTCAAACTAAAAATATGTTAATCTCTTATGATAAAAATAAATTAGGGTTCTTTTAGTAGAAATTAATGAATAATGTGAAGGCTGAATTATTTTAAATTCAGCCTTTTTAATACCTTTAAAATATGAAAAGAGTAGCAATAACCAAAGAAGCAGAGAAAATTTTAAAGCAACTAATAGCAAAACATGGTGAATTAATATTTCATCAAAGTGGTGGTTGTTGCGATGGTTCTGCACCCATGTTACTTGAAAAAGATGATATGTATTTAGATGAAAGCGATATTCTATTAGGGAACTTAAATGGGGTAAATTTCTATATGAATCAAGATCAATTTGAATATTGGAAACATACGCATTTAACCGTAGATGTTACAAAAGGTCGTGGCGCAAGTTTTTCGTTAGAAATTCCTTTAGGACTTCGTTTTTTAATACATTCAAGACTTTTAACTGAGGAAGAAAATGCCCATTTGAATGCATAACGAAATACTAATTACCGATGCTGCGCTGCGCCGATAGGCAAGCGTTATTTGATTGGTTGATGAATTCAATTTCATAAGGTGAAAAATATGGTTTATATGTGATGCTAAAATTAGAATTAGTTCCTTTTTGGAATTGTTTTTTATTAGGTATATTTATGTAATTTACGTTTTATAATTTCTTTATAATTCTGGTGTAGACCAATGCTGTTAAACGTTAAAAGCACAATTAATTTGCCTTTTTTACAACTAGGAGGGATGTCTTGTAACGATTTTTCTTGTGAAGAAAGAATTTCCAATAGCTACCAAGTTTTTAGTTGCTAATTGCTGTTAGAAGAGTCACAACTTTTCTTTTTCCAACTGCAGCCTAAAAAACTATAATTCTATATTTTTATAAGAACTTTGGGGAGCATATGCAGTGGAAAGTGCGGACAATACCAATTCTGCATTGAAGTGACCGCAATAAAACGCCCTTTTTTCCTTTCTATTTCAATATAACAAGAAACCGTAACGAATGCTATGCTTTATTTTTTTTCTATAAAGAAAAAAATCATCATTTTATTTTACAGTAATTTCAAAACAGAATTGGTATAATTTCTTTGGTAGACATTGTTAAAGTTGTTTGTGGTTAGTCTTTTTAATACCAGTTATTTCAAATTATAGTAGTCTACATGTAATCTTTCTTTTAATTTATAAATCGTGAAAAAAGGTTTTTTCTCTTAAAAATTAATATCCGGTGGCAACAGTTTATAAAGCTCTTAACTACCTAATCCACAGTCATAAAACATTTAAAAAATTAACCAATGTTATATGATATAAATCCTTTTAACGCAATTTCTTGAATGGTTTTGCTTTTTTAGATATGCTATTAAGTTTTGATAAGAATCTAATTTATAGTGTTTTTTTTTGTTCTAAATTTTATTTTTCATCTTTTCTAGTTTACTATAAATTATAAGTTGGAAAGTAAGCGTATTTTTAAACATAATTTCTATGATATAAACTCGTTGTGTTTCATGACAACAAACAGCCAACAAATGATAAAATTCTTTCGAAACGTTCGTAAAAAACTTAGTTATGGGAAACAAATTTAGCAAGTATTTTAAATATGG
>JBNMNV010000311.1:0-3667 GCA_051278125.1 Polaribacter sp. | reverse complement strand
CACTGCCTTTAGATGCTGCTATGTTCGCTATAAGAATGAAAGTACACACAACAAGCATGAATACTATATAAATTTGTCTACTGTATTTTTTCAAATTGGAATCAGGAATTTTATTTCAAGATTGCAAGTTAGGCATCATTTATAAATATTCAAAAACGTTAGCGTTAAATTATGGCGTTTAAGTAAACTTTATTATTTTATTGGCTCAAAATAGTTTCATTTCAAAGCAAAACTTATGGGTTTTGGTATCTGTTTTGTAAAAGAAGTTAATCCATATAAAAATTTAGTAATAATAAAGTGAAAAAAGTGAGAATGCGCACGCAACTCCTATTTTAGGAAATACGCTGTGTTTTCCCGTTGGTAAAAATGGAAGTTTAACGTATTTAAAAGGCTTAGATATAGCTGATTTAAAAGATAGAGTATAAACCTTAGTTTTTAAGAGAATTCTTGTAAATAGGTACTTTAGTTTCCTTTATTTAAGAATATCCGTTTTATAAATTCAGGATTAGATCCTGATATAATAAAAGATATACTAATATGCCAATATGTTACAATATAAAACAATAAGACAATCATTTGAAACAGCCTAAAATCGACAAATTGTGAACTCAAAAACACGATCAGTCCAATTCCAAATAATCCTAAACCATTCCATATAATAGCGTCTTTCCAAAACACACTCAGACGCTCTTTGTTTCCTTTAAATATGTCGCTTCGAAAAAGCGGTAGCATTCCCCAAAACGCAAAATGGTATAAAATTAATACCATCCAACTAATCGGTTTGAAAATCGTCAATAAACATAAAACAGGTGCTAAAACTAGCCATGGATGAGAAACTAACAAACCTTTGATTGACTCCAATTTATAAAAGTGTTTTTTGGAAATAAATAGTAACGATAATAATGACATAAAAAACACAAAATAACAAACTAAAATCAAAGAATCATACGCAGTAAAATCGCCTCTGCAAGCAATTAAAAATGAGCTTAAAACAATTGAAAAATACATAAAATTGAAGAAGATGTTTTTTTCAAAGAATGATTTGTATGAATACGTTTCGGAAATAGCATGATGCAAAGCAAAGTAGAAAACCAACCCTAAAGCCCCAAATTTAAGTCCTAAAATCAAACTCATTGGAATAAGTATCATTAGAATAACTTTTTTCCAATACACACGAAAAGAAGAGGAAAGGCCTCTTTGAGAATTTTTAACTCCTAATAATAAATGAGGAAATCCAGTGCCTAAAACAAGGATTGTTAAATATATTTCTGGAAGCACCCAAGAAAGAGGGCCAAAAAAAAGTATAAAAAATAAGATAAAAAAAAATCTAATCAATGTTTTAATAATTTAGATAAAACTACTAATTGTTGAAGACATATACTATACATTTACCACAAAAAATTAAATGGGTTTTGTAAATTTATTTTTTTGGCTTGCCTTTAGCGGATATTTTCTAATATACTGGACGATCTTAAACCGACCAGACCGCCTCAGGTTAAGAAACATTAGCTTATTAATAGTAAGCTATCTTTTTTATGCTAGTTGGGATTGGAGATTTCTTGGAATCATTATTTTCAGTTCTATTCTAGACTACATTATAGGACTAAAATTAGATACCTCAAAAAGTATCAGGAAACGAAAAGGGCTTTTATTTCTGAGTGTTTTTGTAAATCTAGGATTTTTATCGATCTTTAAATATCATAATTTTTTTATTGAATCTGCTCAATTAGCCCTAAATTCTATAGGCGTAAATCGTGATCTTTTATATCTTAACTGGGTACTCCCTGTTGGTATTAGTTTTTATACGTTCCAGACAATGAGTTACACTATTGATATTTATAGAAAAGAAATAACATCCACCAAAGACCCCTTCGTTTTCTTTACCTATATCGCCTTTTTTCCTCAGTTGTTAGCAGGACCAATTGAACGTGCTAAAGATTTAATTCCACAATTTGAAAAAATTCACTCTTTTGAAGTTCAAGCAGCAAAAAAAGCAATTTTACGGATTTTATGGGGTGCTTTTAAAAAAATTGTAATTGCAAATAGGTTGGCTTTTTATGTCAATGAAGGCTATGCAAACCCTGAACAGTTGACCGGTTTAACCACCATATTGGTTGTTGTCTTTTTTGTTATTCAGTTGTACTGTGACTTCTCTGGTTATTGCGATATCGCAATTGGTAGTGCTCGCTTATTAGGGTTCAAGCTAAGTGAAAACTTTACGCGCCCTTTATTAGCAAAAAATATTAAAACACTTTATCAACGTTGGCATATCACAATTCATAAATGGTTTCGTGATTATGTGTATTTTCAACTCAAACTTCCGAAAACAAAATTTAGGAAAGTTATAAATGTTCTTATTGTTTTCGGTTTGGCTGGTCTTTGGCACGGCTCTGGCTGGAATTTTCTCCTTTGGGGTATAATAAATGGTCTCTTAATTTTAATTTATGACCCAGTTATTGATAAAGCTTTAGAAACAGGAAATTTACTATTGATTTCTACAACACGTATTTTGGCTCATACGGCCGTCGGTCTATCGCTCATTTTTTTTAGAAGTAAAAATTTAGATCAAGCCAAAGCTATATTTTCAGGTTTGTCGCGTTGGGAATTCTCAATGTGGAATAAAGAAGAGCTTACGAATCAAATTCAGATAGGTTTGAATAAATCTGAGATCATGTTTGGACTACTATTTATACTTATTGTTTTTAGTGTTGAGTATTATCAAGAATATCATAAAGAGCAAATTAATTCTTTTTATACTGACCATGGATTAAAGAGGTGGACTATTAGCCTAGCCCTCTCCCTAAGTATCATATTTTTTGGTTTTCACAGTGGAAGAACAGGCACTATAATTTCTAAAGATACTAAAAACAAGCAAGAACAATTTATTTATGAAGAGTTTTAGACCAGATGAATAAAACTGAATTTAAACTGTTTTTACATGATATAGCTCTCGGGTTATTTACTTTAGTATTTATACTTTTTTTGTGTAATATGAGCGGTGTATTCGACGATCCTATTGAGGTTAGTTTAAAACCTGAACTCATGTGGCGTTCATTGGTAAAAAGAGATTCAGTGAATACAGCAAAAATTATATTTTCTGGAAACTCACAATCTTATGCAATGAACCCAATTATTTTAGACTCTATAACTGAAAAATCATCTCAATTTTTTGGATTTCCAGGTGCTGGTATAGAGCCACTTTCGTGGTTTTTCTCAAATTCTTGGGACTATCTAAATCCTGAATTAATCGTTTTAGAAACACATTCTTTCAAATCAGCCCTATCCACTGCAAGAACAAAACTTGATTCTATCAGATATAAAAGATGGCAGAATGACCCTCCTCGTTTTATCCCTTGGTCAAAAACAAAATTTATAGACTTTCCAGCTCAAGTTTATAATAATAAAGATGCACTTACTGATTTATTTAATCCATTCACAAAAAATTATTCTTTAATTGATTATGCGCCAGGTACATTATTTAAACATTTATTCCCCTCCGAAAAGGAGCAATTAAAAGGATTTATAAAAAGTAACTTATTCCCAATTTCAGAAAGTCTAGCGAATCACTATCGCAATGGTTGGAATTCATTTCCTGACACCCCAGTAGACTTAAAAGTATTGCCGATTGTTAAAAAACTAATTAAAGATTGTCAATCCAAAGGCATCA
>JBNMNV010000310.1:0-3670 GCA_051278125.1 Polaribacter sp. | reverse complement strand
AAAAAACTAAAAATACAAAAAAAGAAAATCGTTTAAAAATTACTTTTAGACGACCACTTTCTATAAAATCAAAATAATGTATTTTTTTATGCAGCTGGGACAATCTTATCATGGTTTTTGTAAAACTGCATGACGATAAAAGACCCAATAAATGAAGAAGCCATTCCTTCTATTAAAAGTGTGATAAATATTTCTGCTAGCGATAAATCACCTCCAATTAAGAAGGAGTTATTCATGACTAGTAAAAAACTAGGGTTGATTAGTTCTATATACACAATAACCCCAATAATTGAAAAAATTACTGCCAGTGCTGATGTCTGTATACCTAACCCTAAATTTACAAGATAGTTAGTTTCTTTATGAATTGTGATGTTTCTTTTTATCACTTCACGAATACCAACAAGTACAAATAATAAATTTAAAAATCTTAGATATGGATTTTCTTCCAAACCAAAGAATGTCGAGAGTAGAAAGAAACCACCAATCATTAAAGTTATGAATACTGCATACTTAATAATTATTTTCTTTTGATTCATTTTATTTAGTTTAAATATTAATATTCAAACTAAGGTAATTATTAATTTATAAAAAAGTCTTAAAAAAATTGTAAAACAATTAAATACAAGGGTTTATCTTTTGAGGTTTTAAATATTGTTAATTGCGTGCAACTCATCAGAAGAAAAAACAGTGTTTTCAATCGCTTTAACACTATCTAAAATCTGACTAGTTTTACTAGCCCCAATTAAAACAGAGGTAATTCTATCATCTTTTAAAATCCAAGAAATGGCCATTTGAGCTAAACTTTGATTTCTGTTTTTAGCAATTTCATTCAGCGCTTTAATTTTTGGAAGCATTTCTAAAACTTGATCCGTGTTTAAAAACGGGCTATCCTTTACAGCTCTTGAATCCTTGGGTAAGCCATGGATATATTTATCGGTTAACATTCCCTGCGCCAAAGGAGAAAAACAAATTGCACCAACTTGAGAATTACCTAATAAATCTAATAATCCATCTTCAATCCATCGATTAAATAAATTATAATTGGGTTGATGAATTAAACAAGGTGTTCCTAAATCATTTAAAATTTTAAAAGCGGCTGCGGCTCTTTCCGGTTGATAATTAGAGATACCAACATACAATGCTTTTCCTTGTTTTACCATTAAATCTAAAGTACCCATCGTTTCTTCTAAAGGTGTATCATAATCGGGTCTATGATGATAAAAAATATCTACATAATCTAAGCCCATTCTTTGCAAACTTTGATCTAAACTTGCCACTAAAAACTTTTTAGAACCCAAATCTCCATAAGGTCCAGGCCACATTCCATAGCCAGCTTTTGATGAAATAATTAACTCATCCCTGTAATTTTTGAAATCTTTTTTCAGGATTTTTCCAAAGTTTTTTTCTGCGGATCCAGGAGGTGGGCCATAATTATTGGCTAAATCAAAATGGGTAATTCCATTGTCAAATGCACATTTCAATAAATTTCTAGCATTTTTGAAATTGTCATGATCTCCAAAGTTGTGCCATAAACCCAAGGAAAGCTCTGGCAATAATAAACCACTATTTCCAGTTCTTCTGTACTTCATTTTTTCGTAACGATTTTCATCCGCTACATACTTGTTTTTTTTACTCATAATTTTGATATACTTTTTCTAAAACCTAACGCGGCTAATAAGCCAACTATAGGTATAATTGTAAATAGTGTAAATAAATTTTGATATTCTATAATTGTCGGATTTTTGCCCAACATATAACCGTTAAATAAAGACATAAAGATGTCTGGTGTAAAGCCAACTACAGAAATAATTCCGACTAAAGTTCCTGTTAATTGAATGGGAGTTTTTGTTTCTTCTATAATTGCAAAATACAAACCTCTTAAAGAATAGGTGCCAAATGCCATAAAAATAAAAGTTGTAAAAGAAATGAAAATTAAATCATTTTGAAAATTACCAAAACCTAAAATAAGTGATGCAAAAATCAAAATACAAAAACTTGGTAGCAGCAATTTTGATGGAACAAATCGATCAGCAATCCAACCTATAGAAATGGCTGCTAAAGGTCGTAAATACTGAATAAAAACAGCAAAATAAGTAGCTTCTTCTAAACTGAAGTTCCAAACATCTTTGGCATAAGTTCCATAAACTCCTGTTAATTTATAAGAACAATAGGCACAAAAAATAATCAGCGAATGAAAGATTACTTTAGATTGTTTCATTAATGAAAATGCCTCTTTAAAGTTAAACTGAAATTCCTTTTCAGTTTCCACTTTTAGGTCTTGCTTTGGTAAGACTTTCCAAACCAATAAAGCAACCAAAAACACAATAAAAGTAATGCTACCGATAATGTATTGCAAAGTTTCAACTTTATTTTCAAAAGTAATTTCAACTCCTTTATCGGGGAAAAAGAAGGTTAAAATTGCTGCTCCAGACAGCCCTATTGTGGCAGCAAAAAAGCCTCTGCCACCATCTAATAAACCAAAAGATAATCCTTGATTGTTTTTGTTTCCCCATTGTCTCGTGGCTTTAATTAAAGAAGCCCAAAAGAATAAAATGGTAGAAACTCCCCAAAAAGCATATAGTAATTTTAATCCAAATATCGACGGAATCATCGTCATCCAAAAGCCACCAATTCCTGTTAACACTAAAGATATTGAAAGCAGTTTTCGAGCTTCCCATTTATCTGCAATAAATCCACCAAAGAAATACGATAGTACAGCTGTAATTCCGTATAAAGCCTGTGCTTCACCAATTTGAGCATCAGAAATCAAAAAAGCTTCTCTAATTACAGGTTTAAAAACACGCATCAAAATAAAAGGCAATAAAAAAACGGCTTCCCCTGCAATGATTAGGGCAAACATAGCTGTTACTTTTGATTGTTTTGGCAAGGCACGAATAATTAGAGTTTAAATGTACAAAAACAATCAATTAAAATACAATATAATTTAAAGATTGAAAAAATTGGTGCTGCCTATTCTTTAGTATTTCAACGCTTCTTTTAATATTGTAATCGGGTGTTTAGCGATACGTTTTGTACCATCAAAAATTTGATGTCTGCAACTTGTTCCTGCTGCTGCTATTTCTGTATCAGCATTGTAATTTCTTACTTTAGGAAATAAGGTGTCTTCACCAACTTGCATACTTACATCATAATGTTCTTTTTCATATCCGAAGGAACCAGCCATTCCGCAACACCCTGAATTTATAATGGTTACAGAATAATTCTTGGGAATATTCAATACTTGAAAACTAGAATGTGTGCCAGAAAGTGCTTTTTGATGACAATGCCCATGAATTTTAATATCTTTCTTTGCTGATGTAAAAAGAGAAATATCAATATGCTCTTTTTCGATTTCTTTGGCTAAAAATTCTTCGAAAGTAAAGGTGTTTTTTGCTATATTTTCTGCGGATGTTTTATCATCTGCTAATCTGATATATTCATCTCTAAAAGTCAAAATTGCTGATGGTTCAATTCCTACAAGTGGAGCTTCATCAGTAATTATATCTTTGAAAACAGCAATATTGTTGTTGCAAATTGCTTTTGCTTCTTTTAAAAATCCTTTAGAAATATGACTTCTTCCACTTTCATAGTGCGCTATATTTTTAACTTCATATCCCAATTTTTCCAATAGAAAAACAGCATCTTTTCCAATTTCTGAATCGTAGTAATT
>JBNMNV010000309.1:0-3696 GCA_051278125.1 Polaribacter sp. | reverse complement strand
TATACATAACCAGGAAGAAAAACTTCTAAATTATGATAATAAGACGACTGAAAGTAAATTATGTTACATGAATTTACTCTTATAGAAATGTTAATTTTTATTTTGGCTTTTTCTATACCTGTATAAAGTAAAAAATAAAATTCCAACCAACAAATAAGGAAAAACCATTAAATAAGAAATCCCGTTATTAACACCTTCTGCCATATCAACATCGCCGTTTTCTACCACTGCCTTACACATGGCACATTGTGCATATGATGATATCCCTGAAAAAATCATCAAAAAGAAAACATTCAAAAATATTTTTTTATACATAATAAGGAGAAATCATTAAATACACAACAACACCCGTTATTGCAACATACAACCAAATTGGAAAAGTTTTTTTAGCTATTTTTTTATGTGCCTCAAAGTCACCTAATTTGGCTTTCATATAAGTTAATAGCACTAAAGGAATCACTATGATCGATAAAATAATATGCGTAATCAAAATAAAATAATAAATATATTTTATTGCGCCTTCTCCACCAAACTTGGTAGAATCTGAAGTCATGTGGTAAGCGATGTACATCAATAAAAAAGCAAGAGAACAAATAATTGCGAACGTGTTTAATTGTTCATGTAACTTTTTATTACCATTCTTTATGGCCACTACGGCAGCAATTAATACTACGGCAGTTAAACCATTTATAGAGGCATAAATTGGAGGTAAAAAGGTAAGAGGTTCTACATTAAAACCCAATTCTCTTAAATTAACCCCAAATAATATGGCTACTGCAATAGGAATAATAATAGATAACGCAGTAATTATCTTTTTATATTTTTTTTCTTGTGCTAACTTATTCATTTAATAATAATTTAATATCCTCTTTTAATTCTTTAATCTGATCTGGAAAAGTTTGCTCCTCTAAAGCTCTATAATACATGATCGGATTGTCAAACTCATCTTTTCTAGAACGTATATATCCATTTTTATCTACCAAAGCAAACAGGCCTGAATGTTCAAAACCTCCATGATCATCCTCTCCTTTACCCACATATAACTTAAATCCTTTATTCGACAAATCATACACAATGTCTTTAGATTTCCCTGTTAATAAATGCCAATTTTTATGAGTGATTCCCATATTTTTAGCATATTGCTGCAAAACTTCTGGAGTATCGATTTCTGGAGTAATAGAAATGGATGCAATTCCGAATTCTGGGTTTCCAAAAAAAGCGTCCTGAATAGTAAGCATTTTTTGATTCATGATTGGACAAATGGATGGACAAGTAGAAAAGAAAAATTCTACTACAAATACTTTACCCTCGTAAGTTTTATTGGTTATTGTTTTTCCCTCTTGATTTGTAAATTCAAAAGCAGGAACTTTATCAAATTTCGTGAGACTTGAATCTTTAAAACGATCAATCACTTTTGGAACTGTATAAATACCAAATAGTAGTATAATAAATGAAATGCCTATATAAGAATTCTTTTTTTTCATGAACCTACTTCTTTTCTATCTGCCTTGTTCTTATTTCTTACTTTAAAAGCGGCATAATATTCGTAAAACAGCACCTTTACGTCATCTTGTAATTTACTGTTCAGTTCAGAAACAGAATTCATATTGTACCCGTATAATTTACCATCTTTAATATCTTCATCATTTAATCTTCCTCTCAAGTTTACAGCTTTATCTACTAAAAATGCTTTTGTCGATGATAAATTTACAAGAGATTCGTTTACCGAAAAAGCCTGGTAAAAGGCTTCAATCTCCTCCGGAGAACTAGCAACAAAAACCCATTTCTGCATATCTGTAAAAGCTCCTATCTCTTGTTTCAGTTGTTCAACTTGTCTTTGAGATCCCGTGGGATAGATTGCTAAAATTTGAAAATTTTTATAATCTAAAAATTTTTTATAAATTTTTTCATTCAAATTTAAAAGTCCTGTTTTATTGGTATTTACATCTTCCCCTAGAAAACAAACAATAGAGACATGATCTTTTAATTCTGCTGAATTACTTGCATCAATTTCAGAAATATCAATAATATTTTCTGTAACAATAGGCAATTTTTTAAAGTTGTTCTCTCCGGTAGATAAAATTAGAAAACAAATCAAAGGAAATATAAAAAGCAAAAATAATACGACTCTCTTTTTTGTAAATAACTTCATGAATCAAAACTTAATTTAGTGTGCAAATAAAATTTAAGTATATAAAAAAAGGTGGTTAAAACCACCTTTTTATTTTTTAATTACCATTTAACGAGTGGTGATAATGTTTCATATAAATAGCCTCCTTCTATTAAAAGTAAAGTTACAAGATAACAGATCAAAAAGACCGACGTCCAAACTACAGCTCGGCGGAACCATTTCTTTTCCTCATCCATATGCATAAATGCCCATGTTATTCCGTATGCTTTTGCTAAAGTTAAGACAATAAATATCCAGTTTAATGGACTTGTTCCTAAAAAATTAGTAAGATGCAATATATCAGGCTTTATAATACCTAGAGCTACTTCTACAATTGTTATTGCTGATAAAATCCAAAATACATTCCAGATTTTTTTTGTATGAGATTGTGCGTGTGCCATTTTTTTAAAACAATTTTACAAATTAAACTAAATAGAAAAAAGTAAATACAAATACCCAAACTAAATCTACAAAGTGCCAATATAAACCTACTTTTTCTACCATTTCATAATGTCCTCTTTTCTCATAAGTTCCGAGAAGTACATTAAAGAAAATAATAATGTTGATAGCGATACCCGATACAACGTGAAAACCGTGAAAACCTGTAATAAAGAAAAAGAAATCTGCAAAAATAGTATTTCCGTATTCATTTACTTTTAAATTAGCGCCCTCGACAACCATTTTACCCTTCGATAATTCAGCTAGACCTTTTTCTCTAGAGAATATAATTTTCTGTTTTTCTTCTAGATTAATCTGTTCGCTCCTAATTTTAATTGATTGATCTGCTTTATAAGAAGCTAACACTTGAGCCACAGAATATTCTGGTACTGTTTCCGCGCTACTTTCAAACCAAAGACCGTTTTTTCTAGTATGTTGTTCTCTAACATCCATTCTATCTCCAACTACAAAGTCTGATAACGCTATTTGTTCACCATCTCTAATAAATTGCAACACTTTACCTTCTGTAGTTTTTACAGCTCCGTATGAACCATTAATAAAAGTGTTCCATTCCCAAGCTTGAGAACCCACAAAGATTAAGCCTCCAATAATAGTAGCAAACATATACCAAGCCACTTTATTCTTTTTCATTTGATGACCCGCATCTACTGCCAAAACCATCGTAACAGAAGAAAATATTAGTACAAACGTCATAAAAGCAACATAATACATAGGATACACCCCATGTATAAAAGGAATATGTGTAAACACTTCATCCGCAATTGGCCATGAATCAATAAACTTAAAACGAGTTAAACCATAGGCAGCTAGAAAAGCCGAGAAAGTTAATGCATCCGATAGGATAAAAAACCACATCATCATTTTACCATAACTGGCATTAAACGGTCTTACCCCTCCACCATTCCAAGTATTCTTTCCGTCTGAAGGTATAGCAATATTTGCTTCCATAAATAATTTTTAATTAAGTCTTATAAGTTTGTCAAAATTAAACATTTTTCATCATCTAATAAAATAGAAAAAGAAAAATAGATAAATCCATAATAAATCTACGAAATGCCAAAATATTG
>JBNMNV010000308.1:0-3706 GCA_051278125.1 Polaribacter sp. | reverse complement strand
TGAACATAACCACCAATAGAGGCAACTTCAGAAACACCACTCGCAGATGATAATCCGTATTTTACATAGTAATCTTGAATACTTCGTAATTCTTGTAAATCCCAACCACCAGTAACATTTCCTTTTTCGTCACGACCTTCTAGCGTGTACCAAAAAATTTGACCTAAACCTGTGGCATCTGGACCCAAAGCAGGATTTACTCCTTCTGGTAATAAATTGCTTGGTAATGAATTTAGTTTTTCTAAAATTCTACTTCTGCTCCAATAAAACTCTATATTTTCTTCAAAAATGATGTAGATACTTGAAAAACCAAACATAGAAGAGCTACGAATAGTTTTAACTCCTGGAATACCTAATAGAGAAGTGGTTAAAGGATAAGTAATTTGATCTTCAATATCTTGTGGTGAGCGACCCTCCCATTTTGTGAAAACAATTTGCTGATTTTCGCCAATATCTGGAATGGCGTCTACAGCAACAGGGTTACTTGGTAAAAAGGGAATACCCCAATTAAAAGGAGCATTTACAGTACCCCAGCCTACAAAAAGTACGAGTAATAAAACCGATACAAGTTTATTTTCTATTAGAAATTTGATGCTTTTATTGAGCATTAGATTTGATTATTAAAATAGTTAGACATTAGTAGCGCACGAAAATATCGCGTGCAGAAATGTATCCAAATAACACAGTGGTTAAAGGATATTACAGTCTATTGTTTTAAATCAAATTAAATACGTCTCGTCTAGTTTGTAGAGTTGCCTAATGACGAGTGGTACTTTGTAGTTTTTATAAAAAGAGATATTTTTATCAAAGCCTTTAAAAAGCTGTTGATAAGAAAAAATAAACGACGCTATAAAAAGTTGCTCATCAAAAGAAATTGTATGGACTTTTAGTTGAAGCTCCTCTTGACCGTTAAGCACTAATTGCTCGTCCTTGCAACAATTCTTTTTGATGATTTCACAATCTTTGCTCGAAGGTTTTTGCATTTCCATTCCGCAACCTGTAGCTTTATGAAAAACGGCGGTTTCTACTAACGTATCTCCACAGTAATGCATATCAACAGTAAATGACATGGTAGAGAGTAACACTACGAATGCCATTAATAAAGATGCTATTTTATGGAATATTTTTTTCATTATAAAAACAAAAGTACAAAATTGAGATTAAAATTGAGATTTAAATTCATGTTAAATATTTAAATCGGGGCGACTATTTGAAATAAAAAAACCGGCAACAAAGGTTACTGGTTTTAAAAGTTTCAAAAGTTATATCGAATTCGATTCCCATTGAATCGATTTTTTATAATTAAAAATCTCATTTTTACTAGTAGGATCCATCACCATTAAGTAAATCCATTTATTATCTAACAATCTTTTCATGCCTTCGTTTCTGGCGATAATATCAGAAACTCTAGTCAAAGGCGCTTGAATCATCACCGATAATCGCAAGGGTTGATGATACATCACCTCATCAGATCCGAATAAAGATTGTAAGGGTAAACCCATTTTAAGATCTCCGCCATTTCCTTGAACAACTCCAAATTTTCCCGTAATATTATGTGTTATTTTAGAACCACCTCCATACACATTATTATCTACCGTTGAGAAGTAATAATGGTTGTTAATCCATTGTGTTACGGTCATAGGTCCTTGCATAATCCCCTCTAAAGCTTTGCCTTCCGTGTCTAATTCCCATTCATAAGAATGCAAAAAACAACGGCTGTCTAAATTTGTGTTTTTGGTTAAATTTCTCGGTCCAACAATAAAACCTGCGTTTTTTGCCAATCCCCATTCTGGTCTTGTTTCTCCCCAATTATTTGCTTTTTTTTCTGCGGATGAAACACTATTTCCTTTATTCCCTAATCGATCTTCTGTAGCCGTTTTTTGAGCCTGAATTAAACTGGCCTTTAAATTATGAATCAAAGGTCGATGAATATCTGAAGCCTCAGCATCGAAAAGGATGATAGCATCTGTCGTCGTGTTATGCTCGGCACCTAAAAATAAGGTGTTTTCAGGAATGTTGATCTGATGCGTTTCTTTTAGCGCTTGCCTAACTTCTGGTAAATTTGCTAATTTGGCGAGCATTCTTGCATTATGTCTTCCAGGACTTGCAGCACAGGCGCCACAATCTAAGCTAGAACTAAAAGGATTGTTAGCCGAATGACTTCCATGACCGGCAAAAATGACTAATGGCGCAAATTGTTTCCAGCCCATTAAATCGAAAGCAGATTTCACAATCGCTACTTTTTCTGCTAATGGAATACCTACATCTTCAGAATTTTCCATGATGCTTTTGTTGATGTCAGGCTGACATATTCCTTCCACTTTAGAAGCTTTTTTATCCTCTAATTGATACATTTTTCGAGGCATTAAAGTTTTTGCGACTAATGAAATTCCATAGAAAAGACCAGAACCCTCGACATACCCAAAAGCAGAAGGAATCATATTTTTCATTCGTTTTGTAAAGTATTCCTTAAAGATTGAGACACTATTTTTATTTTGATAGTTTTTGAGGTTTCCTTCCTTATTTGTTTGTGCTATTTCTGAAACTTTATAGGCAGAATTTACAATTGGCGGACATGATTTACGTGTAATTCCGTCGTTTAAACTCTCATAATCCATCGTAATTCCGAAAAAACCGGCATACCCAAAAGTTTCATAGTTCCCTTTAGATTCTATGTGTCTTCGAATCAATTCAGAACGCGTGTCAATACAAAATACGAGTTGGGCATCAGGAACTGCATTTTCTGCGGCAGTTGTCGCAATCGATTCATTTTCTAATGTCTTTACCAATTGATTTTGCCAGCTTTGTTCCCAGGCTTTTAAAAAGGTATGTTGAATTTTAAATACAAGTGCGTCTTTATTTTCTGCTACTTTTGAAGGTAAAATTGGCGAATTTAATTTTTTAGCAGTCCAAAGTCTAGCCGCTAAATAATCCATCGCTTCAATTGGGTATTCTTTTTGCCAATCTGAGCCTGATTGTGTTCTATGATTTATATAGCCCGTCCAACCTGGAAGTGCAGCCAAATGATGCGTAAAAATGGCCGTATAATCACTTTCTGTATAATCTTTTAAAATTTCTTCTAAGGTTGCAATACTTGTTTTTGGAATATCTTTTAATGCGGTTTTTCCTGTGGATTCAGAATCGTATACTACTAGAAGTCTCCACGCTGTGTAAAAACCTTCCGTTTTATAAGGCATTTCCCATTCGGCCAAACCTTCATCCATAAAAGAAGACAACCACTTTACCATGACGACATCTACAGCGTGATTTTCATTTAAAATTTGTGTTTTCTTTTTTGAATCTAAAAGATTTAAATAGAATTCAGGTGATTCAGTTAGTTTGTTTTCTTTTAATAAATCTGTTAAAATATTTGTATCGATATCACCTTTCTTATAGGCTTGTTGATATAACGCTGCGGATGGAAAAGCATTGGCGTTAAAGTTTTTTTCTGCCGAATTTACAGCTTCAGAAAACGATGAGTTTTCATAACCTGATAAAGGGTTCGAAGCTACAAATGTGTATAAAGGCCAAGTTTTTCCGATTACTTTTGATGCTTCATCAATACTGTTTATTATGTGCTGCTTCATCATTATTTAGATTTAAACATTAGAACGGATTTGTTAAAAGGCTGAGAAAGGTTCATTAATTTTACATAGAGCCAAGGAATTTTTTTATACACTCTTAATTTCATGACAAAAAATCCAAT
>JBNMNV010000307.1:0-3716 GCA_051278125.1 Polaribacter sp. | reverse complement strand
TCTATCTTTAAAAAATAGCAATAGACCATGGTTTACATCTATTATTTTAAGTAGAATTGGAGCAATAACCCAAGTAATTGTAAGCATTATTTTACGCTACAAAATTAAACTACAAATGTAAAAAGTAGTCTAGAAGCGCTCCTGAAAATTGTTACTAAAAAAAAGTTATTATTTTTAATAAGTGTTTGAAGAAAAAAGTGTTTGAAGAAACTTACCAGCTTTAATTTTAATTAGATTTAAAAATATACTCTTATAATATTCCCCCGAATAGAATTGAAAATAATAAATCTTTTATTAAAATTGTACTGGCAAGTTTGTAGGATTATAATTGGAAATGTTTTAATGATTCCAATTAGTGATACGAATATAAATATTAATTAATACATCAGCCTATGTAAACCCTTGATATGTAAATGTTTTCAGTAAATCAGTAAGAGTTTTAACGAATCAGTAAATAATATTTAAAAAGAAATATTATCTTTCACTTTCTAAATCCCCATAATAGTTTTGTTAGAATCATTTTTATTTTTGTTCACTGCGATTATTGGTTTTGTAACCCTTGCATTATTATTAAGGTCTTATAGATCTAATCCTTTTTGTAATTTTTTTTTAGTTTTAATTATTAGTATTGTTTTTTTTAGGTTTTTTATTCATGGTAGTTATCACTTAGGTTTACAATCAGTCATTAAACCGGTTACAGATGAAAATTCAATATTCTATTTAATTCTGGTTCCTTGTTTTTATTTATACTATAAATACTTAACAATTCAGGTAAAATCTTATGATCTTAAAGATTTAAAACATTTAATTATCATCGTATTTTTTTATCTTATCAATGCAATCGAAGCTTTAGATGATAGTATTATATTTTATTTTGGACGTTTCACGAATTTCTTTTTTGTACTGCTATTTATAATGTTTTATTTAGTAATAGCTTTTAATTTGTTGAGAACAAAAATATGGTTCAGAACAACTTTGCTTTTAAATAAGGACCACTTTAGTTTAATTAAAAATTGGACTATATTTTTTTATATCATCAATATACTTTCTGGTATTATGCTTTTAATTTCTTTATTTCAAGAATTTAGAGATGGTACTAGTGTTTCCGGAAAAACGATGGCTATTTTTTCGTTGGTGTTTTGGTTGTTTATTTTTTTTAAAATCTTAATATCTCCAGAAATATTATTTGGACTTCCGATATTGAATAGTACTTTATTAAAATATAATGAAATAGTATCTGAAAATAAAGAAATAGTAGCCACCCCAGATGATAATTGGATATTAGAAACAAGTTCTAAAAAAACTACTCAAGATGAGAGGTTACAAGAGAAAATTAGAGCAAACATTAAAAATTATATTCATGAAGTAGATCAATTGAGTACAGCAAAATTAATTTTTCGAAATCCAAAAATTTCTCAAAGTGATATTGCAGAAAAATTGGGAGTTCCTGCAAGTCATATCGTTTATCTATTTAAATATCATTCTAAAATTTCTTTTTCAGAATATAGAATGAATAGTAGAATACAAGATGCCAAAGCACTCATAAAAGAGGGTTTTTTAAATACAGAAACGTTTGAATCTTTAGCCTATAAAACAGGATTTGCGTCTTATAATCCTTTCTTTATTGCTTTTAAAAAAATAACAACATATTCTCCTCAAGAGTTTATAAAGTTAAACAAGAATAACTGATTTTTATTCATGATGATAAGGCTCATTCTTTAAAATCGTAAAGCCTCTGTACAATTGCTCCACAATAAATAAACGAATCATTTGATGTGAAAACGTCATTTTAGAGAGTGATATTTTTCCATGAGATTTTTTATAAACAGCATCAGAAAAACCATAAGGTCCGCCGATAACTAATACCAATTGTTTTAATCCAGAATTCATTTTTTTTTGTAAATATTTAGAAAATTCTACGGAAGTATAATGTTTTCCTTTGTCATCCAGTAAAATTAATTCGTCTGTATTTTGTAATTTCGATAAAATCAATTCCCCTTCTTTTTCTTTTTGCTGGGCTTCACTTAAATTCTTTACATTTTTAAGATCAGGAATAACCTCTAACTCAAACTTTACATAATGTTTTAAACGATTTTGATATTCATCAATCAAAGGAATTAAGTTTTTATGATCAGTTTTACCAATTGCTATCAATTTAATTTTCATAATTTTCGAGGGTATTACTTCGAGTGATTTCGCTTTTTGCGGAATTGTATCGAGAAGTTTTTAATCATTACCACCACAAATTTATCAGTTTTAAAACATAAATTCAATAGAACTTCCATAAAGTTCAAAATCATTGTTATTTTTACATCAGAATTCAAGGAAATATGATATCAACAGCGCAATTTGAAAAGGAATTAGAGTTAATTATAAAAAATGCAATTCGTGAAGATGTTGGAGATGGAGACCATACCTCACTTTCTTGCATTCCTGCGGATGCGAAAGGCAAGGCAAAATTGCTGGTAAAAGATGAAGGAATTATCGCTGGTGTTGAATTTGCAAAGCAAGTTTTTAACTATGTTGATAAAGAGTTAGAAGTGGAAACTTTTATAAAGGATGGCGAAAATGTAAAATTTGGCGATGTTGTTTTTCATGTTTCTGGCAAATCTCAATCTATTTTAATGGCAGAACGCTTGGTTTTAAATGCCATGCAAAGAATGAGCGCAATTGCTACAAAAACAGCTTTTTTTGCTGATTTACTAAAAGGAACCAAAACAAAAGTTTTAGATACTAGAAAAACAACGCCAGGAATTAGAGCACTAGAAAAATGGGCTGTAAAAATAGGAGGAGGGGAGAATCATAGATTTGCCCTTTACGACATGGTGATGATTAAGGACAATCACATCGATTTTGCTGGTGGAATTACGGCAGCAATTACAAAAACAAAAAAATATTTGGCTGATAAAAAGTTAGCTATCAAAATAATCGTGGAAGCGAGAAGTTTAACAGAAATCAAAGAAATCCTTTCTAACGAAGGTGTGTATAGAATTTTAATTGACAACTTTAATTATGAAGATACTAAAAAAGCAGTTCAATTAATTGGAGATCGTTGTTTAACAGAATCTTCTGGCGGAATTAACGAAAAAACGATCAGAAAATATGCAGAATGTGGTGTGGATTTTATTTCATCAGGCGCCTTAACACATTCAGTTTATAATTTGGATTTGAGCTTAAAAGCGCTGTAAAATTGATGGTATAGAACTCCAAGTTGAATTTTGATCATGAAACAATTTTGATGGTTAAATTTAACATGATAAAAAAATATGGAAGATTTTTTTGATAGTGAAGAATATTCAAGAATTGATTTTACCAAAATAAAAATCAAAAAAGGCGAATATGATAATTGTACATTTTCAAATTGTAATTTTGAGAATGTGCATGCTTCAAATATTCAGTTTGTAGAATGTGAGTTTATCCATTGTAATTTTAGCAATGCTATTGTAAAAGATACCGCTTTTAAGGATGTAAGTTTTATCAATTGTAAAATGATAGGAGTAAAGTTCAATGAGGTAAATCAGTTTTTATTACAGATAAATTTTATTGATTGTCAATTAAATTTTTCCTCTTTTTATCAATTAAAACTTCCGAATACAAAGTTTAAAAATTGTAATTTAGAGGAAATCGATTTTACAGAAACTAACTTGACAAACGGTGTTTTTGACAACTGCAATTTAAAAGGAGCAATTTTTGATCAAACGAATTTAGAAAAATCA
>JBNMNV010000306.1:0-3727 GCA_051278125.1 Polaribacter sp. | reverse complement strand
AATTAGTAGAAATCTACTATAAAAACCCCGAAATAATTACCAATATTGAATTTTATGAAAAAGTTGAAAACTCATTTATTTGGGTTGGAAGAGAAAAAGAAGATATTTTTATGATGAGTTTCTTTGCTTGGTTAAAAGCAAAAATGACCAAAAAAGATTTATATTTGGTCACGTTAGATTTGGTTAAGTGTTAATTTCACTTCTGTCTTTTCATCAATTCTAATTCAATATCTTTTAAAGTAAACCCTTTAGCTTGCAATAACATTAAATAGTGAAACATCAAATCCGCAGATTCGTATAAAAATAATTCATCATTAGTATCCATAGCTTCAATAACCGTTTCTACAGCCTCCTCGCCTACTTTTTGAGCAATTTTATTAATTCCTTTATCAAACAAACTGGCAACATAAGATTTCTTCGTGTCTTTATTCGCGACTCTCTCTGTAATTACATTTTCTAAAGTAGAAAAGAATCCGAAGTTTGAATTATTTTCTTCATTCCAACAAGTATCAGAACCTTTATGGCATGTTGGCCCAGTAGGATTTACTTGAATTAACAAAGTATCATTATCGCAGTCTAATTTAATATCCACTAAATTCAGCACATTTCCACTTTCTTCTCCTTTGGTCCATAAACGTTTTTTAGTTCTAGAAAAGAACGTAACCAACTTTGTTTCTTGTGTTTTCTTAAAAGCTTCTTCATTCATATACCCCAACATTAAAACATTTTTTGTTGTTGCATCTTGAATGATTGCAGGCACTAATCCGTCGTTATTTTTATTGAAATCTATTGTCATTATCTTAATTTTAATTCCATTTTTATATCTGCAGTTACAAAATGAGTGTCTTTAATTTCTATATGTTTAAAGCCAAATTTCTCATAAAGATTCAAAGCATTTTGTAATTTACTACTAGACTCTAAAATAATTCTTTCCACTCCTTTTTGCTTGCATAAATCAATACAAATTTGCATTAACTTTTTTCCTATTCCTAAACCTTTATAACCATCAATAACTGCAAATTTTAAAATTTCATACGAAGTTTTGTTTATCGGGTTTAAACATATAGTACCTACTATATTATTATTTACTGTTGCTAATAATATGGTTGCTCCATTTTGTATAAATAAATCAGGATTATCTAATAATTTATCATCAGCTTTTTCATACAATTCAAATTTATTTAACCAATGTAGATTGATATTTTTAAACTTTTTTTGATATTTATCTTCGAATTGTATAATTTCTAAATCTTTCATTGTAGAATTTGAAATTAAATTCTTACCGGAATATTATTATTCTTTAATTCTTGTTTTAATTCCATAATCGGAATTTCTCCAAAGTGAAAAACACTAGCTGCCAAAGCTGCATCCGCTTTTCCTAGGGTAAATGTATCTACAAAATGCTGCACTGTTCCTGCTCCACCCGAAGCAATAATTGGTATATTTAATTCTGAAGATAATTTTGCTAACGCTTCATTCGCAAAGCCTGCTTTAGTTCCGTCATGATTCATAGAAGTGAATAAAATTTCTCCGGCTCCTCTTCTTTCAACTTCTTTTGCCCAATCGAATAAATTCAGTTTAGTAGGAATTGTTCCTCCTGCTAAATGCACAAACCATTCTCCGTCAATTTGTTTTGCATCAATAGCAACAACAACACATTGACTCCCAAATTTATTGGCCAATTCATTTACCAATTCAGGTCTTTTTACGGCAGAAGAATTGATAGAAACTTTATCTGCGCCCCATTTTAACAACTCATTTACATTTTCTACAGAAGAAATTCCACCACCAACAGTAAACGGAATATTTACTTGTTCCGCAATTTGATGTACCATTTCTATCATGGTTTTCCTACCTTCTAAAGTTGCAGAAATATCTAAAAAAACCAACTCATCTGCTCCTAAATCTGCATATTGTTTGGCTAAAACGACAGGGTCTCCAGCATCAATTAAATTTACAAAATTGACACCTTTTACCGTTCTACCGTTTTTAATATCTAAACACGGTATAATTCTTTTTGTTAACATTTTTATAGCTTTTCACTTTTGTCAGTTCGAGTAATTTCGATTTTTCATCGAAATTACTCGAACTGACATTTAATTATTTAGTATATACTCTTCTAACTGTTTCAAGCTGATTTTATTCTCATAAATAGCCTTTCCGATAATGACACCTTCACAGCCCATTTCTGCTAATTTCGGCAATTCATCAAAAGTTGATATGCCACCAGAAGCAATTAATTTAAGGGGTTTAACTTCAGATAAAATATTGCTATAGATATCAAAACTTGGTCCTTGTAACATACCATCTTTAGAAATATCAGTGCAAATTACAAATTGAATTGCTTTTTGGTGATAATTAGCAATAAATGGTATTAATTCTAAAGAACTCTCTTGTTGCCAGCCATTAGTTGCAATTTTTCCTCCAAGAGCATCAGGATAAAAATCAGCTCCCAAAATTATTTTTTGAAAACCATATTTTTCAATCCAACTTTCAAAAATTTCACTATTTTTCACAGCAATACTTCCTCCAGTAATCTGATGTGCGCCCGAATTAAACGCAATTTCTAAATCCTTATCCGATTTTAATCCTCCGCCAAAATCGATTTTTAAAGTTGTTTTTGATGCTATTTGCTCTAGAACTTTATAGTTGATAATCTGACTCGCTTTTGCGCCATCTAAATCTACAACATGCAAATACTCGATTCCTGCTGCTTCAAATTCTTTTGCAACTTCTAACGGATTTTCATTATATATTTTTTTTGTGCTGTAATCTCCTTTTGTTAAACGAACACATTTTCCTTCGATTATGTCTATGGCTGGTATGATTCTCATTGATTAACTTGTTAATCAACCCTGAACTTATTTCAAGGTCTTTTTATTTAGTTGTTGTCACATCTCGATGCAATTTTTTCATTTTTCAAAAATCACTCGAACTGACATTGTGTTTATAAATTGATAAAATTCCTCAAAATTTTTTCTCCTTCTACCCCACTTTTCTCTGGATGAAACTGAACTCCATAAAAATTATCTTTTTGTAATGCTGATGCATATTCAATTTCATAATCAGTGGTTGCAATAGCTTCATCACAGCTTTCAGCATAAAAACTATGTACCAAATACATAAATTCTTTCTCTTTAATTCCGATAAATAAATCTGATTTTAAATCATAGATAACATTCCAACCCATTTGCGGAACTTTTACTGCTTTAGAAAACTTCTTTACATCCACATTAAAAACCCCTAATCCCTTTGTTTTTCCTTCTTCAGAAGAATTGCACATTAGCTGCATTCCCAAACAAATACCTAAAACAGGTTGTGTTAAAGTAGGAATCACTTTATCTAACCCGCTTTCTTGCAACATTTTCATGGCGGAACTTGCTTCACCAACTCCAGGGAAAATCACTTTATCAGCCACTTTTATTTCATCAATATTATTGGATAAAATAGCAGTAACGCCCAAGCGCTTAAAAGCAAACTGAATGCTTTTAATATTTCCAGCTCCGTAATCTATAATTATGATTCTCATAATTAGTTTTTAATTTTTAGTGTTTAGTTTTAAGTAAAATTCACTCAAAACTAAAAATTTACAATTCAACACTTCTTAAAGCATTCCTTTTGTTGATGGCAAAAACATCTTATTTGCATCTCTTTTTACAGCCATTTTCATCGCCTTGGCAAATGCTTTAAAAATGCCTTCAATTTTATGATGTTCATTGGTACCTTC
>JBNMNV010000305.1:0-3743 GCA_051278125.1 Polaribacter sp. | reverse complement strand
TATTAAAAACAAGATATCAACCTTATGTTAGCTACGGAAATCATTCTTATGATGCTGTAAATGACTCAAGAAATACGCTAGCTTTAGGGATTAACGCATATATGAGTGGGCATAATTCAAAATTAACTTTAGAATATAAAAACGAAAAGTTTGGAGATGTAAATACCAATATCATTGGACTTCAAGCAATGATTTACCTATAAAAACAAATAATTATGGACAATAAACAACAACAACATGCAACCGCTTATTGGAAAGAAAACATTAAGTATTTAGTTATCTTACTATCAATATGGTTTTTAGTATCTTTTGGTTGCGGAATTCTTTTTAGAGAAGCTTTAAATGAATTTAGATTAGGTGGTTTTAAACTGGGTTTCTGGTTTGCCCAACAAGGATCAATTTATGTATTTGTAATTCTTATTATCGTATACATCAGATTAATGAACAAATTAGATAAAAAATACGGTTTCGACGAGTAAACATTAACTAAACTAAACTAAACTAAAAAAAATATAATATTATGAGTGTACAATTTTGGACATGGTTATTAGTAGGGCTTTCATTTGCCCTATATTTTGGAATTGCAATTTGGGCAAGAGCAGGCTCAACAAAAGAATTTTATGTTGCCGGTGGTGGGGTTTCGCCACTAGCAAATGGTATGGCAACTGCTGCCGATTGGATGAGTGCAGCTTCTTTTATTAGTATGGCAGGTATCATCTCTTTTGCCGGTTATGATGGATCCGTTTACCTTATGGGGTGGACCGGTGGGTATGTTCTTTTGGCTTTACTCTTAGCTCCTTATTTGCGGAAGTTCGGTAAGTTTACAGTGCCAGATTTTATTGGGGATAGATATTACTCGAACACCGCAAGAACAGTGGCAGTATTCTGTGCGTTAATTGTCTCTTTTACCTACGTTGCAGGTCAGATGAGAGGAGTAGGGATTGTCTTTTCTCAATTTTTACAAGTAGATATCAATTTAGGAGTTCTTATTGGTATGACGGTTGTTTTAATCTTCTCCTTATTAGGAGGGATGAAAGGAATCACCTACACACAAGTAGCGCAGTACTGTGTTTTAATTTTTGCTTTTATGGTACCTGCGTTTTTCATTTCATTACAAATGACAGGAAATATCATTCCACAAATCGGAATGGGAGGCAAAGTTGAAGGAGGCATTTTTTTGTTGGATAAATTAGATGCACTGCATACTCAGCTAGGTTTTAATGAATACACAAGCGGAACAAAAAGTACTTGGGATGTTTTTGCGATTACATTAGCGTTAATGACGGGAACCGCTGGTTTACCGCATGTTATTGTGCGTTTCTTTACCGTACCGAAAGTAAAAGATGCACGTAAATCTGCAGGATATGCATTATTCTTGATTGCTATTTTATATACAACGGCTCCAGCAATCTCTGTGTTTTCTAGAACCAATTTAATTGAAACCGTTAGTGAAAAACAATATTCAGAAATTCCTCAATGGTTCAAAAATTGGGAAGATACAGGACTAATTTCTTGGACGGATAAAAATGGAGATGGTAAAATTCAATATGTTGCAGGAAATGCATTAGATGGCAAGAAACCAGTATTTACCGAAGAGAGAGGTACCTATGGAGAGCGTCTGATTTCAAACGCAAGTGCATCTGAAAAAAACGAATTATATGTAGACAGAGATATTATGGTCTTGGCAAATCCGGAGATTGCAAACCTTCCTAATTGGGTCATTGGATTAGTTGCGGCAGGTGGACTTGCAGCAGCTTTGTCTACAGCAGCAGGGTTACTACTAGTAATTTCAACTTCGGTTTCTCATGATTTAATTAAAAAACAATGGATGCCAGATATTTCAGATAAAGGAGAATTAAGAGCAGCAAGAATAGCAATCTTTGTCGCTATTTTAATAGCAGGATACTTTGGTGTTAATCCGCCAGGTTTTGTCGCTGCAGTAGTTGCATTAGCATTTGGTTTGGCTGCAGCTTCATTTTTTCCTGCAATCATTTTAGGGATTTTTGACAAGCGTATGAATAGTAAAGGTGCTGTTTCTGGTATGGTTGTCGGTATTGTATTGATGTTATTTTACATGATGAAATTTAAACTAGACATGTTTGGTGGCGGTACAAGTAAAGATTGGTGGTTTGGTACATCACCAGAAGGTTTTGGTACTATAGCAATGAGTGTAAATGTCGTAATTTCTCTTGTAGTTTCAAGGTTAACCGCAGCACCACCTCAAGATGTTCAAGATATGGTAGAAAGTATAAGAATACCTTCTGGAGCAGGTGAAGCATCAGATCATTAGAAAAATAGTTTAATTTCTATTTTAATATATAGTGTTTAATTAGTTATAAATCAGCATTACAATTCGTAATGCTGATTTTTTTTATTATTTTTAAAATCTAAAATATTTTCATGAAAAAAAGACACGAGCAAAAGTTAATTGTCTTATCATTTGCGTTGATTTTGATTTTTAACATACCCCTTATTCTTATTTTTAATTTTGAAGGAGCCGTTTTTGGTTTTCCTATTTTTTATTTTTCAATATTTTCTATTTGGTTGATCTCTATCGTTATTTCATATATCGTATTAAAACGTCATTATGAATAATTTTGCGCTAATTATTATCATTATTATCTATTTAGCAGTCTTGTTTTATATTGCTTTTTTAAGTGAAAAAAAACGACAAAGTAAATGGGTGAATAATCCTTATATCTATACCTTATCTTTAGCTGTTTTTTGTTCTGCATGGACCTATTATGGTAGTGTTGGTATTGCAGCTAATTCGGGGTTAGATTTTTTGCCTATTTATTTGGGACCTGTTATTGCAGCTCCTTTGTGGATTATTGTACTTCGGAAAATTATTAGAATATCGAAGCAACATAAAATTTCATCGATAGCCGATTTTATTTCTTTGCGATACGGAAACAGTCGATTTCTTGGGGCGCTAGTAACGGTTATTTGCCTTTTTGGAACCTTGCCTTATATCTCTTTACAATTAAAAGCAGTTTCTGAAACTTTTGAAATTATGTCTGATGAAACTAGTTATGTCTCTACTTCTATACTTGATGATTCTACTTTTTATGTAGCACTATTGTTAGCTATTTTTGCAGCTTTTTTTGGAACACAAAATACAGATGCATCCGAGCAACATAAAGGTATTATTGCCACAGTTGCGTTTGAATCGATTTTAAAGTTAGTTTTCTTTTTAATAATTGGGGTCTATATCACCTATTATTTATTTGATGGCACCGAAGCTATTTACAATGAAATTTCAATCACAGAAAATTTTAAAGAATTGACGACACTGAATGGGATAGAAGATGGTTTTAATTGGTTTTTTTTAACAGCCTTGTCTTTTATGTCAGTTTTTTTACTGCCACGTCAATTTCAAGTTTCGGTATTAGAAAACAATAGAGAAAAGCATTTAAAGCAAGCAATCTGGTTGTTTCCATTGTATTTATTGCTTTTCAATATTTTTGTAATTTTTATAGCTTGGGCGGGTAAAATTACTTTCGGAACTTCTCAAAATGCAGAATATTACTCTTTATTACTTCCTTTAGAAAACGGAAATTCATTTTTAGCAACGCTTGTTTTTTTAGGAGGATTCTCTGCTGTAATATCTATGGTCGTAGTTTCTACGTTAGCTTTATCGACCATGGTGAGTAATAACTTAATTATTCCCTATGGTTTTTTAGATAAGTTTATTAAAAATCAACCAGAGAAAAACTCTAAATACATAAAAAACATTCGTCGTA
>JBNMNV010000304.1:0-3786 GCA_051278125.1 Polaribacter sp. | reverse complement strand
ACAGAATGAATTTTGGTAGTTTCTAAAGCCTCATGCAAAGTCATTGGAGGTAAAATACTGGGCAATCTTTTTGCTAACATGGTTTTACCAGAGCCTGGAGGACCAATTAAAATAATATTATGTCCGCCAGCAGCAGCAATTTCCATACAACGTTTTATAGATTCTTGTCCTTTTACATCCGAAAAATCAAATTCTGGGAAGTCGATATTTTTATAGAACTCTGCTCTTGTATCTACAACGGTAGGTTCAATTTTTGTATCACTATTAAAATGATTGATCACTTCTAGAATATTTTCTACCCCTAAAACAGTTAAATTATCTACAATGGCAGCTTCTTTAGCATTTTCTTTGGGTAAGATAAAATATTTAAAGCCTTCTTCACGAGCCTTTATTGCCATGGGTAAAACGCCTCTTATAGGTTGCAAACTTCCGTCTAAAGAAAGTTCTCCCATCATAATATACTGGTTAATATTTTCTGATTGAATTTGACCAGAAGCTGCAAGAATCCCCATAGCTAAGGTTAAATCATAAGACGCACCTTCTTTTCTAATATCAGCAGGTGCCATATTAATAATAATTTTTTTTCCAGGAAGTTTGTAGTTGTTATTATTTAAAGCTGCAGAAATTCGGTACGAACTTTCGCTTACAGCTTTGTCTGGTAAGCCTACCAAATGGTAGCCAATTCCTTTATCAATATTAACTTCAACAGTAATTGTAGTGGCTTCAATTCCAAAAACAGCAGAGCCGTAGACTTTTACAAGCATTTTTTTTTGTTAAAGATAAAAAAAAATCCTCATTTAAAAACACGAATCAGTTGACTAGAAATTATCAGTAGAAAAAAGTGCATTTATTTTTATGCTTAAGAAGTGGTTTTATAGTTGTAAAAAAGCAGCTTATTTCCTCAAGTTTTGCACCACTAACGATTAAAAACAGGGAGATTTAGATTGTATACTGAGAGATATTTTACGGGTAAATTACTCGTAAATAATCTATGATGTCTGTTGTATATCCAGTAATTACTATCTTATTCAGGGTGGCTAGGTCTTCTTTTAAAAACACCTCTAAAGGGTTTTTAATTTTGCCAACGGTAAATTGCATGCTACTTAGTGTATTTGCGTGTGATTCGCACTGAAAATCTGCGGATATTGACAGCTTACATACCACTGAAACCCCTATGGAATATGTAAAATGGTATAAGCAGTTTTTATTTATTTTCATTTTGAAATCTTCAAAGGCAGTGTAAATTTAAAATCACTACCATTCCCTAACTCACTTTTTACCCAAATTTGTCCGCCTTGTCTTTCAACGAATTCTTTACAAAGAATTAAACCTAATCCAGAACCTTTTTCGTTCGCTGTACCTATTGTGCTTGAATTTGAAGATTTCTTAAAAAGCTCTTTACATATTTCTTCGTTGATGCCAAGACCATTATCAGAAATGGTAATTTCAACCCAATCTTTTTTTGAAATTGTAAAGACACGTATTTCTCCTCCAGGTTTTGTAAATTTGATTGCATTAGAAATTAGATTTCTTAGAATTAGTTTCAACATGTTTTTATCTGCATAAACTTCAATTTCGTCTGCAGTGAAATAATTTAGAGAGATGTTTTTAGCAATTGCTATTGGTTTTTCAAGTTTTAAAACTTCATGGATGATATTTGAAAAAATTATTTTTACTGGGGTGAAACTAATTTTTCCTGTTTGAGATTTTGCCCAGTTTAATAAGTTATCAAGCAGGATAAGCGTGTTATTGGCTGAATTTTTTATTAATTTTAAATACTTTTCATTTTCAGTAAATGTCGAATCATTTACACTTTCAATTAACAATTCTGAAAGTCCTAGAATATTATTAAAGGGACTGCGTAAATCGTGAGCAATAATTGAAAAAATTTTGTCTTTAGTGGCATTTAGTTCTTTTAATTCTTGTTCTCTTTCTATTAATGCTAATTCTGATTTTTTCCTTTCGCTTATGTCTCTTGCTAAGGCAGTTGCTCCAATAATCTCATTTTTGTCATTTTTAATTGGATTAAAAAAACTTTCGTAATAAGCTATTTTTTTATCTCCAAAAATTCTAATATTTGTATGAGATTCACCCCATAATGCTCTGTTATAATTTTCTTTAGCGGTTGCCCTGTCAGTTTCAGAGCTTATACAGTCAAGTATATTCATTCCTATTTTAATTTCTATATCATAAATATGCCTCATTGAATTTTTGTGTGCTGAATTGAAATAAAGGTATTCATAGTTTTTATTGATAGATAAAAGAATAGTGTCCTTTTGACTTTCCACGCTGGCTTGTAAAAGATTTTGCGAATTTTTAAGAGCTAACTCATCAAGCTTACGTTTCGTAATATCCTTACTAAAAAACAATGCTCCAATTATTTTTTCATCAATTATTATTGGGTTTATAAACATTTCAATATATATGGATGCATTTTCTGTTTTAACTTGGTCAATAAAAGAATAGGACTCATTCTTTAATGCTCTGTCATACCTTGATTTCCAATATTCTCTAATGGGTTCATGTAGCGACAAGAGAAGATTAGTACCTAACTTAAGTTTAATTCCGAAATTAGCATAAAAAGCAGCAATAAAAACCTTATTGGCAAACAGAATCTCATAGGCAGTGTTGATTGCACATACGCTGTCATTTGTATTTTCAAAGATGGATGATAAATTTAGTTTGCTTAATACCTCAAGGTTTCTATTCTCAGAATTTTTTGTATCTCCTTTTTCCATTTTTACGATGTTTTATCATTCATTCAAATTCTGACGAACGTGTTTCAGGATTAGTTGCTGTGTTTAAGTACTAAATTTAGTAAGTAATTACTGACAAAGAAAATTCGTTAGAATTTTCGTAAGGAGGTAATAAGTAAGCAATTAATTTTGTGAGGTGTGCTTGTTGCACAACGCTTGTAAAAGTAATAAATATTTTGTAACTTATTGTGTGTTAACAAAAAAGACATTCAAAGTATTACAAATAAATGAAAGAGATATTATAGAATACTTAAGAAGAACACAGATATCAATGGAAAATTTCCTTACTTTGATATTAAATTGAGGATGGTGGTTTATTTTAATTTTTAGTCAACCTATTTCAGGAATATACATGCTTTATAATTTCTTCCGTCGGAATAGCGAACAAAGCATCTAATGAAATGATCACATAACTTAATATTGCTAAAATAATGGTAGCATAAATGGCTCTTGGAATGTTCTTTATAGGGTTCTTAATTTCATCCATATCGTGAATGACTAATTGAAAACTTTCTTATGCAACAAAAGTTAATGACGCAACTATTAGGATAGAAAAAATACTTATATTTTCGGCATCTAAAGCCATAGCAATCAATGTAGCTAACCCCTAAATTCTTATTCCTTTTTTCATGTTGCATCATGATCTCTTAGTCTACTTAATTTTAGGTGCTGTGTTTTAATGTGCTTTAACGGAAAATTATATAAGAAGTAGCAGATTGCGTGCTAGTTTTCTGTTCAACCACTGCGCCGTTTAAAGGGCTACAAACCTTGATATTAAACACTTTTCCCACCATTACTAACACAAAATGTGATAGCCATTTGCTTTGTTTTATATCATTTAAATATCAATTTATCCATTCTATTGCCTAATATATTTTTGAACTATAGAGAGTATGTTCGTTTTATTAATTGGTTTTGAACAATAGTCATCACAGCCAGCATTCTTTATTTTCAACTTCATTTCACTGCTTGTATGAGCAGTAACGGCAACTATTGGCAAGTTATTTCGATATGATTTAATGATTTGAGT
>JBNMNV010000303.1:0-3812 GCA_051278125.1 Polaribacter sp. | reverse complement strand
AACATTTTTACCACGACAGAATTTGTAAAAAATAATACCATGGTTGCCATTAATACAACGAATGTGGCTCCTAAAAATAACCAACGTTTTTTAGCACTTTCTAACAAAGGGCTTTCTAACTTGTTATACATTCTGTAGATAAAAGTTTCTTCCAATGGCTTTTCAACCTTTTCTTCAGCTCCTTTTTTATCTTTTTCTTTTAAGAAAATATACCCTAAATACGGTGTAATCGTTAAAGCAACAAATAATGATAAAATCATTGCAATAGATGCTCCAATTGGCATTGGCGCCATATAAGGCCCCATCAATCCAGATACAAAAGCCATCGGTAACACAGATGCAATTACTGTAAATGTTGCTAAAATTGTAGGATTCCCAACTTCGTTAATAGCATATAAAGCGGCTTGCTTAAATGGCAAGCGTTTCATTTTAAAATGCCTGTGCATATTCTCCGCAATAATAATAGAATCATCCACCACAATACCCGTTACAAAAACCAAGGCAAATAAGGTAATTCTGTTTAAGGTATAATCTAGCATGTAATAGCTTAACAAAGTCAAAGCAAACGTAATCGGTACGGATAAAAATACCACCAAGCCTCCACGCCAACCCATGGCTAACATCACCACTAAAGTTACAGCAATGATAGAACCTATAAGGTGTAATAACAATTCAGATACTTTATGAGAAGCGGTTTCTCCATAATTTCTGGTCACTTCTACGTGCACATCATCCGGAATTAAAGTAGTACGCAAATGGTTTACTTTATCAATAATTACTTCTGATATTTTCATGGCATCTGCCCCTTTTCTTTTCGCAACAGAAATGGTCACTGCAGGATATTCTGAGTTGTATGTTTTCGCTTTTTCACTTGCCTGACCAAACCCTAAAGACACATAATTTTGTGGTATTTCTGGTCCGTCAACAATCGCCGCTATTTGTTTTAAATAAATAGGCTGTTGCTGCTGCACGCCAACCACTAAATTTTCTACATCTTCTACAGAAGCTAAAAAATTACCCGTATTTACTAAAAATTCAGTATCATTTTTATCAAAACTACCTGAGCTTAATTGTGCATTGTTTGCTTTGATCATTTCGGAAACTGATAAGAAATCCAAGCCACTTGCCGCCAATTTATTCTTGTCCAAGACCACTCTTAATTGACGGTTTCTACCACCAATTTTATGCGTAATAGAAACATCATTTACTTTCTTAATTTCGCTCTCCAATTCTTGCGCCATTTGTGCAAGCTGAAAATCGTCATAATTTTCACTCCACAAGGTCAATCCTAAAATAGGTACATCATCAATAGCGCGAGTTTTAACCAACGGAAACGTAACACCCGCCGGCATTTCATCCATGTGTTTGTTAATTTCGTTGTATAGTTTTACGAAAGAGCGCTCAATATCTTCGCCCACATAAAACTGCACAATCACCATGGCTTTTTCCTTCATAGAAGTAGAATATACATACTCTACCCCTTTAATATTAGAAATTAATTTCTCTAAAGGTTTTACCACTCTATTTTCTACCTCCGTAGGACTTGCTCCTGGATATCCCACAAAAATATCGGCAATAGGCACGTCTATTTGCGGCTCCTCTTCTCTAGGAATTAAGAACGATGCATACACTCCAATCACCATAAAAACGATCATTAAAAGTATTGTTAATTTAGAGCCAATAAAGACTTTTGCAATTTTTCCTGCTAAACCTTCTTTCATTTTTTTATATTTTTTGGGCGTTTTAACAGGCTATCCGTTTCAATCTTTTTATGTGTTCTCGATACAATCCCGAAGAAAAATCGGGATCACTCGAACTGACAAAAAAAGGATTTTCACTTCTATCCTTAACGCGACATTTTAGTTATTGAATTGAAACCTTTGCTCCATTAAATAATTTCCCATTTGCTGAAATTATATACGATTCATTCGCAGAAAAACCAGCTAAAACCTCTACTTGGTTTCCATAGGTTCTTCCCAAACGCAACCAACGTAAGAGGGCTGTATTACTTTGACTTACTGTGTAAATTCCAGATAATTGACCTTTGGTAACAATAGCTTCTTTCGGAATTAAAATCAAGTAGGAATTTGCTTTTCTTTTCACCGGGAACTGAACCGTTGCAAACATGCCTGATAAAATATTGGCCGTTGTTTTTTCTAACTTAATTTTTACCAAATATTGTCCTCCTGTATGTTTCGCAGAAGTGCTTACCTCTGTTACTTTTCCTGTTATCGATTTTTGCAGAGATTTCACCAAAACAGTTACCGTTGTTCCGTTTATAATTTCAGAAATTTCTGTTTCTGGAACCATGGCAATTACTTCAAAATCATTGGGAGCTTCTATGCTGATTAAAGGCATTCCTGGATTTGCCATATCACCAGTATCAATATTTTTTGCCGTAACGATTCCGCTAAATGGCGCTTTAATATTTGAATATGCAAACTGCGCATTAATCTCATTTTTAATTTGATCTGCAGACTCTAAACCTGCTTTTGCCATTTGATAGCTAGCCGTCATATCATCCATTTCTTTTTGAGTAATACTATTGCTTTCAAATAAATTTTTAAAACGATTGTAATTTTTATCTGCATTTTTAAAAGCGGCTTTCGCTTGTGTAATACCTGCATCTACTTGGGCTTTTTTAGCTTGTAAATCGGTATTATTAATAGCAACTAACAACTGCCCTTTTTGTACTTTGTCTCCAACATTTACATAGACCTTAGTCACATACCCCATCATTCTTGTGCTTACCTCAGCACTATTTGCCGCTTGTATTTTTCCACTTACTGATAAAAACGGATTGTTGTTATTTAATTTAATTGTACTCACTTTTACGTTTATAGCAGGCGTATTATCTGTTGCTGTTTTTTTATCATCACTACCGCAACTAGAAAGCAATAATGAGGCTGTTATTAGGATTATAATAAATGTGTATTTTTTCATTTTTTTTGTTTTATTATTTTTTTTGACTGAATACTGCGACTGCATACTGCCAACTATTACTATTCTTTGGTTAAAAATTCTAAATAAGTTTGTGTAAAGTTATATTCGAAAATGGTTTGGTAGTATTCTAATTGTTTTTGAGCAAATTGTGTTTCTGAAACTAATAAATCAGATGTTTTTTCTAACCCTTCTTTAAATCTATTTTTTCTAATTCTTAAAGATTCTTGAGATTGCTGCACGGCTAAACCTGTTAACTCTAGTCTGTTTTTTGCATCTACCAATTGACGTTTTACCTTGTTCAACTCTAAATTACTTTTAGATACATACTGATTGTATTCTAGTTTAGATTTCTCGAATTCAGCTTTACTTTTTTCAGCCTTGCCAAATCGTTTGGCTCCTTGAAAAATATCCCAACTTAATTGTGCGCCAACTACATAACCGTTTGCATTTCCTTGAAACGCATTGTTGTCATACATTTCATAACTTCCGAAAGCATTTAAACGTGGTAAAAAAGCCATTTTATCAGCTTTATTCATTTCCTCATAGGCATTTGTAGCAAGTTGCATCGCTCTAATATCGGATCTGTTTTCTGAAATGTTTTTTTCTTCCACACTAAAATTAGATAAGGCTAAACTATCTTTTGGTTGATACACCACATAGCTTTTATCATCCATTAAAAATGATAGATAATTAGAGGCGTTTTGCACATTGCTCTTAGCGCTTTGTAACTGATTTTTAACTTCCGTAACTCGAACCTCCACATTTAAAACGTCTGCACGCTGCAAAAATCCTTGCTTAAAACTATTATCTGCCATTTTTTTATTGGCATTTGCTGCGTCTAAAGCTTTTTCTAAAACAGCAACACCTTG
>JBNMNV010000302.1:0-3879 GCA_051278125.1 Polaribacter sp. | reverse complement strand
TTACAAATGAACAATACGAGTGCTAATGTGACTGATTTTTATTTTTCAACGATTCGTCCCTCGGTTACTGCGACAAAAGAAAAAGGAATAATTGAAACTGGCTTTTACAAGAAAGATATCACAATGCATGCCTCTGGTGGTTTAATATCCACGATAAACGACCTTTCTAAATGGTTGAGTGCGAATATAAGAGAAGACGAAAAGTTGATGAAAAAGAACGCTTGGGCTGATTTACACACTTCTACTACGGTTCAAGACAGAGAGTATTTCACCTACAAACGAACTGGATATAGTTTGGGCTGGGATATAGCCGAATATCAAAATGAGTTGATTCTCACTCGGTTTGGTGGGTTAGCAGGAATTAGCTTTCATATCTCGTTCTTGCCCGAAAAAAATGTTGGGATTATTGCTTTTTCTACCGATAATCGAGCATTTGTTTTGCCCCATTTAATGGCCAATTATGCTTATAATCAACTAAACCATGTAAATGCCGACAGCATTTTTAAAATAGAGAAGAAAAGATTCAACAAAAGTTTTGAAAGAGAAAACGACATATCGTATCCAGATGAAACTAGTCTTTTAGAAAAAAACAACAGTGAAAATGATATAGTAGGAGACTATAAAACCAACTCTGGCTGGCCTGTGATCTCAATTAAAACTAATGACAATCATTATATTTTTAATTGGGGCGTATTGAGTGGGAAAATATATAAAACTGAAGACGGAAATTTTTTAAGTCGTTTGGGAGTTTTAGACCGGAAATTTGAAATAAAAAATGATACTCTAAAAACCGGCTCATTGATGTATACTAAAATTGAATAATAAAACTGCACACACCAACGCAACTAAAAAATAGAGCAAATATGCGAGGGTATCAAGCTGAAGATAATTTTTTAACAACTAAGAGTTATAATTAAATGTTGAAAGAACCTCTTTATATCGAAGTAAGGTATCATGCAACAATACTACCTATCCTTAAATTAAATTTGAATAAATAAGATGATAAAAACAGCAGCAGAAATTAGAGAAGTGTGGAAAACTATAATTCTATTTTTAGTGTTACTTACTGTTTTAAGTACAATTGCGTATTATGCTATTTTAAATTTTAAGCCATCGAGTATCTATGTTGGTGCTTTAATGATAGCACCAGCTTTAGCAACATTCCTCACTTTAAAAATTAAGAAAAGATCCTTTTCTCGTTTGCCATGGAGTTTAAAAGAGCTTAAATATTTAAAACTATCTTACATCACACCAATCCTTTATGTTTCAATCGCCTATACTTTAATTTGGTTACTTGGTTTTGGAAACTTAATTAATACCGAAAGAATCTTACAATGGAGCAATGAATTAGGGATTGATAGTTCTGATCAAACACTCATAATAATAGTAATGATTTTTCTATTATTAACAGTCAATGTAATCAAAAATTTAGGGTCTACTTTGGGAGAAGAAATTGGATGGCGTGGCTTTTTAATCTTTGAATTGAGAAAAGTAATGTCTTTTAAAGCCGTAGCAGTTGTAAGTGGTGTTATTTGGGCTGTTTATCATTATCCTATAATCAATTTAATATACGGAAGTGGAGAATACCTTCTGTTGCATTTGAGCGCTTTTACTATTATGATAATTGGCATCTCTGTTACTTTAGCATATTATACTTTTAAATCCCATAGTTTATGGCCCGCAGCTTTGTATCATTCCGTTCATAATATTTATATTCAAAAAATATGCACACCACTAACAATTTCAAATGATAACAGCACATTTTGGATTGATGAATACGGATTCATGATTCCAATTATAACTACTTTTTTTGCTATCTATTTTTGGCGAAAAGCTGAAAAAGAAAATTTATAGAATTGAAAGCAATATAAGCTTGAAGTATAATAATCCTAATATCACTCCCATCCGAAAGTATTGTGAAAATATACAAAAAGAGTATGAATCCTATATAAATAGGCTTTAATTTTGCTTTTATCTAAATAATAAGTCAGTTTTTAAAATTATTTCTTGTTGCGGTTTTCCACTAATTCTTTTAGCATCTTCTCCTACCTTATTGCAGACATCGTCTGGGGTTAAAGGAAAACTAAGGCATATTCTAATTTTTTCCGAAAAATTAAAAAAGGATTGAGGTTTTTTAGCTATTGTTCTTATAATAAGTTCATGTAACAAATAGGTCATTAAGGTAATGTATATTTGATATTTTACAGCATTTTCACTTGTTCCGATAAAGGTTTTAATCTGTAATTTTTGCTTTATAGTTTAGAACAACAGCTCTATGTCCCATCTTTTTTATACAAATCTGCTATGGTTTTGGCTTTCCAAGCTAATTAATTCGTGATAATCTCTATTACTTTATTTTCGTCTGGTTTATACACGTGTACAAAACGTAATTGAAAATTGCTAATTCCTGTTTTAAGAGCTTTAGGGTTAAATAATAGTATGATTTCATCTTTTAAAATATCTTGGTCTATATCTTTTGGAAGTTATAATTCTTTAAATGTTTCAAAAACAGTATTGGTTTTAATTCGAGTAACAAAAACATTCTCTGCCTTTACTCTTTGTCGTAATAAACCAAAATCAAAATAGGCTCTATCCTTTGCTAATATTATGCCTTTAAAAAAAACTAATTGCGCTAAACCTTACTGATTATGAACTTGGACATCAATAATATTTACAACATATGGAATAATCATGGTATCATCCCAACAGGTGTGTATTTTGATGCTTCCTTTTGCTGTCCGGAACTTTGCCCAATCAAACATAGATAAGCATAGACTAATAACGGTGCTATCAATAAGCTTTACACATCGGTCTTTAATATCTATAATAATATTGGCTTGATATCTTTTGGAAAGTATTTGATTATAATGGGTCAATAGACAGTTATAAAGAGATTCAAAACTAAGTAGGTTCTTTTTGTATTGCCATCATTCATCCTAGAACATGCTAGACTTTGAGTAAGTCCTAAACTAGCTATAAAAGTCTCGGAAACACCAATACTAGTAGAAATATAACTTAAAGTTAAACATTTATTAAGCTGTTCAAAAGTTAAGGCTACAAATTGGTCTAGAATCTTATACCTACTACAACCTTTTACTCTTTTATGTTTTTTGGAACAGCGAAAAAGAATTCAGCGAGGTACTAAATCCAAAAATAAGAGAATTTCAAGCTTATTTAAATTTTAAACTTTCGGATAGTTGTGATATTGGATGTAAACAAATTGCTAACTTTCGAGGTCCATTATACCTCAAAATTCTATAGATCGGTTTTTAGGATATAAGCACGCGCTAACTGCAAACAAGTGATATAGTTATAAGAGAAAGATTAGCCAAAATCGAAGCCGAAATTCAGGCTTTGCGAAAGCAAACGAATGCACCCGATGTTTCTGTAGCACTCCAACACCACGATTTTTATTATGAAAACGCATGGCGTTTGGCGGATATTAAAAATCAAGTCAATGCAAAACCTACATCTTCTTATCAAATTGCTTCAACGACAAAACCTATGACCGGAATGGCAATTTTAAAACTTTGGGAAATGGGAAAATCGATTTAGATACCAAAGTACAAACGTATTATCCATATTTTCTGAAAAAAATATCATGTTACGATTCACCAAATATTATCTCATACAGCAGGAATTACTCATTATCGAAGCGGCAATAAAGAGGAAAAACATATCAAAGAACCATATGGCTATTGATATTTTTAAAAATTAAGAATTAATTTTTGAGCCAAACACTGGTTGGAATTAATTTAAGTTCATTTCCTTTAATAATATGACATAAAAAAACCTCAATTCGTATGAATTGAGGTTTGATTAATAAGAAAGGCGGCGACCTACTCTCCCACAAAAATGCAGTACCATCGGCGCTATTGG
>JBNMNV010000301.1:0-3910 GCA_051278125.1 Polaribacter sp. | reverse complement strand
TTTTCATTTTAGAAAAACCTTTGGTTGTCATAAAAGCTTTCTGCGACATTCCTAAATTAAAACTTCTTAATTGGAATTTACCAATAGCTTCTTTTTTTCCACGAATTCCGCCTGTTGTTAAAACAGATGTCATTGAATAGTTAATAGCTTTTTGTAAGGATGTAAAGCTAGCATGTGCGGCATCTGGGCCACCAAAAGCATCCGTAAAATTGTTTTCTAATGTTTGTTTTACTTCTGACAAATATTGAGATGGAACAATAACATCTGAATCTAAAATGATAAAATAATTTCCTGAAGCTTTTTGCATTCCGAAATTACGACTTGCTCCCGCTCCAGTATTTTCTTTGAAAAAATATTTTACGTCTAGTTTATTATTATATTTCTCAACAATTACATCACTTTTAATGGTGGAACCATCTTCAATAATTAAGATCTCAAAATCATCAGAAAAACATTGTTTTGTAAGACTTTCTAGCAACTCGTCAATTTCAGTTGGACGATTGTAAACAGGAATTATGATGGAGAATGATAGTTTCAATATTTATGATGTTAAAACAGAAAATACAATCTCTTTTCCGTTGATTTCAAAAAGAACTTCATCATATTTTTTCTCTTTAAAATTTTCTGCTTCTTCCATGGAAATGTTATAATCTATTTTAGTAACCGACTTTTTTACAGTATTCGAAAAGTCAGATTCAATTTTATGTTCATCAGATGCTAGTCTAAAAATCTCATTTTCTTTTATAAAAGTAAGCTTGCTTCCTTTTTTACTTTTTAAATTTGTAGCACTTACTATGATTGTTTCTAAAATTAAAAAGCCCCCTAATTCGTTTACTCTTAAGTAGAAATCACCATATTTAGATTCGGCAAATTTATGAATTCCAACTGTTTTTATATTCTCTTCAATTTGAATATCTACCTCAGTTCTATCCATCAGATTAAATTTTTCTGACCCTGCAAATACTTTGTCAATTTTCTTAAAAAACCCCATGTGTAAAAATTAAATTCATGCGTAAAAATAGCATAAAAAAAATCAAAAGTTTGAATTTTAGTTTTTATAAAATTAGATATAATTTAAAATACCGCTAAAACTAGCATATCATTTTAATAGCGAAAATTTCATTTAAACAATCGTAAATAGCAATTCTCTTAGAGAAATTAAGATCAAAAATTTATACAGGAAGCTTAAAATCTGGATTATAAATAAGACCGATTACATTCTCCCAAGGATCTTTCACGGAAGCTACCATTAATTCTCCACCTACATTCATTGGTTTTTCATGCGCTGTTGCACCGTTTTCTAAAAAGAATCTATACGTTTTTTCAATATTTTCAACACCCCAGTAACTCAATACATTATCCGATTTAAGATTAGAATTTTCTTCGAGCATCAACCCTAATTCATACCCTTTTATATTAAAACCTACATAATACAGTTCATCAAAATAAGGGTTCTCTTTAAATACTTTTGAATACCACTCTTTTGCTTTTTGCAAATTAGATACTTTATAAATAGTAGTTCTGAGTCCTAACATAATGAATGAATTTTAGCTAAATTAAACAAAAAATGCAAACCGAAATTGATTTGCATTTGTTATCATTAATTAAAAAGTATACCTATTTTATTATTTTCTATAAGCCAATAGATACCCTTGGTCCTGATTGAAACCGTTTAAATATCTGTTGATATTCTTAACCTTATTTATTTTTCATAAAAAAGATATAGTGAAAAGCGGTAAATCGCTTCTAAAATCTCATCTTCAATCAAGAAAACGTAATTATTCTTCGCCTAAAAATTTATCCATTACAGGATCACTAACGCCCATATTAGAGAATCCGCCATCATGAAATAAGTTTTGTAAAGTTACTTTCTTTGTTAAATCAGAAAACATTGTAATTGTATAATCTGCGCATTCTAAAGCGGTAGCATTCCCTAACGGACTCATTTTTTCTGCATATTCAATAAAACCATCAAACCCTTTTACACCACTTCCGGCAGTTGTTGGTGTTGGAGATTGCGATATTGTATTCACACGAACTTTATGATCTCTCCCAAAAAAGTAACCAAAACTACGGGCAATAGACTCTAAATAGGCTTTATTATCTGCCATATCATTGTAATCTGGAAACACTCTTTGCGCAGCCATGTAGGTTAAGGCAACAATAGAACCCCACTCGCTCATGGCCTTTTTGTTGTATAAAACATTCATTACTTTATGAAAAGAAACCGCAGAAATATCCCAGCCTTTGGTTGTAAAATCATATTTAGGATCTGTATAATGTCTGCCTTTTCTAACATTTACGGACATACCGATAGAATGCAGCACAAAGTCGATTTTACCACCTAAAATTTCCATAGATTTTTCAACCAAATTGTTTAAATCTTCGATAGAAGTTGCGTCTGCTGCAATAACCTGAGATCCTGTTTTTTCTGCTAATGCATTTAATTCGCCCATTCTTAAAGCAATTGGTGCGTTTGTTAATACAAATTCTGCTCCTTCTTCATGTGCTCTTTCAGCAACTTTCCATGCGATGGAATGCTGGTTTAAAGCTCCGAATATAATTCCTTTTTTACCCTTTAATAAATTGTACACTTTCTTTTAGTTTTTAGGTATTGGTTTATGGTTGATCGTCTTAAATCCCTTAATTTTTTAGACATTTCCCCAAAGGGAGGAAATAAAATATCCAAAGACTATCTAATAACTTATTGCAAGTTCTTGCTTATTTTCTTCGCTGGAAACTTAATGTTCCCTCTTAGTATTTAAGAGCTTGCTAACAATTCTTTTGCATGCGTTAATGCCGATTCAGCAATATCTTTACCACTTAACATTTCGGCAATTTCCACAATTCTTTCTTCCATCGTTAAATGTTTTAAATTGGTTGTGGTAATTCCGTTTATTTCTTTCTTAAAGACTTTATAATGATTAGCTCCTTTTGATGCAATTTGAGGTAAATGCGTAATTGAAATTACCTGCATATGTTTGCTCATTTGTTGCATAATTGCTGCAATTTTATTAGAAACTTCGCCAGACACTCCGGTATCAATTTCATCAAAAATAATGGTTGGTAACTGAGAATTTTCTGACAATACTTTCTTTACTGCTAGCATAATTCTTGATAACTCTCCTCCAGAAGCTACTTTTTTTAATTCCCCAAAATTACCGCCTTTATTGGCAGAAAATAGAAACTCTAAATCATCTTTTCCGTTATAAAAATAGTTGGCTGTTTGTTTAATTTTGATAGAAAAACGAGCATTTTCCATGCCCAACTCGTTTAGTAAAAGTTGTAATTCTTTCGCTAATTTAGGAGCAGATAATGTTCTATTTTTAGAAATTAATGCGGCAACCTTATCTAATTTTATAGAAATGCCTTCAATTTCTTTTTTCTTACTATTAATTGTTTCTTCCGCATTTTCTACTTGACTTACTTTTACTGATAAATCTTCGAAAACGTTCAATAACTCTTGATTTGTATTTACATCGTGTTTCTTTTGTAAATTGTAAATCAATTGCAATCTATCATTAATTTCCTCTGCTTCATTCGGGTTGAATTCTACGTTTTCATTCGCATCTTCTAACTCTGTAACAATATCATCAATCTCAATTTTAATACTCGTAACTCTCTTTGAAAGTTCTTGATATTCCGCTGAAAAAGGTGCAATTTTATCCAACCTATTTTCTAAAGTATTTAATAAGTTCTGAATACCAATTTCTTCATTCACAGAAAGTTCTAAAGCTTCGGATAAATTAAGTTTAATATCTTCAATATTATTCAGCTTTTCTAATTTCTCTTCCAGTATTTCTTGCTCATCTATCTTTAAACTTGCTTCTTCTAACTCGTTAAATAAATGCAAATTATAATCATATTGTTGATTCGCTTCTTTCTGAATAGCTTCTAACTTTTGTAATTC
>JBNMNV010000300.1:0-3919 GCA_051278125.1 Polaribacter sp. | reverse complement strand
TTTTTTCTGAATTGTCTTTTAAGCCTTTTACAAATAAAATAACAATAACAATTAATAAGATTAATAACGGAACCATAAATAGCGGTCCACCTTCTAAAATAAAATTCATAATATATGTTTTTAAGATTATGTTGCTAAAGTATTTGTTATTGAGAATGTAAAATTATTTTAGCGACCAAATACCAATTCTGATCTGGTTTTAACAAATATCGTATTTTTAAGGCATTCCTTATAAAAACTGTTGAAACACTTGTTAAATTGGTATTTTAGCTATTTTATCGGTGAATACATTAAAAAAATAGTTTATTTGTAAGATGAACAAAGCCGTATTAAAAATTTTAAAGAAACTTCCTTTGCACTTTCTTTTTTGGACGTTGGTTTTGTTTTTCTTTTCTAGTTTTTTTAGTGTAGGCTCTACAAACGAAAATTTTATATTTTGGTTTTCTACCATTTTAAGTGCCATTGCAATTGTGTCTTCGTATGTTTTTGGATACTATTTAATCCCTGTTTTTTTAATCACTAAAAAGTATAAAAGGTTTATTCTATATTCGTTTTATGCAGGTGTTTTTATTGTTTGTGCTGTTTTAATGACCGTTGTTTTTGGTTTTGTGTTTTTTTATCATTTAGAGTATCAACAAATGCCCGCGTTAACCAAAAATTCTGGTGTTATTTTGGTCTGTGTGTTATTGATTATTGCGCTAACAAGCGCATTTAAAATTTTAAAAGATACTTATAAATCTTTGGACGAAAAGAAAACTTTGGAGAACAAGTTTCTACAAACACAATTGCAATTAAAAGAACAAGAATTAAAGTTTTTGAAAATGCAAATTCATCCTCATTTTTTGTTTAATACATTAAATACACTGTACGGATTCGCGTTGAAAAAATCAGAAAGAGCACCAGAGATGATTTTAAAATTATCAAACTTATTAGATTATATTTTATATCAAGTTGATAAGCCATTAGTGCTTTTACAAGATGAAATTAATCATATTGAAGATTATGTTTCTTTAGAGAAATCTAGGTTTCAAGAAGGTTTGCAAATTACTTTTTATAAAAATTTAATTCCTGAAAATCTTGAAATTGCACCCATGCTATTATTACCTTTTGTAGAAAACGCATTTAAACATGGAGTACAAGTTGATGGAGTTGTACAGGTGAAAATGAATTTAAAATTGGACGAAAACAATTTAAACTTTACCATTGAAAATTCCTATAAAAATAAAGAGAGTTCTAAAAAAGGAATCGGATTAGAAAACATTAAAAAAAGGTTGGAAATGTTGTATTCAAAAAAATATTTTTTAGAAATTTTACAAGAAGAAAATTTGTTTAAAATCCATTTAAAAATCCCCATAAAAAATGAGGAGTAAACTAAAATGTGTTGTTGTTGATGATGAACCAATGGCAAGAGAAATCATAGAAACGTATATTGTTAAAACACCAAATTTAGAAGTCTTAGCAAGCTGTAAAAATGCAGCTGAAGCTATTTTGTTTGCCCAAGAAAATGAGGTAGATTTGTTTTTTTTGGATATTAATATGCCAGAAATTTCAGGTTTGAGTTTGGCTAAAATCGTCAAAAATAAATCACAAATTATTTTTACAACGGCTTACAGGGAGTATGCAATTGACGGATTTAATTTAAATGTGGTCGATTATTTGTTAAAACCCATTTCATTTGATCGGTTTTTACAATCGGTTCAAAAGGTTTCTCAATCAGAAATTGCAAAAAATAACAACGATTTTATGTTTGTTAGATCAGACAGAAAAATGGTAAAAATCGATTTTAATTCCATTTTATATATAGAAAGTTTAAGCGACTATCTGAAGATTTTTATGACTGATAAAATCATTGTAATTAGAGAAACCATCACTAGTTTAGAAGAAAAATTACCTTCAAAAAAGTTTATCAGAATTCATCGATCTTTTATCGTTTCGTTAAAAAACATTAGTTCTTATACGAATGAGTTTATAGAAATCAATCAAAAAGCATTGCCAATCAGCAGAAGTTATAAAGAATCCGTTTTACAAAAATTAGCAAAAGTGTAGGGTAAACTTTATCTTTGTTTTAAAATTTTTAAACCTTGAATACAGATCAGTTTTTAGTAAAATCACAATTAGAACCTATTGATTCAGCTAGTTTTACATGGCAAACTCCGAGTAATATTGCACTTGTAAAATATTGGGGAAAGAGCAATCCTCAAATTCCAAAAAACGCTTCTATCAGTTTTACTTTAAATAATTGTCATACAATTACTACCATAGATTTTATTAGAAAAGAAAAATCTGAAAATGTTACTTTCAAGATGTTTTTTGAAGGCGAACAAAAGGAAGAATTCAAACCTAAAATCGCAGAATTTTTTAAGAGAGTGCAACAATATTGTCCTTATATTTTTGATTATGAAATGACCATCAATTCAGAAAATTCTTTTCCGCATTCAAGCGGAATTGCATCTTCTGCAAGTGGTTTAAGTGCCATTGCCATGTGTTTAATGAGTTTAGAAAAAGAATTGTCTTCAGAAATTTCTACAGAATTCATGAATAAAAAAGCTTCTTTTTTAGCAAGATTAGGATCAGGAAGTGCCAGTAGAAGTATTGAAGGACCTTTGGTTGTTTGGGGAAAACATCCTGAAATTGAAGGAAGTTCAGATTTATTTGGAGTGCAATTTCCATATAAAGTACATTCAGTTTTTGAGAACTATCAAGATGTAATTTTACTGGTAGATAAAGGTGAAAAACAAGTTTCAAGTACCCTTGGTCATAATTTAATGATTGATCATCCGTATGCAGAAAATCGTTTTAAACAAGCTAATGAAAACTTGGGGAAAATGTCTAAAATTCTACAAGAAGGCGACATGAAAAATTTCATCAATTTAGTAGAGAGTGAGGCATTAACTTTACATGCGATGATGATGACTAGCGATCCTTATTTTATTTTGATGAAGCCTAACACGTTAGAAATTATCAATAAAATTTGGGAATACCGTTTAGAAAACAATAGTAATATTTGTTTTACTTTAGATGCTGGGGCAAATGTACATGTGTTGTTTCCGGAAAATGAGAAGGAAGCCATTCATCAATTTATAGAGAAAGAGTTGTCCTTGTATTGTGATAATAATCAGTATATTAGCGACCGGGTTGGTTTGGGAGCAAAAATACTTTTAAACTAACAAATCAAATCAAGTATGAAAAAATCAGCTTTTCTTCTTATTATGGTGGCTTTTTTAACTATTTCATCCACAAAACAAAAGGTTGTTTGGTTAGACAAAGATTTAAAAGAAACCAAACAATCTGAAGCTATTTATTACAGGAATGTGTCCAATTTAAAGGGCGAAGTCACTTTTTATTTTAAGAGTAGAACTGTATATAGAAAAGTTTTTTATGCTTCTCAGAAGCTATCAGGTAATTTCTATGAATACTATGCTTCTGGAGAATTGAAAGAAGTTGGTGCATACGAAAACGGTGTTCGAGAGGGCAATTGGAAGTTGTATTATAAAAACGGAAAGATTAGACAAAAAGGAAGGTATTCAAAGGGCGAAAAAGTAGGTGTTTGGAAAACTTTTCATAAAAATAATTAATAAATGCGTATTCATTAATTATTCGTATTTTTGTCATACAAATGTAAAAAAATGAAAGGACCACTTTTTTATGCTAAAATTTTGCTTTTTGGTGAATATGGAATTATTAAAGACTCGAAAGGATTAGCAATTCCGTTTAATGCTTATAGAGGTGCCTTAAAAACTTCCGATAATTTAGAAGGGAAACAAAAAGAATCCAACGAAAATCTGCATAAATTTTACAATTATATTATAGCATTGAAATCAGATTTAATCTCTTTTGATTTAGCGAGTTTTAAATCAGATTTAGAGAAAGGAATGTACTTTGATTCTTCTATTCCGCAAGGGTATGGAGTGGGTAGTTC
>JBNMNV010000299.1:0-3944 GCA_051278125.1 Polaribacter sp. | reverse complement strand
ACTACAAATCAAGATGCTCATAAAGATTTGTTTCAAGAAATCACTATTCAACTTTGGAAGAATTATTCAAAATTTAGAGGTGATTCAAAATTTAGTACTTGGATGTATCGAGTAGCTTTAAATACCGCAATTTCTTTATATCGAAAATCTACAAGAACAGTAAAAACCCAAGACATTAGTGATGTTGCCTTTAAAATAAAATCATCGGCATATGATGATACTGAAGAACGACAGCTGAGTCAATTATACAAAGCAATTCATCAATTAAACGATATTGATAAGGCATTAATTTTTCTATATCTAGAAGATAAACCTTATAAAGAAATATCAGAAACATTAGGAATAACCTCGGTAAATGCACGGGTAAAAATGAATAGAGCAAAAGAAAAGTTAAAAAATATTTTAAACCCATAAATATGGATTTATTAGACAATTATAAAAAAGCTTGGGACAATCAGCCAGAGGAAGTTCAACAACTTTCTGCTATTGATATCTACAAAATGGCGCACTCAAAATCATCATCAATTGTAAAATGGATTTTTATTGTGGGGCTTCTAGAACTTACTTTTTGGTTAAGCATAAACCTTTTAGTGCCCGATAGTTTTTACAAAATTTATGAAGATTTAAATTTAAAAAAACAAGCCTTTTTTTTCACAGTACTGCATTATATAGTCATTCTTATTTTCTTGTACTTTTTTTACATAAGTTTCAAAAAAATATCAGTGGTTGACAATACCAAAAGTTTAATTCAACGAATTTTACATATTAGAAAAACTGTAAAATTTTATGTGTACTATAATTTAGCCATTGTTTTTCTAACAAGTTTAGCCTTAAATATTGTTTTAATAAGCGACTCGGACAAATTGATGAAAATTATGAATCCAAAAAATATGTCGGTTAACATCAATCAATTAATTACAATTACAATCATCAGTCAAGTCATTGCAATTCTTATTTTTATGGCCTTGTTATGGTTGTTTTATAAATTAATTTACGGTATTCTACTAAAAAAATTGACCATAAACTATAAAGAATTAATTACTTTGGACGAACCTAATTAACGTGAACTTTTTAAAAAAAATAATATTCCTTTTATTATTAGTGTTCTCCTTTACCTACTTTACACCAAGTTAGGTGTATAGTGCCGTATAAATAAAATAAAGAATTTCTTGAAACGAACTATCCTCGAGGTAGAGCCATAGAGGTATTTCGCTCGTTTCATACTCAATCAAGTTGAGCACAAGCTTTGACCTAAAAAGGTCAAAAACCAAAATTCTATTGTTTAGATTCCCGTTACCCAATCTAGTTGAGCATAAATTTCACGGGAATGACAATTTCAATGGAAACCCCGACGCAAAGCATCGAGGAATTCTTTTCGATTAAATTATTTTACATTCATTGAAATTAAAAAAGAATGAACATAGCCTTCATTACGGTCATTTTCTTTTATAAAAGTAAGCGAAAAGAAAGGGCTTTTTATGGCATCATGCGTCTAAAACCGCGTACCTAGGCAGATTTTCCGCAGATATTCGTTATGAGGTTTGTAATATAAAAATAAAAGTGTTTTTGCTTCGTCAGTATTACCCATGGTGCATTTATATTTCTAGAAATTTCTCAATTCTTTTAATAAAATTTCGTGCATTTCGTCTGTATAATTTAAATGTGTCACAATTCGTATTTTACCCTCACCCATAGGGGTTAACAAAATGTTTTTTGCAGCCATTTTATTGATAAAGTTTTCAGACCCTATTTTTTCATCCACATAAAATATTAAAATATTAGTTTCTACAGGTTCTATTTTTGTAATGTAATTACAAGTCGCTAAAACTGCTGCAATTTCTTTTGCTTTTTGATGATCTTCTGCCAATCTTTCTACATGATTATCTAAGGCATACATGGCTGCCGCCGCTAAAAAACCGACTTGTCTCATTCCTCCTCCTAATAATTTACGGATCCGTAATGCTTTCTGAATCATTGTTTTAGAACCTAATAATAGGGAACCAACTGGTGCACCAAGACCTTTAGAAAAACAAATAGAGATCGTATCAAATAAAGCTCCATATTGTTCTGGATTTTCATTTTTTGCCACCAAGGCATTGAATAGGCGCGCACCATCTAAATGAAATCCTAAATTGTTTTTTTTAGCTACTTGATGTATCTTTTTTATTTCTTCAAAATCCCAACATGCCCCTCCTCCTTTGTTTGTCGTATTTTCTATGCAAATAAGTTTTGTAAAAGGTAAATAAATTTCAGGTTTTACCGCAGCCATTTCTTCAATTTGATTGGCGGTAAACATTCCTCTATCGCCATCTATTAATTTACAGGTAACTCCTGAATTAAAGGCTACTCCCCCACTTTCATAATTATAAATATGTGCATACTTATCACAAATCACCAAATCTCCAGGTTGGGTGTGTAATTTTATGGCTGTCTGGTTTGCCATAGTTCCTGATGGAAAAAAAAGTGCATCTTCCATTCCGAATAATTGTGCCGTTTTCTCTTGCAATTCATTGACTGTTGGATCCATTTTAAACACATCATCGCCAACTTTTGCGTTCATCATTGCTTCCAACATTTTCGGTGTTGGTTTGGTTACTGTATCAGATATTAAATCAATTACCATATAATAAATTTCTTAATTTTTGTTCTTCTTTTGGATGCTTTAAAACTAACCATTTTTTATGATAAAATAAGGTTTGTTTCCAAGTATGCATTCTTCTTTTTCTGTGCCAATAGGTTTTAAAAATCCAAAAGAATAAACTTTCTTTAGAAAATGTTTTGCCTAACGTTTCATAATTTTCTCCGCAACATTTTTCTTTGAGAAAAATTCTTTTGTATGTTCTTATAAAATATCTTCTAAAAATTAAATGAAGAGGATAATCTAACCAAACAATAAGGCTTGCTTCTTGCCAAACTGTATCTTTTAATAAAGTTTGATAACTACCAGTAACGATCCATTCCTGGTATTTTTCTATTTCAGAATGCACATCATTCACAAATACACTGTTTTCTTTTTCTACCCAATTTGGTAAAAAGTGAATATCATCTAAATCGATTTGTGTGATACAAAACTCTTCCGCTAATTTTTTACCTAAAGTTGTTTTTCCCGAACAAGTTGTTCCTGTGATAATTATTTTTCTATTCATTTAGAATATTTCTGGACACAAGTTTTACAAAAAAAATTAACTAAAAATAAAAATTTACGGGACAAAATTCCTCAACTTTTCCCTTTGGGGAAATGTCGAAAAAACAAAGCGGGAACTCTTTTAATTCCCGATAGGCGAACCATCCGGAATTTGAGGAGCATTTGTTCTCTTAAACGAAGTTGGACTCTTCATAAACCCTTCAATCATTTTTACCATCGCCACATCATATATTTTTTGTGTTCCTTCGGATTTTTTATTTTCTAAAAAGGTTTTGATTTCATCTAACTTAAAATTAACAATAGCATTTACTTGTTTGTACTGATTTTTATTGGCTGCCAAATAAAATAACTGTTCTAAAACTTCGATATTAATTACGTTTTGTAATTCTTGATAATAGCTATCTTTGTGATTCTTTTGAATAGTTTTAGCAATTAATTCATCCATCAACTCCTCCAACCCTAGTTGTTTTTTATCTAAGCTCTTATGTGCAATTAACCTTGAAACTCTTTCAGGATGCAATAATAAACTCAAAGACATTTCAGCAGCTGTTTCTACCGCAGAAAATGCATCAAAAGACACCCCTAATTGACTTTTAAAAGATTCTTGCGTTCTATCATAACCATAGGCTCTTGGCGGAAATAAAGCTAATTTTTCTCTCGGAATGGCAATTTCATCCACAGCAATTGTTCTTAAAACAGCTTGTAAAGCAATTCTTTCTGTGGTTCCTGAAACTCTTTCCACTACTTTTTGATTTCCGCCTTTTACAGCATAATTATAATGTAAACCACCTATTAATTT
>JBNMNV010000298.1:0-3955 GCA_051278125.1 Polaribacter sp. | reverse complement strand
CATGGAAATTCATACGTCCAGATCTTATAGAAATACCTGCGCCAATATTAGCGAAATTTAAATTATCAAGTGTATACGTTACTTTTGCGTTTACTTTATTGGCAAATGATTTTTCATAAAACGCTGTAAGCGCTAATTGGGGTCTCAATGGTCTAAATACACTATATAACTGAAGACCAAATGCCTCAGTGTAAAAATATTTGTCAAAAAATGTATTAATTCGTCTCGTAGTTTTATCACCAAAACTGTATTTTAAAGCAGCGTTCATTTTTATAGGCGTATAAGATAGATAAGAGTTATCGTTTACTGCAATTACCATTTCTCTTTTAAACCGCGCTTCCAAATCATTAATATAATTGATAGCATCCTCAGGAAACTGGAAATCGATACCTTCCGTTGTAAAACTTCCTTTCGCTGTAACATTCGTTATATTTTTCTTGTGATTGATAACACCAATGTCTAAGATACTTCCAGAAAACTCCAGATTATCATTAATATGATATGTGAGCCCAACATCGAACCCAACCCCTAAATTACCCTGAAAAAATCTATTTTGAAGATTATTTGCAAAATTTTCTATTGAATCAGAATTTCTATCGATTCCAGAAATGTTAGATTCAAGATTAACATCGCTGAAAATATGTCTATAATTATTATTAACACCTAGTATAGTAACAAAACTTCCTGTATTATTATCGGAACTCGCATGAATGGCAGAAGAGTAAAGCTTGAACCTAGCACCCAATATTAACTTACTTGTAAAGTTGTGAGATACACCAAAATGAAGCACCTCCAAAAGATCAAAATTATATGAAATCTGTGAAAACATAAAATCCCTATTCAGATAAGCTGAATTACCCTCGTTGAATAAAGTATAAACATCTTTAGGATAATAACCAAACGCATCTATTTCTGTATACAGTCCGAAACTTAAATAAGTTCTAGAACCTACTCTAAAACCTGCACTTAAGATCTCTGCTTGCACATATAACTTCACAAAATCTTGGGTGGTTAACTCCTTTAAAACATTTCCTATTTTATCATTTATATCAATACCATCATCAGCAAAAATATCTGACAACACAAATCCTGAAGATCCTATATCTAAAGAAAACCCTGATAATAGCGGCACTCCAAAATGTATGTTGTAATTTGTTTCGGAACCTGGATTGAGTAATAGTGTTTGCGGCAACTCCGCAAAATTATATAACACTTGTTTATTTTGAGCGGTAAAAGATAGAAAAAAAAGTATAGAGAGTATAAAAAAAACTTTTTTCATGCTATAATTTTGATTCTAAATAAATATCCAACGAAGATTTTAATTCAATGGGGTCATCTGGATGCCCTGTACCCAATTCATTTCCATCATCCTCGAGTCCAACCGTATAATTAATATATTTTGTTTCTAAAATTTTTGGATTCTGTTTGACATCAATAATTAAAAAATAATTAAAAGTTTCGTTGGCCTTAATTTTTAAAGTTTCTGTTTCTAAAATTACCTCATTCGCTATATTTAGAAAAGTAATCTCTAATGTTAAATTATACTTAGAATCGTTTTTCAGATCTGCTGTCAAATCGAGTTGAGTTATAAAATCCTCTAATCCATTTGTTTGATGATCCTTAAATTCTATTTGGTCAGAAATGCTAGAGATCGCATTGGTGCTATTACTGTTGGGAAAGTCGCTTCGAACGACCATAAAATGAATTAATGAAACCGTAAATTTAGATTTATACACATAATCTTCTAGTTGCTTAAAATTTAAACTATCTGAGCAAGCGGCAAGCAAAGAAAAACTTATTAAAAAGCTTATTATTTTTGGGGGATTCATAAGTAGTAAACAGTTAAAAAATAAGGGTTTATCTTTTTATAGATATCGCTTTATTTCTGAAAGAGACGTTATCGAATTAAAATTAACATTTTTTACTTTTTCTTTTTCAAAATTTGCATGAAGCGCTTTCATTCCAACACTCAAAGCACCTTCAATATCTGCTTCAATACTGTCTCCAATCATTATGGAGCTAGTATTTTGTGCATTGGCTTTTTCAAGAGCAAAATTGAAAACTTTTGAATTTGGCTTTTTAACGCCAACTGATTCAGAAGTAACAATAGTACAAAAGTAGTCTAAAATTCTTGAGGATTGCATCTTCTTTATTTGAATTTCTTCAAAACCATTGGTAATAATATGCAATTTATATTTATCCTTTAAATACTCTAATATTTCAAAAGCACCCTCAAATAAATGATTATAATCCGGTAAATATTCAATATAATCAATCGCTAAAGTATCTATTAAATCATCTTCAATACTATGATTTACAGCATCAAAAGCAGTTTTTAATCTTTGATATCTTAACTCGGATTTGGTTATTTTTTCTTCTCTGTATAATTTCCAAAACTGAATATTTAAAGGTTTATAAACTTTTAAAAAATCTCCTAAATCTGTTTTAATTTCATGTTTTAAAAATATTTTATTGAAGGTTAAATCAGAATTTTTTTCAAAATCCCACAAAGTATGATCTAAGTCAAAAAATACATGTTTTATCTCTGTCATTTAAGGTATATTTGATTGTTTATTTTAAGCAAGTAATATGCAACTATTTTCTTTTTTAAAAAAAGAGTTTGTAAAAAATGTATTAACATTAATTACAGGTTCTGCTTTAAGCCAAGTAGTTATTTATGCTTCTATTTTAATACTTACACGATTATTTACTCCAGAAATTTTTGGTATTTATATGTTGTTTTCTTCAGCTACTTTAGTGCTCAAACCAATAGCGACTTTGCAGTATGAATTTGCCATTGTTTTACCGAAAAAAGATGCTGATGCCATTAACTTACTCGTTTTTTCAGTTTTAGTTTTATGCTTTTATTGTTTTCTGTTATTGGTGATCATCTTCTATTTTAAAGAGGTTATCTATAATTTCTTTCATATCAAAGAGCTCTCTAATTTTATATATTTATTACCTGTAAGTGTTTTTCTATTCGGAGGAGTTTCAATTTTAGATTATTGGAATAACAGAAAAAATAAGTTTAAAAATATTAGTAAAGGTTTATTCGTTAAATCATCTATCATGAGTTCGTCTCAAATTGCAATTGGCTTTAGCTCCCTCAATTCTTTAGGGTTAATTCCTGGCATGCTTTTAGGAAATTTAGCACAGGCAATCTTTTTAATAAAAACCTCTTTTCAATCTATATCTGCTGTGGCATCGGAAATCTCTTTTAAAAAAATGCTCATTTTAGCAAATAAATATAAAGATATTCCTGTTTTTAATACCATTATTAATGTAACAAATAATCTTTCTAATGAATTACCCATACTTTTAATTACTAAATATTTTGGTTTGGCTAATTCCGGAATTTACGGTCTTGCTATAAAATTTACAAGAGCTCCTGTTGGCATCATTCAGAATTCTGTAGGCCAGGTCTTTTTTAATAAAGCTAGTAAAATTTATAACGATGATGGCAACTTACATACTTTAGTGGTGCAAACTGCAAAACATTTACTAGGGATTAGTATCTTTATTTTTATTCCATTATTTGGAATTTCTTTTTATTTGGATATGCTATTTGGTGAAAATTGGACAGACGTGGGTTTCTATGCAAGAATTTTAATTCCTTGGTTGTTTTTTGCTTTTTTAAGCAACCCGATTACCTCTTTAATTATGATTTTAAATAAGCAAAAAACAATGGTAGTGTATGATATATTTTTATTAATTTTTAGATTTCTTGCGTTATTCGTAGGCTACTATTTTTATAAAAACATCTTAATTTCATTACTGCTTTTCTCTGGAGTTGGCATGTTGTTTAATATTCTTATTTTTATCTATCTTTTTAAAACATCTAAAGAAAATAAAATTGCATATCGCTAAAATGAATATTTCTTTACAACATAACAAAGGCTTTCAATGGTTTAAAAGTGATTCTCTTTTTTTTAAAGGATATTTTTATATTGATGAT
>JBNMNV010000297.1:0-3969 GCA_051278125.1 Polaribacter sp. | reverse complement strand
ATTACGCATAGTAAAACGCAATATTCAGAGGAATATCATTCTTTTGTAAACGGACAATATACAACACAAGGAGGTACACATCAAGCAGCGTTCAGAGAATCTATTGTAAAAACTATTCGTGATTTTTATGGAAAAAGTTTTGAAGCTTCGGATATTCGAAAATCTATAATTTCTGCGATTGCAATTAAAGTGATGGAACCTGTTTTCGAAAGTCAGACGAAAACTAAACTAGGTTCCACAGAAATGGGAGGCGAATTACCTACGGTTAGAACGTATATCAATGATTTTATAAAAACAAAATTAGATAACTTTTTACACAGAAATACAGATATTGCAGATAAGCTTCAAAAGAAAATAGCTCAGGCTGAAAAAGAACGTAAGGAACTTTCTGGGATTCGGAAATTAGCAAGAGATAGAGCAAAAAAATCGAGTTTACACAATAAAAAATTACGGGATTGTAGAGTTCATTTAGGCGATATCAAAAAAGATAACTATTTAGAATCTACCTTATTTATTACAGAGGGAGATTCTGCTTCTGGTTCTATCACAAAATCTAGAAATGTAAATACACAAGCTGTTTTTAGCTTAAAAGGAAAGCCTTTAAATTCTTTTGGATTGAGTAAAAAAATTGTGTATGAAAATGAGGAGTTCAATTTATTACAAGCGGCATTAAATATCGAAGATGGTTTAGAAGAATTACGTTATAATAACATCGTAATTGCTACAGATGCTGATGTAGATGGAATGCATATTCGATTATTATTGATCACTTTTTTCCTGCAATTTTTCCCGGAATTAATCAAAGAAGGTCATTTATATATTTTGGAAACTCCACTTTTTAGAGTGAGAAATAAAAAACAAACGTTTTATTGTTATTCAGATGAAGAAAAAAGGGAAGCTATCGAGAAATTAAAAGGGAAACCAGAAATAACCCGATTTAAAGGTTTGGGTGAAATTTCACCAAATGAATTTGTTCATTTTATAGGCGATGATATTCGTTTAGATCCTGTAATGTTAGACAAGGAAATGTCCATAGAAAATATGTTGCAATTTTATATGGGTAAAAATACTCCAGATAGACAGAAATTTATTATTGAAAACTTGAAGGTAGAGTTAGATACTATTGAAGAGGAGTAGCCTATCCTAAATCCTTTCCAAAGGAAAGTACTTTTAGTAAGTTTGCGGAATTGGAGATCACAATTTGTGACATCCAATTCTGATAAAATGGGTTTACGATATGCTCCAATGGTTTTCACAGAGCAAGGTGTTTCAATGTTATCTAGCATTTTAAATAGTGATAGCGCAATTGTTGTAAATATTAAAATCATAAGAATATTTACTAAAATTCGAGCACTATTGAATGATGATTTAAGTTTACGATTAGAAATAGAAGAAATTAAAAAGAAAGTTACTAACCAAAGTAAAAATATAGCATTGGTTTTTTCTTATTAGGTGCCTTTGCGAGGAGCGAAGCTATCTTTTTTTTAAATTGAGATTGCCACGGAAAGTAAAAAACTTTCTTCGCAATGACAAAAAAAGGAAAGAACAAAAATTGGTTATAAAAAAGATAAAGATATAACGTAAAGCCCGACCTTTTTAGGGAACGCAAAAAAAACAATTAAACTCTTAAACGAATAAACGTTTTTACATGAGTGAAGAAATAAACGACAACGAACACGAAGCAGAATTAACGAATCAAGATGAGCAATTAGATTCGCCACACGAAGAGACCATTACCAAAGTTACAGGTATGTACAAAGAATGGTTTTTGGATTATGCATCCTACGTAATTTTAGAAAGAGCTGTGCCTTCTTTGGAAGACGGATTAAAACCGGTACAACGCAGAATTATGCATTCTATGAAAGATCTAGATGATGGTCGTTACAACAAAGTAGCAAACATTGTAGGTCATACCATGCAATATCATCCGCATGGAGATGCCTCTATTGCAGACGCTATGGTGCAAATTGGTCAGAAAGAATTGCTGATTGATATGCAAGGTAATTGGGGTAATATTCTAACAGGAGACAGAGCTGCAGCTTCTCGTTATATTGAAGCTCGCTTATCAAAATTTGCATTGGATGTTGTTTTTAATCCGAAAACAACAGATTGGAAAATGTCTTATGATGGACGAAGAAAAGAGCCCATTGATTTGCCTGTAAAATTCCCTTTATTATTAGCGCAAGGTGCAGAGGGAATTGCTGTAGGTTTATCAACCAAAATATTACCACATAATTTTATTGAACTCATTGATGCTTCTATTAAGTATTTAAAAGGAAGAAGTTTTAAAATAGTTCCTGATTTTTTAACGGGTGGAATTGCAGATTTTACCAATTATAATGACGGCATAAGAGGAGGAAAGGTTCGTGTAAGAGCAAAAATTGCGCAACTCGATAAAAAGACCTTAATCATTAGCGAGATTCCGTTTGGAACTACTACAACTTCTTTAATTGATAGCATTATAAAAGCTAATGAAAAAGGAAAAATTAAGATTAAAAAAATTGAAGACAATACTGCGGCAGAAGTAGAAATTTTAGTGCACTTACCACCCAATGTTTCGCCAGATAAAAATATTGATGCTTTGTACGCCTTTACAAATTGTGAGAGTTCCATATCTCCTTTGGCATGCACCATTGAAAATGATACACCTGTTTTTGTGGGGGTTTCAGAAATGTTGAAACATTCTACAGATTTAACAGTTGATTTGCTAAAAAGGGAATTAGAAATTCAGTTAAATGAATTAGAGGAACAATGGCATTTTTCATCTTTAGAAAGAATATTTATAGAAAATAGAATCTATCGAGATATTGAAGAAGAAGAAACTTGGGAAGGTGTAATTGCTGCTATTGATAGAGGTTTACAACCACACATAACACATTTAAAACGTCCAATTACTGTTGAAGATATTACACGTTTAACAGAAATTAGAATTAAAAAAATATCAAAATTTGATATTGATAAAGCAAAGCAATTCATTGACAGTTTAGAAGATAAAATAGCCCTTGTTAAAGGTCATTTAGCAAACTTAATTGAATTTGCAATAAATTATTTTAAAAGATTAAAAGATACTTACGGACAAGGAAAAGAACGCAAAACGGAAATCCGAATTTTTGATGATATTGTAGCATCAAAAGTGGCCATGAACAACACAAAATTATATGTGAATAGGGCAGAAGGTTTTATAGGAACTTCCTTGAAAAGAGATGAATTTGTGACCGATTGTTCAGACATTGATGATATTATTATTTTTAGAAAAGACGGGGGCATGATGGTGTCAAAAATTGATTCTAAAACCTTTGTAGGTAAAGATATTATTCATGTGGCAGTCTTTAAAAAGAAAGATAGGCGAACTGTTTACAATTATATGTATCGAGACGGTGCACGTGGAGCTAGTTATATGAAACGATTTAATGTTACCTCTGTAACGCGCGACAAAGAATATAATTTAGCAGGTAAAAACAAAGGATCGTTGGTTCATTATTTTTCAGCAAATCTAAACGGAGAAGCAGAAGTTGTGACCATAAATTTACGTTCAGTTGGAACTATAAAAAAATTGAAATGGGATATTGATTTTGCAGATTTAGGCATAAAAGGTAGAGCTATTCGTGGAAATATAATTACGAAATTTTCAATTAAAAGTATCGATTTTAAATCTGCAGGAGTTTCTACGTTAAAACCTCGTAAAATTTGGTTTGATGACGCTGTGCAACGTTTAAATGTTGATGAAAGAGGTGCGTTGTTGGGCGAATTTAAAGCTGAAGATAAACTATTAATTATTACACAAAGTGGAAAAGCAAAGGCTGTAAAACCTGATTTGGCGATGCATTTTGAAGATGATATGATTGTGTTAGAAAAATGGAACCCAAACAAACCTATTTCTGCAATTTATTTTGATGGTGAAAAAGAACGATATTATGTAAAACGTTTCTTGATTGAAGCCATAGAAAAAGAGGAAGAGTTTATTTCTAA
>JBNMNV010000296.1:0-3974 GCA_051278125.1 Polaribacter sp. | reverse complement strand
TTTCTACTTCATCTAATGTTGTGAATTTCGTACCCTCTTTTAAGTTTTTTACAATAATTTTATTACCCTTAACTTTTTGAGCATCAAAAGCATGCAATGGCTGCCCTAATTCATGTAACACATAATTGGTGATGTCTACTATATTATTTTTTGGTGTTAACCCAATCGCTTTTAATCTATTTTGAATCCATTCGGGGGAATCTTTTACCGTAACATGAGTGATGGTAATTCCGCAATAACGAGGCACTAAATCCTTATCTTCTACCTCTACATCAAAACGTAAAGTTCTTTCATCTACATGAAAATCACTCACAGAAGGCGAAATTAATTCTAAATTTAATTCCTTCTGAATTAAACCTGCTCGTAAATCTCTAGCCACTCCATAATGACTCATGGCGTCAGATCTATTTGGTGTTAAACCAATTTCGAAAACATAATCGGTTTTAATTTTAAAAACTTCGGACGCTAAAGTACCTGCTTCTAGTTTTTCATCCAAAACAAGAATACCCTCATGATCTTTACCAAGGCCTAATTCATCTTCAGCACAAATCATTCCATGACTTTCTTCCCCTCTAATTTTTCCCTTTTTTATTTTAAAACCTTCCCCTTTTTCATCATACAAAATAGTACCAACCTTTGCTACTGGAACTTTCTGTCCTGCGGCAACATTAGGAGCACCACAAACAATTTGAACAATATTTTCGTTTCCTAAATCTACCGTAGTAATCTTTAGTCTGTCTGCATTTGGATGCTTAATACACGTTAAAACTTCACCAACAACAACACCTTTTAAACTTCCTTTTATAGATTCTTTGGTTTCAATACCTTCTACTTCTAAACCTAAATCTGTAAGTAACTCACCTACTCTTTGAGTATCCCAATTAATTTTTAGGAATTGTTTTAACCAGTTGTATGATATTTTCATATTATTTTTTTACAATTTTCTGATGCAAATTTAATGTTTTTTAAAGATTATTTTAAACTTATTCGACTCAATTTAAGTTTAAGAATAGTATGAAATTAAACAAATTTATGATATCTCAAAAAAATCTATTTATTAATTTTTAATACCAATTTAATTTTATAACGACGGGTAAATAAATTGAATTATTTTTTAATGAATTGAAATTACAAACAATTAGCAAAGCCTTAATCATGGTGTTTTTTTTTAAATAAAAAGTAAGCGAAAAAAAACCATTTATAATACTACAATGAAAGACTAGAAACATTTTTTTAACATCCTATTAAATCGATAAAAAATCTGCTTTGATATTTTTATCAATGTCAATTCACTTTAAATTTTGTTTCTGAAATGATCTTTTTTAAATGGAAAAACACGCCTTACCTTACAGCAAGTAGCGTAAAAATTTTAAGAAAGTTATATTGTAATAAATTTCTAAAAAAAAGTCTTTTATTTACTTATTCGTCTTCCATGAAATTTTTGTAAAAGCAATAATAAACTAGACAAACAGTTTTTTATCAAACTTTTTGAAAAGGAAATAATAAATATTTGCGAGTAAAAATCCTGTAAAAAATCCTGTAAAAACATCTATTGGAAAGTGTACGCCTAAATACAATCTGCTATACCCAAAAAATAAAGGAAACAATAAAATTAAATAAATGTATTTATATTTTTCTCTGAATAAAAAGATGATAAATACAGAGAAAAAGGTAGATGTTGTGGCGTGACCAGACATAAAACTAAAACTTTGTGGTTTTATAAAAGTTCGCAGCAAATGCTTTATTGCTGGGTCATTATTAGGGCGTAATCGATAGGAATTATCCTTAATTAGCACCGTAAATTGATCAGAAAAAGTAACTAATACAATTAAAGACAAAATCATAACACCACCTCTTTTCCAACCAAAAGTTTTTAGGAGTAAGACTAAAATGAAAAGGAACAACGGAGCCCAATAAAATTGATTGGTAATTGCCAACCAAAATGAATCCCATTGTTCACTTCCTAAATTATTTAAGAAAATTAATAATTCCTTATCTTTTTGTATGATTGAATCGAACAAATTATTTGCTTATTTCTAAAATTTCTATTTCGAAAACTAAATCCGATTTTGCAGGGAAAGGTCCATATTTAGCTTCTCCAAAACCTATGTAATAAGGAATAAACAACCTTGCCTTTTCTCCTTCTCTCATTTTAGCAGCACCTTCTTTAAAACCAGTAATCATTGGTTTTTCGGCATCATCTAACTGAAACACAAAAGGTTTACTACTATCTCTAGTTGATTGAATTTTAGTACCATCTGCGGTATATAAATCAAAATGGGACTTAATTGGTTTGTTATCTACTACTTTTTTTCCTGATGGATTATTTTTCAGCATTAAAAATCTCAAACCAGAATCTGTCTTTTCAGCTTTTGATTCGTTCATTTTTGATAAAAAAGCTTTTTTATCCTCTAAATACTTAGAATATCTAGCAACTTCCGCATCTGCAAGCTGCTGCTTTTTATCTTTCTGATTTTCATTATACTTAATTAATTCTGCTTCAAAAATTTCACCTCCATCAAAAGACTTCGCTTTTGGACCAATCCTGATGATTTCAATGGTGTTAATCGTATCAAATTGTTGAATACTATTTACAACAACCATTCTCAAAGAATCAATTGCTTTTTCTAATTGTAAAGAATCTTTAAATTGATTTTTTAAGGCTAATAATTGGGTAGAATTTACAATTGTTTTTCCAAAAACCGAGTGCTTACCATCTAAATGAGGTATTGGTTTGTGAGTGATAAAAAACTGACTTCCGTTGGAGTCCGGTCCACTGTTTGCCATTGACAAAATACCCGCATCATCATGCTTATGTAATAATGCACCGTCTTTGTCTTTTGTAAATTCATCACCAAAGCGATAACCTGCAGTTCCTCTTCCGGTTTCTGTTGGATCTCCTCCTTGTATGATAAAACTGTTTACAACTCTATGAAAGCGAATACCATCATAAAAACGATTTCCTCGAATAGAATCTGGAGTTCGGTTATTTGATCCGTCTGCTAAAGACACAAAGTTTGCTACCGTCAGAGGAACATCATTTGAATATAACTCTAACAATACATCACCTTTATTGGTTTTAATCTCTGCATACAGCCCTTCATTTAAGTCTTTGTATTTGGCAGACTGACAAGCGGTAATTAGCGATAAAACAAGAAAAACATAAATTATTTGTTTCATTTATTGCTTTATGATTTCTAACAACTCTACTTCAAAAACAATAGCTGCAAAAGGTTTAATTTCACCTGGTCTTGGTGTTGCGCCATACGCTAAATCTTGAGGAATAAAGAACTTATACTTGGCACCTTCTTTCATTAATAGTAAACCTTCTGAAAAACCTTTTATAAATTGATTTGCGTTAGATTCATATGGTTGTTTCTTTTCTATGGTGCTGTCAAAAACGGTTCCATCTATTAAAGTTCCGTGATAATTAATTTTTACTCTAGAGGTTGCTAAGGGCTTTTCTCCTTTACCTTCTTCTAAAACTTTATATTGTAAACCACTCTCAGTAGTTATGACTCCTTCTTCAGTTTTATTAATTGCCAAAAAGTCTTCGCTCTCTTTTTTAACAGCTGCAAATTTTAATTCCGCATCTGCTTCCGCTTTTTCTTGATCTGCTTTCATTTTTTCTGCTTGCTGCTTTTGAAAAAAGATTCTTAAGAAATTATTTAACTCTTTTTGTTCAATTAACAAGTTTGTAGAATCCATCCCATTCCGATATCCTTGCACAAATAAATCAGTATCTGCTGTTTCAAAATTAGCTTTTACTTTAATAGCCATATCCATACCTAAAGCATAACTAGCGGAATCTATTTCAGTTTCTAAAGAATTAACATCTGCTTTTTGATTTCCACAAGAAATCAACGTTGTTAAGACTACCATTATTACAAAACCTTTTAATACTCTCATTTTCTATTTATTTAATATTAATTAATGTTACTGTACTTTTTATCGATTGGTTAATTCCAATTTTG
>JBNMNV010000295.1:0-4000 GCA_051278125.1 Polaribacter sp. | reverse complement strand
CTCCATTCCTAAACGTCTCAACAAAGGAATTGGCGGGTCAGATTGAAGCTAAACTCAAAAGCAGAAAGAAGCTGCCGACATGGTTTTCTTCGGAAAATATCTATTATGCACACAAGCTAAACATCTCTCAAACATCATCCGAACAAACTGCTGCATATAAAGCGAGTATCGTAAACGGAGATTCACTCGCAGATATTACTGCTGGCTTTGGTGTAGATATACATGCCTTTGGTCAGAAAATAAAAAAAGTATATCATGTAGAAAAGAACCCGAAACTTGCCAAAATTGCACAATCAAATTTTGATACCATGGGCATCAGAAACATTGATTTTATTACAGGTGATGGTATCGAATTTTTGACCAAAACAGCACAAAAGTTCGATTGGATATATGTTGACCCGTCCAGAAGAACCAATACGAATAAAAAAGTCTATTTCTTGACAGACTGCGAACCAGATGTTACAGTACATTTAAAACTACTTTTTTCAAAATCAGACAATATCCTCATCAAGACGGGTCCATTGTTAGACCTTACTAAAGGCACAAGACAGCTCGCACATGTAAAAGAAATACATATTATTGCCCTGGAAAACGATGTAAAGGAAGTTTTATGGGTACTAGCGTATGGTTTTAATGAAGAACCTACAATTAAAGCAGTGAACCTACTAAATAATCAGGAGGGTATTTTTGAGTTTTCACTATCAGAAGAAAAAGCAGCCGTACCAACTTTCTCCCAACCGCGCAACTACCTCTACGAACCCAACGCAGCACTGCTAAAATCAGGTGCGTTTAAATTAATTAGCTCAAGGTTTAATGTACAAAAATTACATACCCACTCCCATCTATATACCTCCGAAATACTTGAAAATTTCCAAGGAAGAAGTTTTAAAATAAAAGCGATAGTAGCTTATAATAAAAAGGCGATACAAAAACTTGAGCTTACCAAGGCAAATATTACTGCGCGTAACTTCCCTGATAGTGTGGCTACGATACGCAAAAAACTAAAACTAAAGGATGGCGGGACTGATTACCTATTCTTTACTAAAAACTTGGAAAACAAGTTGATTGTAATCTACTGTTATAGATTATTTTGAACTGGCAGTAAGAGATTTATACACAGTAACCATCTTTTCAAAAATTAAGTCGGTTCCAAATGGCTTTATAGGTATTGGCAGCTCTTTTAAAATGTTATCGTATCTCACAAATATTGGTATTTCAAAAAAACAATACTAGCGAAAAGGCAATCAGAAAATACATGTCTATTTCAAGACCGAAAGAAGGGTGCCAAGCTACGATGATATTATGTATTAACTTAATATAGGAAGGTGAGAGAGTATCTTTAGCAAAAAAATTACTCCAACGATTAACAATACATTCTTTTAAAATACCATTTAATTGTAACCATAAGCACCTACCTGTATTAAATTATTTGAATTTCGTTTCAAATAAAATCACATGACCAAAAAAAATACTTCTTTTATGTGACCATTTACCAGGCAGGTCAATTATCGATACGACTATAAAAAAATAAACGAACATAGCAAATAATGTTTATTTTTTCGCTATATTGACTGAGTAAAAAAGAGACTAATAAATGCCACCTAACGCTATGAAAATCCTTGTTACATTTGTCTTATTTGTATGCTATACAGCACAAATTAATGCTCAAAAAGAAGAAATACAATGGGTCAATGGTACCGTTTTAAATGCAGACCAGCAACCTGTAAAAAAGGCTGTGATTTATCTCGATTCAGTAAAGACAAAAACCAAAACGAATAAGAAGGGTGAATTCAGAATAGGTTTAAAATCTTTCAACAAAACTATTTCGGCATATTCTTGGAATTACGGTATCATAACCAAAAGCTATCAAGGCGATGATGGTATGTTGCTTGTTTTTCCTAAAAATGAATCTGTAGTGTCTGAAGAGCAATTGGAAGAGTTAGGTTTCGATACAAAGGTTAAAAGAACTAGAAGAGAACCTAAGGATTATAGTAAGTATTTGAATATGTACCAACTGATCGCTACAGAAATACCGGGAGCTGTGGTTAACGGAACTACTATTCGGTTAGTACCACCTAATTCGGTTCAAAGTTTGCAACAACCCTTGATAATAGTAGATGGTAATCCTGTTAGTTCCATGGAGTATATTTTTCCTAGGGAAGTAGCTTCGGTAAGAGTTCTCAAGGATGACGCTGCTTCATTTTATGGCGCACGTGGTGCTAGCGGAGTCATACTTATTAAGATGAAAATGTAACCGATGTAGCAACCGTAAACTGAAGAAAATATAAAGTATTCCTAACACAGAAACTATCTTAAGAACCTTGCTACCCATGGTATGCCCTGTAGGTTTTTATGAACTAAACAGAAACGTAAACACCAAATAACAAAGACTGCAAGCTAACCCTGTTTTAGTCAAACTCAGTTTGTTAGATTATTGAATTTGGTTTTTTTTAACTTGAGGTAAAATATATTTTCTCCAAACCCATTATTCTAAAACTGTAAATAAAAAAGTTGCGAAATAAATATTCTTTCTTATTTTATTTCAAATTTTCTTCTCTGAACATTGTAACCTTTACATAGCCTAAAAAGAATAGTATTTTTACTTATTAGTATTTTGGGTGTAATGTCTCAAGCACAAATTTCTTCCTAAAATAGCTATTTTATCGACCATACTGGAAATAGAACAAAATGTTTAATTCGAAATGTCGATTGGATGAAAAACCCCTCAAGTTTCAGTTATAAAATATCAGTGGATGAAGAAGACCTAAGTGCTGATTTCAATTCGGCATCGGAACGGAATTGAAATATATTAGGGCAAACGCTAAATTAAATCGAGCCAGTAATGAACTGAAAGATCTTTCCATGAACCGGGAGGTCAACTTTTTGGAATAAATTCTTTATTTGAAGGTTTTGGTAGAGGGCGATGCGAATTTATATGTATATAAAGACTCGCACAAGCGAAACTATTTTCATGATACACCAACATCGGATATTAAACCGTTAATTTATAAGCGTTATGTAAATGCTAACCATATAAAAGCTGAAAACAATTAGTGAAAGCAACAGTCATGGAATAATTTGGTTTAGTTCGGGGCAAGTCAAAAATAAATTTCCAATTTAAATTATAGATAAAGAGAACTAACCGATTTTAAAAAAAAGTAGTACCATCAATGGTAAGGAAGTATTAGATTTTAATAATAACAAAAAAAAGACTTATTCAGTTTGAAGCTTCGCCCAGGAGTAAAGATTTCTTCCTTGACTTTACAAAACGGTAACTCCGACCGAAACCGCACTATTTGCGATAATGAATTGAGTTTTCGGTTTGGAGCGGATTGGATTGGAGCTAATCATACCTTTTAACAAAAAAAATGGGCCGCATCGGTAGCGCTATCTTACTCAATCCCGTAGCACCGAAAAGCTTTTGAGGGCCGACGCGAGTGTACCAGCAGCAATTCATTACAGGACCTTGGAAATTGCGCTTGGCGCAGCACATTACATGTGTCTTAATGATACATCAAAATTATTTATTAATACAGCTTATGTTCTTGCTTTAAACGAGAATTCTAGAATCGATTATGAGGAAAATTTTAGTCTTCCTTTGAGAAATAGCGGTGTTCTAGCCTTTGGAATAGGGTACGAATTTAAAGGATAGATATCGTTTAGAATTTAACTAGAACTTTGATAGAGGGTTGATTAGCAATCCTAAAGAGAAGCAGTGCACCAAAGTTTTTGCGTCATTCTAGGATATACTATGTTTTAATCAAACTCAGGTCGTAGGTAAAAGTAATCTGGTTACCCCGCAAGTAGTTTGAGTATATCATCGGATATAATACATTTGTACGCAACTATGCGATAGCGTTCTAATAAACAACAACACATAACCTTGTTAGCGAAAACAGATAACTATCATAAAGTCTATTTTATATAAAACGCAACGCGTACTAGTACCTCTTAACGATTGAAAGAAATAAAGTTTATTAACTTATCTAAGTTTAAACTA
>JBNMNV010000294.1:0-4043 GCA_051278125.1 Polaribacter sp. | reverse complement strand
AGAGATAATTATGTGGTAGCTACACGAGTTATTTTACCGATTTCTGATAGCACAAAAATACCTGCAAGATTTGGCTTAAGACACAGAGCAGCTATTGGTGCCAGTGAAAAAACCGATGCCGTTTGCTTATTAGTTTCCGAAGAAACTGGAGAGATTTCTTATATAAAAGATGGTGAATTTGTTTTATATACTACTTTGGATGAACTAAACGAAAAGCTTAAGAATGACTTGATGTAGCACCGTTAAGAGGCGACATCTAAACTAAATTGTTTGTCAAACAAATTTTTATAATACCCGTTTTCCTTTTCTAACAATTTTTGATGAGAACCTTCTTCAACAATAAGACCCTCATCCATCACAATAATTTTATCCGCTTTTTTAATAGTGGCTAATCGATGTGCAATTATAATTGAAGTTCTATCTTTTGTAATTGTTTCTGTAGCAAATTGTATCATTTTCTCGGCATTGGCATCTACAGAAGATGTTGCTTCATCTAAAATTAAAATACTTGGTTTGCTTACATAAGCTCGTAAAAAAGCAATAAGTTGTCTTTGTCCAGAAGATAACATAGCTCCTCTTTCTTTTACATTATAGTGATAACCACCTGGAAGTGTTAAAATGAAATCATGAATACCAATCTGTTTCGCAGCTTCTTCAACTTCTTGTATTGTGATACTCTCATCTTTTAAAGTAATATTATTTAGAATTGAATCTGAAAATAAAAATACGTCTTGTAACACAATAGCTACTTGATTTCGAAGGCTCTCCAAAGTATATTCATCAATAGAAATACCATCAATAGAAATGGTACCACTATCTGTCTCGTAAAAACGGTTTATTAAATTAATAATGGTAGACTTACCTGCTCCTGTAGCACCAACAATGGCAATGGTTTGTCCACTTTTTACATCTAACGAAACTCCTTTTAAAACCTCTTCATCTTTTAAATAACTAAATCTAACATTTTTAAAATTAATATCTCCTTTTAGATTACTTGCTAAAACAGTTCCGTTTTTATCAATACTACTCTGTGTATCAATCACTTTAAAAACCCGTTCACCCGCTACAATACCCATTTGCAATTGATTAAATTTATCTGCAATTTGGCGCAAAGGTCTAAAAAGCATTTGTGCATATTGAATAAAACCCATAATCATACCCACAGAAATCCCTGAATTTTGCACTACCTGTCCGCCACCAAACCAAACAATTAGCCCAATACCGATAGAAGATAAAATTTCTGCAATCGGAAAGAAAACAGAATAATACCAAATAGTTTTTATATGCGCTTTTTTATGCTTGTTGTTTATTTCCTTAAAATTATCATATTCAATATCTTCTCTATTAAAAAGTTGTACAATTTTCATCCCCGTAACGCGCTCTTGTACAAAACCATTTAAATTCGCCACTTGATTTCTAACCTCTTGAAAAGTTTCTTTAATAGCCACCTGAAACAATTTGGTTGCATAGACTAAAATTGGCAAAATAGCCAAAGTGATCAATGCTAACTTCCAGTTTAAGAAAAGCATTATAACGGTTACAGCAAACATTTTTAGAATATCACTTAAAATAGTAAAAACACCATTGCTAAAGAAAGCTGCAATGGTTTCTATATCAGAAACTACTCTTGTTACCAGTCTACCAACAGAATTAGTATCAAAATAAGACATCTTAAATTGTAAAATGTGCTTGAAAATTTTTGCTCTAATATCTCTAATGATATGTTGCCCCACCCAATTGGCAAAGTAGATGAAGATAAACTGTAAAATCACTTCAACAATTAAAACACCCAACATTAAAAGTGTGTAATTTAGCAAACCTACTTTATCTTTAGATAAAATATACTCATCTACTGTATTGATTAAAATATACGGTGATAAGACAGAAAACAACGCCAAAAATATGGTTGATGATGATGCAATAAAAAAATACAAACGATAGCGTTTTGCAAAAGACATCAGTCTTGAAAAAATTTGCATATCAAAAGCATTCCCAGATTTTTCTCCCAAAATTTAATATTTAATTTGTGTTAAAAATAAGCCTTTCGCAGGAACTGACAGTCCTGCATTGCTCCTATTTTTGCTCTCTATAATTTTTCTAAAATCTTCTTTTGATATTTTACCCAAACCAACGTCTTTTAAAGTACCAACGATTGCTCTTACCATGTTTCTTAAAAAACGATTTGCAGAAATATAGAAAGTTAATTCATTTTCTTTTTGCTCCCAAAAAGCTTCAGTAATATTGCAATTAAAAGTATAGACATCTGTTTTTACTTTAGAAAAACACTGAAAATCTTCGTATTCTAATAATAGTTTTGCTGCGTCGTTCATCAAAGCTATATCGGGTTTTTGTGAATGTATTTGCCATGAAAAATCTAACAAAAATGGATTTCTACCCAACCAAATTTTATATTCATAACTCCTAGAGCTGGCATCAAAACGAACATGTTTATCGTCATCTACTAAAAAAACTTGAGCAACAGAAATATCATTTGGTAAAATTGAATTTAGCCTAAAAACAATTTCCTCCTTCAATTCTTTTGTGGTGTCAAAATGGGCAAACATTTGCAATGCATGCACACCGGTATCAGTTCTACCCGCTCCTACAACGTGAATTTCTTCCTGAAGAACCGTACTCACTGCGATATTTAATTTTTCTTGCACAGAAATTACATCCGGTTGAATTTGCCAACCATGATAGTTTTTTCCATTATAAGAAAGTTCTATAAAATATCTCAAGAAATCTTTTTTTTGAAGAGGTCAAAATTACGAAATTTATTTAGGAATCCTTATTTTTGATCTCTTAAGAGACGTTAAAATTTTCCTACCTTTTTTTTATGAAAAAAATATTGTTATTATCGGATACTCATAGTTATATGGATAATCAAATTTTAAAATTCATAAAACAAGCTGATGAAATTTGGCATGCTGGTGATATTGGTCATCTAGAAGTTACAGATACTATTAAAAAATTGAAACCATTACGTGCTGTTTTTGGTAATATTGATGATAAAGATGCCAGAGCTGAATTTCCGCTAGACGCCAAATTTTCTATTGAAGACGTTTCCATTTGGATGACTCATATTGGTGGATACCCGCATAGATACAATCAAAGAATTAGAGAAGAGATTGCTTTGAACCCACCAAAAATTTTTATTTCTGGCCATTCTCATATCTTAAAAGTTCAATATGATAAAAAGTTGAATTTATTACATTTAAACCCTGGCGCTGCCGGAAATTATGGATTTCACAAGATTAGAACCATGCTTCGTTTTGAAATAGATGAAGCAGCCATTAAAAATCTAGAAATTATAGAGTTAGCGACAAGAGGTTAGGTTTTTATTTCTATAAAACAGGAAGTTCTATACAAATCTTAGTACCATTATTTAAGGAAGATTCTATCTCAAATGTCCCTTTCATCATTTGAATTCTAGCTTCTATCTGACTGATTCCTATCCCCTCTTTCATGTTTATTTTCATTCTATCAAAACCTAAACCGTCATCTGAAATGACAAGAATTAACTTTTTATTTTTTTCTTTTAATTCTATGAGCGCATTATCTGCTTTACTATGTTTTAAAATATTATTGACAAACTCTTGAATAATATTATACACCTTAATTTCAAAGCTTTGATGATATCTTTTAATATTTTTAATATCCGTATTTATATGCAATTCAGAATTAGAATACTTTTCTGCAATATCTCTAACTGCAAAATTTAATCCGAATTTTAATAGAATTGATGAAACCAAGTTATGTGATAAGTCTCTAATTTTATGAGAAGCTTCTACTATTATTTTTTGCGTTTTATCTATTTCAATAATTGTACTGCCATTAAAATGTTTTCTTGAAGCCTGCAAGTGTAGATTAGCAGAAGAAAGTAAGGCACTTACACTATCATGCAACGTTTCTGCAATTTCCTTTCTTTCTGATTCTCTGCCATCTATGGTTGCATTTAAAATTCTTACTTGAGTTTCAGATTTTAATTTCTCTAAGTTTTGATTTTGGATAAGCGCTACTTGTTTTAACTTTAGAGCTAAATT
>JBNMNV010000293.1:0-4059 GCA_051278125.1 Polaribacter sp. | reverse complement strand
TATTGCTGTAAAACCGAATACAAAAATTGCAGCAGATGGCGTTATTATTAAAGGAAGTAGTAGCTTAAATCAAGCTCCCATAACTGGAGAAAGTATGCCTGTTGATAAAACATTTATTGAAGATACTACTAATTTACCCGCGTTTAATGACATTGATAAAAAACATATTGTATTTACAGGAACCATAAATGGAGATAGTAGTCTTGATGTTTTAGTACTAAAATTAAGTAAAGATTCTACCGTTTCTAGATTGATTAAAATGGTGAGTGAAATTGAAACTCAAAAATCTCCCACCCAAAGAATTACCAAAAAATTCGAAAAATATTATGTCCCTATTGTAATCATAAGCGTCTTTTTATTATGTTTTGCGTACTTAATAATTGATGAGAATTTTGAGCAAAGTATTTACAGGGCTATTACCGTTTTAGTTGCTGCAAGTCCTTGTGCACTAGCCATTTCAACACCTAGTGCTGTTTTAAGCGGAATTGCAAGAGCTGCTCAAAAAGGGGTGCTTATAAAAGGCGGAAAAGCTTTAGAAAGTTTGGGGGAAATTACCACCATCGCTTTTGATAAAACAGGAACACTCACAGAAGGAAAACCAAAACTTACCAATGTAATTCCCTTAGATAATTTTGATGAAAAAGAATTGGTACAATTGATCCTAGAAATAGAAAGTTTAAGCAATCATCCGCTGGCAAAAGCCATCGTGAAAGACATCAAAAATCAATATAAAATTGAGGTGAACAACAAAGCTAGTAATGTAAACGCTATTCAGGGAAAAGGAATTGAAGCTACTTATCATCAAGAAAAAGCTTTTATTGGAAACATAAAATTGATGGAAAGTGCAGCTATTTTGGTAGATGAAATTACTATTTCTAAAATGGAGACGCTTTTAAAAAATGGTCATACCGTAATGCTTATCGGTCTTAAAAATAAAATTATCGGATTGATAAGTGTGATGGATGTACCCAGAAAAGCCGCAGCAAATACACTTAAACGATTAAGAGAAATAGGCATAAAGCGAATGATAATGCTTACTGGAGATCATCAAAATGTAGGTGATGCTATTGCAACACAAATTGGTCTTACAGAGGCCAAAGGAAATTTGTTACCCGAAGATAAAGTAAATGCGATAAAGGTGCTCTTAAAACGCGATGGAAAAATAGCGATGGTTGGTGATGGTGTAAATGATGCACCTGCAATGGCTTTAAGTACGGTTAGTATTGCCATGGGAGCAGCCGGCAGTGATGTTGCTTTAGAAACTGCAGATGTTGCATTAATGTCTGATAAAATTGAAAACTTACCTTTTGTGATCGGATTGAGCAGAGCGTCTAAACGTATTATAAAACAGAATATCTTTATAAGTTTAGCCGTGGTTATTTTACTCGTTCCTGCAACAATCTTTGGACTCACAAATATTGGTTTAGCAGTCGCTTTTCATGAAGGCTCTACCATCGTTGTCGTTCTGAATGCTTTAAGATTATTGCGCTTTACAATGAAATAACCTTCGTTATATAGAACTTTTTTTTGATAGATTAACTATTTATAAAGGAGCCGTTGCTTTATAGAATATCGCACTTTTTGAGGTTGAAATTTTATAAGAAGCATTGGCAAGAATTAGCACAGAAGCTCCTTTTTGGAGTTGTAACGTTGTCTTGTGTTGTGTAATCGTTGCTTCGCCTTCTAACAAAATTAAAATTTGTGCGGTTTTTGTTTCAGATTGATAATTTTGAGAAGCATTTAAAATAAGTTGACTTAATTCGAAATCTGGCGCAGGACTTTTATAAACGCGCTCAATACCATCCGCTTGCATTTCGCCTTGCATACGATTAGGAATGGTTGGTTTGAATTCTGTATGCTTCAATAATTCTGGAATATCGATATGTTTAGGCGTTAAACCACCTCGTAAAACATTATCTGAATTTGCCATCAATTCCATATTATGACCTTCTAAATAGGCATGAGGAATTCCTGCATCTTGAAAAACTGCCTCTCCTTTGTTGGCTTTTAAGATGTTAAAAAAATAAATAGAATAAATACCTTTGTCTAAAATTGTTGTATCCGAAGAAGAATCAACGGCCTTTGCTGCCCAATAACCAGGATTTGACTTTTCTAAGTTCCCTGCTTTGTATGCCGGCAAAACCCGATCTATTAAGGGTTGTAATATTCGGTTATTTTCTTCATCTGACTGTTCCATGACTTTTTTGTAGAGTCCGAAATACCCCTGACTTTCAAATACAGGCAATAAATGTGTAAATTCTGGAATGTTTTTAAGTGTCTTAATTAGTTTATCTTCTGATAAAAAACCATGCAATAACCAAAACTCTCCTAATGCCACCATAATTTCTGGCTTATGGTTGTCGTCCTTATAATTTCTGTTGGCGGCATCTAAAGGAATGCCCATTTCATTCTCTTTCTTAAACCCCTTTTCTGCCTCTATTTTATTAGGATGAACTTGTATGGATAGCATTTCTTTTACATCTAAAACTTTGAATAAAAATGATAACCTTCCAAATTTACTCGCTATTTTTTGGCCTAATGTCTCTGTTAAATGAGCCTTTAAAAATTCGTTTAAAGGTCTTTCCTCATTTTCAATAAGTACTTCAGACGGTGCCTTTTCATGAGCTCCTAACCAATATTCAGCGCATTTTTCTCCAATATCAGCTTTTCCTAATAAATTTGGAATAAACTCAGAGCCACCCCAAGCATAATTTTGAATTTTTCCTTTAAGAAGATATAATTTCGTCATGGTAGTTCAATTTAAAGTTATGTTTGTAATTTGATTTCAAAGTTCGAAAACATGAATATGTAAGTAAACGAAGTCTATTGGTTCTTATTCAAAATAGTAGCACTGGCTTGTGCCGTTGGATACACCACTAAATCTTCGATATTTACATGATAAGGTCTGGTAATTACAAAATGAATAATATCTGCAATATCCTCTGCCTGTAAAGCCTTAAATCCTTGATACACCGTTTTTGCTCTTTCTATATCACCTTTAAAACGCACATCAGAAAACTCGGTTTCTACCAAACCTGGGTGAATTGCCGAAACACGAATGTTATATTGATTCAGATCTAACCTCATCGACTTGTTTAGAGCGTTTACAGCGAACTTTGAAGCACAATATACATTTCCGTTCGGATAGACTTCTTTACCCGCAATAGAACCGATATTAATAATAAAACCCTTATTGTTTTCTATCATTTGCGGAATAATCGCTTTAGAGACATACAATAATCCTTTTACGTTAATATCTAACATCGCATCCCAATCATCAATATTACCGTCTTGAATGGTAGATAAACCATGCGCATTACCCGCATTATTAATTAAAATATCAATGTTTTTAAAATTTTCTGGAAGTGATTTAATTGCTGCCGAAACCTCTTCTCTTTTAGCAACATCAAATTGTAAGGTAGTTACTTCGGTTATTTTTGAGAGTTCTTCTTCAAGCTTGTCCAAACGATTTTTTCTTCGTCCACAAAGTACTAATCTAATCTTATTTTTAGCAAACAACTCTGCTGTTGCTTTTCCAATTCCTGAAGTTGCTCCTGTTATGAATGCTGTTTTGGTCATTTTATTCTTTTATTTTTTTATCATTAGTTAATTGCTATTGTTTATCTTAGTGATCAAACAGAAAATAGCAAAATCATCACAAATATAAAACTATAAAAAGTATTGCTCCTTTTCTTTTGCAAAAACCAACTTTTTATAAATTTTAACCAAAGAAAGAACCGTCCTCCTCAGGACGGTTCCTCTTTCAATTGGTTATTAAGAAATAACCAATCAAAAATCAACTAACCAAACTTTATTTTAAATTTCTTTTAATCTTTGTTTTTCTTTCTATTTTAGTACGTTTTCTGTTGTTATTTCTTACAACATCCTTGGCACTTTTAACAGTTTTTTCACCTTTTAAATATTGCACAAAACCTCTTCCAGTAAACTCATAGGTTGTATCTGAATTTAAATGATATAAACTAATACTACTATCATTGATAACGCTTAATTCGAACTCTTCAATATCTCCACCATCATAAATCAATGTTAATATTTTTA
>JBNMNV010000292.1:0-4072 GCA_051278125.1 Polaribacter sp. | reverse complement strand
TCCGTTTTATATTGTATGGTTTTTGTTTTATTTAAAATTTCTTCTGCAATTTGATGAATTTCTTTCCCAAAATCTGTTACATAAAATTGTCTTCCTATAATTTCAGACAAAGGAATATCAAACTGATCTTGAAAATTTTTTAATTGTATAGATGCCGCAGGTTGTGTCATATTGAGTTCACTTGCAGCTTTTGTAATACTTTTGTTCTCTACAATAGTGGTAAAGACTTTTAGTTGGTGTAAGGTAAAATTCATTAAAAATCTTTATGATTTGCATAACAAATTTAAATAAAAATAAATGAATTATTGCATATAGTTTTGGCGTGTCAAAAAAAATAAGTAAAAATGAGTGTAGATGTTTTAATCAGTAATTTAACAAACCCAGTATTATTATTTTTTGTTCTAGGGATTATTGCTTCGCTCGTAAAAAGTGATTTAAAAATTCCTGAATCGTCCTCAAAGTTTATTTCTTTATATTTATTATTTGCAATCGGTTTTAAGGGAGGACAAGAATTATCGCATAGCGAATTTAATGCGGAAATTATTTATTCTATTTTATTTGCAATTGGTTTATCAGTATTGGTTCCTTTGTATACGTTTTATATTTTAAAAAGAAAAATAGGAACACCAAATGCCGGTGCAATAGCGGCAGCATATGGCTCGGTAAGTGCCGTTACTTTTGTAACAGCGGTGTCTTTTCTAGAAAATCAAGGAGTTCCTTTTGGAGGTCATATGGTGGCTATTATGGCAATTATGGAATCTCCAGCAATTATTGTTGGGGTTATTTTAATTATGTTAAATGACAATACCAAAAAGGAGAAAAAATCTATTGGAAGTATTTTAAAACATTCATTTACAAGTGGAAGTGTTTTAATGCTAATTGGTAGTTTAATGATCGGTTTAATTGCCGATGCGTCTCAAGCAAGAGGAATTGAACCTTTTACAACCGATATTTTTAAAGGTTTTTTATCTTTATTTTTATTAGAGATGGGTATGGTTACTGCAAGTAGAATAAAAGGCTTTAAAAAGCATGGAATGTTTTTATTCTTCTTCGGAATTATGGTGCCACTTTTTAACGGTATGGTGGTAGCTTATGTAACCGGATTTTTAACAGAAAGTGAAGGAAACAGATTGTTATTTGCAATTTTAGCAGCAGGTGCTTCTTATATTGCGGTTCCTGCAACAATGAAATTAGCAGAACCCAGGGCAGATGCAGGTATCTATATACCCATGGCTTTAGGAATTACATTTCCTTTTAATATTACAATCGGTATGCCTATTTACTATGCGGTTGTTCAATTATTTTAACGAACACTTTAAGAAAGATCGTTTGTAGGTTTTTCTGGACAATATTTTTTAGGCATTCGTTGTTTTTCAGTTACCACCTATTCCTGTGTTTTTTTTAAATTTAGCGTAAAAATATCATCTAAATGTGATGTGCTATGCATGGTTACTTTTAAATCTTTAATGATACCATCATTTAATCCATATACCCAACCATGAATTTCCAAACCTGTTTCATCTATCCAGGATTGTTGTACAATTGATGTTTTTGCTAAATCATACACTTGAGCTATTACGTTTAGTTCTACCAAGCGATCAAAACGCTTTTTATCACTGTCTAATTTTTTTAATTCGGTAAGATTTATTTGATATACCTCTTTAATATTTCGAATCCATTTGTTTATTAGTCCTAAAGATTCGTTATGCATGGCAGCTTCTACACCGCCGCATCCATAATGTCCACAGACAATAATATGATTCACTTTTAACGTATTAACGGCGTAATCTAGAACACTTAACATGTTCATGTCTGTATGCACTACCATATTGGCAATGTTTCGATGTACAAAGATTTCCCCAGGAAGTGTACCTGTTATTTGATTTGCGGGTACTCTGCTGTCTGCGCAACCAATCCATAAAACAGGAGGAGTCTGACCTTTTGATAGTTCTTCGAAATAATGAGGGTCTCGATCAATTTTTTTCTTAACCCATTCTTTATTGTTCTCTAATAACTGACGGTAGTAGTTGTCTTTCATAGTGTTTTATGATTTAATGATGGTCATTTATTGTCTGTTTTGCCCAATTTACACAAGTACTAAATGAACTAAAAATGTTGTTATTAGGAATAATGTCTGGAATAATATCAATTCTTTCCATCATATATCTAGGTTGTTCTTGTAGATGAACAAATAATACATCAATATTTTTTTTCTTTAACTCTAAAAGAGTATCCTCCATAGCGTACAAACCAGATTGATCCATATAATGCATTCTAGTTAATCGGATAATAACCATACTGGCAGTTGTCGGTATTTGTCTGGATAGTTGCTGAAAATCACTTGTAGAACCAAAAAATAATGGACCTTTGATATGTTTTATAAAAACTTTTTCTTTTAAGTTTTTTGTAAAGCCTTTTTCATCAGGCCAAGATTCTTCATCTAATACTTTTACTAAACTTCTTTTTGCTGTTAAATCTCCAATCTTTTTCATAAACATTAAAGATGCTATGACTAAACCAATACCTACGGCATAGATTAAATCCCAAAAAGTAGAAAGTAATAGCACAATAAGCATGATTAACACTTCTGAACTTATTTTTAAAAAGCCAAGTTTTATGTCTTTTGGTAAATGAGGAATCGCTTTTAAACCTTTATAATCCATCACACCAATTCCTACGGTTATTAAGATTCCTGCTAAAACAGCTGCTGGTATTTTAGAGGCTACAGGTCCTAATAACAACATAATTAATAAAAGCATGATACCCGCAATCATTCCAGAAAGTTTGGTTTTTCCTCCAGCATTAATATTTACAACAGTTCTAATGGTTGCCCCAGCGCCCGGTATACCGCCAAAAATTGCTGCAATACTGTTCCCTATTCCTTGACCCACTAATTCTTTATTAGGCTTATGTTTGGTTTTTGTCATATTATCTGCAACCACACTAGTTAATAATGAATCAATGGCTCCTAAAAGCGCCAAAGTAAGTGCTGTAAAAATATAGGGTGTGATGCTAGAAAAACTAAAATTTGTTATGATTTCCCATTTAGGAATGGGAAATCCTCCAGGAATTTCTTGAATTTCTTTATAATCGAGCTCAAGACCTGCTGCTATTCCAGACATTACGATTAATGCGACTAAAGCACTCGGAATTGAAGTTGTAATTTTTTTAAAACCATAAATTATAAAAACAGTACCCAATGAAAGTATTAGTTCTAACCAATTAATATTTTGCAAGGCTCTGGGCAAAACTCTGATGGCTCCAATGGTACCAGAAGCATTTTTTGATGCTAGTATTCTTGATTCTCTTTCAATATCTTCTGTCGTAATTTTTTCTGCTCTAGAAATGGTTTCTCTAAAATCTTCTAATACCAAAATGCCTTTACCTGCTTCATCTTTAAGTATATTTTTTAAAATTGCTTCTTCAGCTTCAACTTTGAACTTTGATACGAATTCTACATCTTCCTTTGGAGAATAACCTAAAGAAGGCAATACTTGAGTTAACAAAATAATAACGCCAATAGCAGTCATAAATCCAGAAACTACTGGATATGGAATGTATCTAATATATTTTCCTAAACCTATTAAACCTAAACCAATTTGGAAAAAACCAGCTAGTAAAAAAACACTTAAAATAGCGGGTAGCGCTTTAGAAACATCACCATCATTGGCTGCAATTATACCCGAAATAACTACCATACTTACCGCAGTCATTGGTGCAGTTGGTCCTGAAATTTGAGTAGCTGTACCTCCGAAAAGCGACGCAAAGACACTAATGAAAATTGCGCCATACAAACCAGCGGTGGGGCCTAAGCCAGAAGAAACACCAAAAGCTAATGCTAAGGGTAGTGCAACAATTCCTGCAGTAATTCCGCCAAAAGCATCTCCTTTAATGTTCGAAAAAAGTTTTTTCATTTTGGATTGATTTTTTACCTATCAGAATTACAATAATAACATTTTTAAATTCTAATTGAAAATTAATTTTTTAAGTTAAATATTTTGTCTTAATCGATTTCCTAAGTTATACTATTTTAAGTTTATAATGTCGTTTAAATATATTGAATTATTAAAAT
>JBNMNV010000291.1:0-4078 GCA_051278125.1 Polaribacter sp. | reverse complement strand
CTGCTTCCGGAGCAACCGGTACTTATGCAGATTTAATAACAGGATATATTCATCCCGGACAAGCATTCTTTGTCAACGCTAAAGTTAATGGCACCGCTTCAATCACGGAAGCTATGCAAAGTCATGAAACTGCTACTTTTTACAAAGACCCAAATACTACCATAGATTTATTCATTTCTAATGGCACCAGCACTAAAAAAACAAAAATTAATTATTTAGATGGCAAAACGAAAGGTTTAGATGCTGGTTTTGATATCGGAATGTTTAATGGTGTTACCTCAAATATAACAATCTACTCTCATTTAGTTGAAAATAACCAAGGAATTGCATTTGCAAGACAAGCGTTACCAAATCAAAATTTAGAATCTTTAGTAGTTCCCATCGGAGTAAAAGCGGATAAATATTCTGAAATTACATTTTCTGCCGAAGCATTAAATATATCAACCGGCATTAAAGTATTTATAGAAGATAGAAAACTAAATATTTTCACCCTACTCAATGAAGCTACTAGTAATTATAAACTTACCCTAGCAGAATCTTTAAATGGAATTGGAAGGTTTTATTTACACACAAAATATAACAACACATTAAATATAACTGATATCAATTCAGAGAACATTAGTATGTTTAAAACGAGCAATTCTAACTTAAGAATTATCGGTCTTACTCCAGGAACCTCAAATATTAAATTATTTAACATGCTCGGCAAACAATTAATGACAATAGACTTTATATCAAAACAAGTACATGATATTTCTTTACCAAATTTAGAAACCGGAATCTATATTGTACAAATCGAGACAGCTTCAGGCAAATTAAATAAAAAAATCACTTTAGAATAATTACGATAATTGAAAACTAGAAAAGCATGAAAAATACGAAAGAAAAAAAACAAGAAAAAATTACTCGTAAAGAAGCGATAAAAAAAATAGGAAATCATGGTAGATATACAACTTTAACAGCCCTTGGAACTTATATGTTTTTAGTTCCTTATCAAGCTCAAACATCAAGTATACTTCAAGAACCAGGTATAGGATTTTAGAATTACAATAGAACATTTAAAAGATTTTATCCCTTTTATATTTTTATAAATCGAAAATAACTACTTTTATTATTTATGGAAAATAACTCAACATTATATAAAACTATTGAAGACAAAACGATTATTTGGTTTGAAAAGAACAATAAATATGTGGTACTCGAAAATACCACGGCAGATATTTTAAAACGACTTCAAAAAAAAATATCAGTTAAGGAAATTGCAGCAGTAGTATCGGAAAAATTAAAGGTTCCAATAGAGAAAACAATCGATTTAATTTTAGAATTAGAAAGAAATTTTTTTACTGAAGAACCCTCTAAAAATTCTGATTTAGGAAACGATTTCAGAGATCTTAAAAGACCAACATCTTTTAAATACATAAAATTTTATAAAATAAATAATATTGTTTTTAAAGTTTCCTATCTTACTGAAAAAGAACTTGCTTATGTACATCCCAAATTTAATCATTTAACAACTGATACTGTTAACAAGTATCAAAATGAATTTGAGGTTTTTATTCAACATAATCACATTTTTCTTTTTGTAGATAACGCCATGATAGGGTCTTGGAATAGCAATGAAATTCATTACTTTCAAGGGAAGTTTTCTATGGAACTGATTCAGAAAATTCATCAGAAAAAAGAAAATGATTGGTTAGGTGTTTTTCATGCATCTGCCATAAGCAATGGTGAAAAATCAATCTTATTTTTAGGCGATTCTGGTAACGGAAAAAGTACTTCTCTAGCACTTTTGCAAGCAAACGGATTTACTTGTTTGGCAGACGATTTTGTTCCTGTTGATGCAGAAAAGAAAGAAGTGTACAGCTTTCCTGCCGCTATATCGATTAAAAAAAATAGTTTAGAAACCTTATTACCTATATATCCTGAATTAGAAACGTCAGCCGAATATAACTTTAAACGATTACAAAAAATTGTAAGGTATTTAAAACCTAACAACACCAATTTTTTTTCGCATTTGCCCTGTGAAAATTTAGTTTTCATCAGATATCAAAAAGATGCCGCGCTCAACTTTCAAAAAATTTCCAAAATTGATGCTTTTCATAAATTAATTCCAGATTCCTGGTTATCGCCTAAAAAAGAAAATGCTCAGAACTTTATTGACTGGTTTTCTGGATTAAATTGTCATCAATTAACGTATTCTAATAATGACGAAATGATAGCATCTATTCAAAAAATATTTAATGATAACGTATAAACAAACCTTATTTTTTATCGGAAAATGTTTGACCATAAATCATGAAAAACATAATAGAGTTTTAGTAGAAAAGGATTTAAAAGCAGGGCATATTGATTGGGATAACGTCTTAAAAGTAAGTACTGGTCAATTTGTTTTTCCTGCTTTATATTGCAACTTAAAAAAAGCCGATTTTCTTGATTATTTGCCTCAAAATTTAGTCGATTATATGAAACGTATAACAGATTTAAATCGAGAAAGAAATCAGCAGATTGTAACGCAAGCTAAAGAAATTAATGCTCTGTTATTAGTAAATACTATTACTCCAATATTTTTAAAAGGAACAGGAAATTTATTAGAAGGTTTATATGAAGATATTGGGGAAAGAATGGTTGGCGATATTGATTTTATTGTTTCTAAAGACGACTACCCAAGAGCTATAGAAGTTTTACAGAATTTTAATTATAAAAAAGTTCATGATACAACGTATGATTTTCCAGAATTTAAACACTATCCAAGACTGCAAAAAGAAAATAACATTGCAGCTGTAGAAATTCATAAGGAATTATTACTTGAAGAATATGCTGATGAATTTAATTATTATTCTATTAAAAAAGACCATCAAACTATAAATGGTGTATCTTTTTCAAGCTTTAAAAATCAACTTTGCTTATCTGTGATTGCATCCCAAATTAATGACTATGGTTTTCTATATAAAAATATATCATTACGAAATGCTTATGATGTTTTTTTATTATCTAAAAAAACAACTACAAAAAACGCTTTTGATGATTTGAACAAATTAAAAAAACCTTTGAATTGCTCTTTAGCTTCTTGCCATATTCTTTTTAATCAACCAAAATCAATAGAGTTTAATGATAACCTGGAAGCTAAAAAATATCTTGAAATATTTAATATATTTTTAGAAAATAATTCTTTGAGAATACAACACCTAAACAAAATAAATAGAAGATTACGCATTAAAGGTCTGCTAAATCTTTACTTTAAATATATTTTTAAATATATTTTTAACCAAGAATATAGACGTTGGTTCTTTAAAAGAATTTCAGACAAAGATTTCTATATAAAAAAACTGATTCAACTAGGTTTAAAAAAACCTAAACCAAACGCCTAAATTCTCTATAATTTTTAATAAACAAAATTCATAAAATAAATTTCGTAAAAGCTATTTACTAAAAAAGGCAATTAGAAAAATTAATCCGATTTATTTTTTAATAAAATAATATGTTTAAATTGATTTAAAAACTTAAATTGTCCTAAATGAGTTTTCTAAAACTCAAAAAATAATTAATAATGACTTATAAAGAAACCTTTCTTTTTATTGGTAAATGCTTAACAATTTCTCATAATCAAAACCATAAAATTCTTATTGAGGATGATCTAAAAAATAACATTGTTAACTGGGATTCTGTAGTAAAAATAAGTACAAGTTATTTTATGTTTCCTGCGTTGTATTGCAATTTAAAAAGGGCAAAATTTCTTCATTATTTGCCAGTAGAGTTGGTTAATTATATGATTCATATTGCAGATTTAAATCGTGATAGAAATGAACAAATAGTAGCACAAGCAAAAGAAATTAATACGATTTTATTAAAACATAACATTACCCCTATTTTTTTAAAGGGAACTGGAAATCTTTTAGAGGGTTTATATGATGATATTGCAGAAAGAATGGTAACCGATATTGATATACTTATAAAAAAAGAAGATTGTATCAAAGCATTTAAAATACTTCAAGAAAATAATTACGAAAAAATAAACTCTGTTTTATTTGAAGATTACAGGCATTTGCCAGAAATAGTAAATCCTAGAAAAATTGCTGCA
>JBNMNV010000290.1:0-4101 GCA_051278125.1 Polaribacter sp. | reverse complement strand
TAACAATCGGATAGCATCATTGATGCTATCCTGCTTTTAGCACACGTTCTTTATTTTTTAAGTCAGATTGACACGCTTTCTGGCTCGTACTTTTTATTAATAATCCAATATAGTCAGAACCATTTAAAGTCCGTTACGGTATTCCGTATTACGTTTCTCCCGTGGTTTTCGGTCAGATTAAAATCGGTTGAGAAACAGAGAGGTTCCGTCTTACATTCTAACACTCAAAAAAAAACTCGATTGGATTTCTTCATTTTTCGGCTTTGTAAACTGTGTGCTAACCTTGTTTTATAAGGTTAGTTGCGTGTTTCAAGTACGAAAGTTAGCAAATAAAAAACGACCCAATAAAGTGAGTTTGGACTTTCTTAAAGAAGCTAAAAGCCAGCAATTAATTTTATACGGTGTTGTAACCAGTTTGTTTAATCCGTTATCTTTCGCATCACCCATTCTAAGGGTCCAAAGGTGTAATATTTTCTCCAAATAACCGCAAATAAAATACATAGCAAACAAAATACCATTGCATAAATCACTGAAAATTCAATTGAATAAATCCCCATTTTAGAGGGGTTTATCATTTCAATAGTTCCCATTCCAATAATCACGTGTGCTACGTAAAAGGTCAATGCTAATTGACCTGTTTTATTTAAAGCATCAATGATGAAATTTTTTGCAAATTTTTTGGCAATTAGTATACACGCTGAAATTAGTGCAAAAGCAATAGCAATACCATTGAACATATAAATGGGTAGGGGTGGCATTGGATTAGTTCCAAAAATTTCAGTCAGCTCCAAAGCAGCTTTTTGGTCTCCTTCTGATAAAATTGATATGGACAGATAAGACACGACTTGAATAGAAATAAAAATAATGGTACTCATCCAAAATGTTTTTTTTACGAATTTGTCGTTGTGTAAATTCTGTTTTCCAAACCAATAACCGAATAGCATAAAAGCACTCCAAGGTATTACTGGGTGAAAACCATTAAAAAAGAGGTTTCTTATAAAACCTTTAATCGTCCAAAAATATTGATAATCTAAAGTTTCAAAATTCCAGCCAGTTTCGTAATTCAAAACTGTTATTAAAATTGGATATACTAAAATCAAGGAGATACCTGAGATTAGGATTGTTTTTTCTTTACACCTAAGGAGTACGACTACAATTGCCATATAAATGCCATAAAAATGTAGAATATCTGCTGGCCAAATTGTGATGTATGAAATACCAACAAAGAATAGAAATACGGCTCTTTTCACAATTCTAATCTGAGCTTTTTTTAATTTGGTTTGATCGTCATTTTTAATGGCAGAATTTGTCATTAAAGCAAGACCAACACCAGCTAAAACCACGAAAGTAGCGGCAGCTTTTCCATCAAAAAGATTAGCGAACGATTTTACCCAAGATCGTCCATTTTCGCCAAATACAACTTTGAAATTGACGATAATCATTCCGATAACTGCCAATGCTCGTGCTACATCTATTCCTATTATTCTTTGTTTCATTACGTTTTTTTAGTTTGAAAAATATTTATCTATTAGACTACATTATTTGATTATTCCTTGAAATAATCTGGTCTCCATGATAGATTTCCAAAGGTGATCTTAAATCGATCTTTCCATGATTTGCACTTTTTTAGATCTTTTATGATGCTTTTAAATTCTATAAAATTAATTAACAGAGCGTTGTTGGTATTTATATCTTTAGTTAAGCCATAAATAACTTGTTCTTCTTCCTTTTGATAGGTTCCAAATATCCGATCCCAAATAATTAAAAAACCACCATAATTTTTATCTAAGTATTTTTTGTTTGAACCATGATGTACACGGTGTACGGATGGCGTATTAAAAACTTTATCTAGCCAACCTAGTTTCCCAATACGCTCCGTATGTATCCATGTTTGAAATTGTGCTACTAAAATAAGTCCAACTATAGCTTGAAAAGGACTAAAACCTATTAATATCATAGGGATTAAAAATATCCATTCAATCAAACCTTCTATAATACTCAACCGAAATGAAACACTTAAATTGTAGTCTTTAGAAGAATGATGGACACTATGCAAAGCCCATAAAATTCTTTGTTCGTGCTCTATTCTATGCATCCAGTAATAGGTAAGGTCTGCCGCAAAAAATGCAAGGATCCAAGTTAATAGATTCATGGGTATAGAGAGTGGAGTAAGCCAATGGAAAGGCATTAAACATATAACGCCAACAGAACCTACTACTGTTTTTTCTAGAAGCTGATTGATTATAAAAATTAAAAAATTAGCACCGGTATCTTTCCATCTTCTTTTTTTTGAGGTCATTAAATCCGTCAATGTTTCAATTAAAATTAGGCTAATATTGAAAATAAAAAAATAGGCAATGAAGGTCATTATTTGAGACCCTTCAAATAAGGATATTAATCGTGTGAAACTCATTTTACGAATGTTTTAATTTTAATTGTGTAATTATGGGTTATGCGTTCTGAGAGAAAATTCACTTAAAAATTAATTCCTAATTCCAATACAAATCCAATATTTCTATTGATTACTTTAGACGTTTGCCATTGTTGAAAGAGACCAGCTCCAATCACCATTCCAAAATCTTTCCAAGGAATTATTTTCACTCCTTGGTTCGTACGAAGACCTATTAAAAAATTAGTAGATTTTTTGTCTTCTAAATCTCTTAATACTTCCATTCCGATAGGTACATTTAGACCAATATCGAGATAAACACCAGGTGTTATTTTGAGATAGCCATTGAATCCTAAACCTAAGGCATACGAATCAACAGAACGATACCCACGCTCTTGTACTATATTTGATTTAGCTCTAGATTGACCATACCCTATTACAAAAGGAATAATAAGGTCTTTTTCATTATCTGAAAATCCAGTATAGGAAACGTTCCAACCCTCATTATATTTATCCGTCATTCTTTTAAATGTTAGCATATTGAACCACTTCCCTAAAGGAACATAGGTTTCAAAAGTGGATGCTTCCGTAGTGGAACTCGCATTATCTAGTATTCCATCTTTTGTCAAAATATTGGTAGTATTTGCTTTTTGTGCATTGATGAAGCTCCGTAAGCAATATTCTAATACCGCTCGGATTCTTTGTTCGTGGGTTTCGTAGATTTCCGTTAAATTAGAAACTGGAAAAACCTGATCTTCATAATGAACTACTTTATAAAGTTCTTCTCCGTTTGCTGCATAGAAATACAGTTCAATATAAACCCTTGCTGTTCTCTTATCGATACTTGTTTGTGCTTCTTCAATTTTTAAATTATTAATCCTTAAAGTAATCGGAACTCTGTCACCAGTTTTGGGTAGAGCACCATCCATAAAGTATTTGATTGTTGTTGCAGTACCATTCTCAAAACGTAGTTTTACTTTCTGATTAGAATTATCTTCTATAACACCAAGGTGTGGCTCTTGACGATCATCTATTACGTTGTCTACATAAAAATTCTGATTCTTAATCTCGAATGGAACTTTTTTTAAATCTATAGTTGTCTGTGAAAAACAGATAGCACAACTAAAAAACACAGCTAAAATAAAAATAATTTTTTTCATAGTTTATGAGTTTGATTAGGGCTAGTATAATGTACTTCGATATCTCTAATTTCATCAATATCATACTTCAGCACTAAGGAGTTATTTGATATTGAAATGATGTAGGCTTTTATTTTTTCGCCATCTTCAGCATTCATTAAGACATAAGCACCATTGGTATTTAGGATAAAAGTTCCTTTGTCTTTTTTACCTTCTGATGTTGAAGTAAAAGTCATGTCTTCCTTAAAAAGTATATAATCATCTTTTTCCTTTTTACTGGTTGGATACAACTTACTTTCAATTTTATAGGTCTCTAGATGCCACATGTTAAATAGCAGGTTTGTTTCCTCTTGCTGAGGAGGTGTGTTACTTCCCATAGACATCAATAACAGACTTGAAATATTTAAAAGGCTAATGATTACAATGGCCCTGAGGCCTGTTTTAAGTTTTTTAGAATTTTTTTTCATTGGATATATTTTTGTTCGTTTATAATTGATGGGGCAAATATATTTTGGATATACCACTATAGCGTTTCGCCCTATAATACCAAACAAAAAAAAGTGTCTTCATTTA
>JBNMNV010000289.1:0-4131 GCA_051278125.1 Polaribacter sp. | reverse complement strand
GCATCGAGGAATTCTTTTCGATTAAAAGAGACTTACCCAAGCCCTACATCCAATGACATCATCACAATAAAACCACCAATAAAGCCAAGCGTAGCAATATCTGTATATTTATCTCTCTGTGTTTCCGGGATTACTTCTTCTACCACTACAAAAATCATCGCACCTGCTGCAAAAGCCAACGCATATGGTAAAATTGGAGTAAAAAACGAAACTGCTAAAGCACCTATAACTGCCGCAATCGGCTCTACAACAGCAGACAATTGGCCGTACCAAAAACTTTTTAATCTACTAACTCCTTGTCTGCGAAGTGGCATTGATACTGCAAAACCTTCTGGAAAATTCTGAATTCCGATTCCGATTGCCAAAGAAATTGCCGCAATAATCATTTCTGTTTGCTCCACCCCAACTAAAGTAGAAGCTGCACCAAAAAGAACACCCACAGCTAAACCCTCAGGAATATTATGAAGTGTAATTGCGAGCACTAAAAGCGTTGTTTTATGCCATTCTGTTTTAACACCTTCTGCTTCATCCATTTTAAAATTGATATGTAAATGGGGTAAAATTTTATCCATTCCGAAAAGTGACAAAGCTCCTAAACCAAAACCAATTGCTGCGGGTAAAACTTTTACGAAACCTTCCCCAGGACTGTTATCGATGGCTGGCGCAAGCAAACTCCAGAAACTTGCTGCTACCATAACACCTCCTGTAAATCCTAACATTCCGTCTAAAACCGCTCTGTTTGCTTTTTTAAAAAAGAAAACTAAAGCGGCTCCTGCCGCAGTTAATCCCCATGTAAAAAGCGACGCAAATAATGCTGCCCAAATAGGGTTTTCTTTGGCATATCCTACCAATTGATCAAATGTACTCATCTTACTTTATATATAAATTGCTTGCTATTTTATTTGATATTGATAATTCTCTATGCGCTATCTTAATCAACATGGAATTATCAAAAGGTTCTTTACTAATTACACTAATCTCCTGACCTAGAGCAATTTCTTGTTTGTCTAAAAATCGTAAAAATTCTGATGATGAATCATTAACACCAATACACATTCCGCTTTCCTTAATTTTTAAGGTTGATAACAATCTTTTTTCAATTTGATTATAATCACCATTTTTATCAGGAATAGGATCTCCATGAGGATCTCTTTCAGGGAAACCCAAAAAAGCATCTAACTGATTAATTAATTTTGGAGATTTTATATGTTCTAATTGCTCTGCAACTTCATGAACTTCATCCCAAGAAAAATTTAATTTTTCAACTAAAAAAACCTCCCAAAGCCTATGTTTACGGACCACATTTGCTGCCGTTTTCTTTCCTAATTCGGTCAAGGTTACCCCTTTGTATTTTTGATAAATTAAAACTTTTTTGTCAGATAATTTTTTAATCATATCTGTTACGGAAGAAGCTTTTGTTTCTAATTTTTCTGCAATCGCATTCGTATTAATTACTTTATCCGTTTCTAACTCTAAATGATAAACTGCTTTTAAATAATTCTCTTCAGAAAATGTAAACATTTGTGCGTATTTAGTGTTACAAAGATATACTTTTTATTTTTATCAAAATATATTTTTAGTCAAGTCTAAAAATAATATTATATTTGTCAAAAATAATATTTACCCACATGAAAATACTCCTCAAATTTATCTGTTTTTTATTTTTAGGAATTGTATCAACATACTCACAAACAAATAGTATCTCTGGTAAAATAACATCGAATGGACAGGCTATCCCTTTTGCAAATGTGTATTTACAAAACACTACATTGGGCACTGCAACAAATGAAAATGGTTTTTTTGAGTTGAAAAATATCCCAAACGGAAAGTACAGACTTATTTTAAGTAGCGTTGGTTTTAACTCGGAGAAAATAATAATTTCATTTTCTGGAGATGAAAAAATAATAAAAAACTTTATTCTAGATGAAAACAATGCTTTAGAAAAGATTGTGATTTCGGGAACTTTACGACCTGTAACAAAATCTAACAGTTCGGTTCCTGTTGAAGTATATAGTGAAACATTTTTTAAGAAAAATCCTACACCCTCTGTTTTTGAATCTTTGCAAAACATAAATGGTGTACGGCCACAATTAAATTGTAATGTTTGCAACACAGGAGACATTCATATTAATGGGTTAGAAGGCCCCTATACTTTTGTTTTAATTGATGGAATGCCAATTGTTAGTGGACTTTCTACAGTATATGGATTAACAGGGATTCCGCAATCCTTAATAGAAAGAGTAGAAATTGTAAAAGGCCCTGCTTCTACTTTATATGGCTCAGAAGCTGTTGGCGGCATCATAAATATCATCACTAAAAAACCTAGCAATGCCCCCATTTTATCTACTGATGTAATGACTAGCTCATGGGGTGAAGTAAATACAGATATTGGTTTACGTTATAAGGCTTCAGAAAAAGTTCAAGGTCTTTTAGGTATTAATTATTTTAACTTTCAAAATAGAATTGACAATAACAACGATAATTTTACAGATTTAACGCTTCAAAATAGAATTTCCATTTTTAATAAAATCAATATTAAAAGAAAAAACAATAAGGTTTTTAACATTGCTGCTAGATATATGTATGAAGATCGTTGGGGAGGAGAAATGGATTGGCAACGACAATTTAGAGGAACAGATCAAATATATGGCGAGAGTATTTATACAAATAGATGGGAAACTTTTGGAACCTATGAGTTACCAACATTTGAAGATATTAGTTTTCAGTTTAGCGCAAACGGCCATTATCAAGATTCTTTTTATGGAACAGATGCATACGATGCGTCACAGTTAATTGGTTTCGGGCAATTCGTATACAACAAAAAAATTGCAAAAAAACACGATATACTTTTAGGTGTTGCCTATCGATATACGTTTTATGATGATAGTACCTTTGCTACTTTAGACGAAAACGGAACGGCGAACAAACCTGCAATATCTCATTTACCAGGTATTTTTTTACAAGACGAAATTGCTCTAAATAATCAAAATAAATTATTACTAGGAACACGATGGGATTATAATAGTTTACATGGAAATATTTTTTCACCAAGGATTAATTACAAATGGAATTCTAAAGATAATTCAGATATTTTTAGAATTAGTATTGGCAACGGATTTAGAGTTGCCAACGTTTTCACAGAAGACCATGCAGCTTTAACTGGCGCAAGAGAAGTTGAATTTGATGGTGAATTACGACCAGAAACTTCTTGGAATGCGAATATAAATTATGTAAAAAAAATAACTACGGAAAATTTTTATGTAACGTTAGATGCAAGTGCTTTTTACACCTATTTTGAGAATCGTATTTTACCAGACTACGAAACAGACACAAATAAAATTATCTATGCAAATTTAAATGGCTTTTCAGTTTCTAAAGGAATCGCTCTAAATACAGATATTATCTTTACAAACGGACTGACCATAAACGCAGGCGCTACTTTAATGGACGTTTCTATTACTGAAAATAGCATAAAAACAAGACAAATATTAACGGAAAGCTTTAGCGGAGTTTGGTCTATTTCCTATAAGTTTACCAGTAATTTTTCTATGGATTATACTGGCAACGTATACGGCCCCATGCGATTACCTCTTTTAGGAGAAAATGATTTAAGAGCTCCAAACTCACCTTGGTTTAGTATTCAGAATATTCAATTCACAAAAAAGTTTACGAATAGTTGGGAAGTTTATGGCGGTATCAAAAACATTTTAAACTTTACCCCCCCTGCAAATAGCATTAATGGAGCCGACAATCCTTTCGATATTGGCGTAGACACACAACAAAACCCCGAATTGGCTTTTGACCCCAGCTATATGTTTGCCTCTAACCAAGGAATAAGAGCTTTTTTAGGAGTTAGATTTACTGTTTTTTAATATTTTTTAAATGTATTCTACAAGAACTCTTGTTTTTTCTTTTATTCTCTTGAGGTGTTTTACACTAAAAGCTTAAGAAAAAGAACCTTTAAATACATATTCGTTTTAAGAAGTAGAAAAATTGCATCAAGAAAAACCAATCGTAGTTTTTATCTATACTGATTGGTGTAAATTTTTTTTTTTGGAATGAAAAAAACTATTTTTGAGAACCAAAAAATAATCTCTATTCTAAACGAAACATTTTATTTCATCACTTTAA
>JBNMNV010000288.1:0-4136 GCA_051278125.1 Polaribacter sp. | reverse complement strand
CAGAAATTACTTTAATAAATAATACTGTTATAAATGTTGAAAAAAGAATTGAAGTTTTTCCTTTACCTATATTAAATTCAAATCAAGAACTTGTGCAATGTGATGATGATTTTGATGGTATTTCAAATTTTAATTTGTTTAATATTAGAGAAAACATAACAAATCCTGCCTTACAAGAAGAATTTATTTTTTTTGAAAGTAGTAAAGATGCCCAAAATGACTCAAATAGAATACTAAATCCTGAAAAATTTCAAAATAAAATACCTAATCAAGAAATATTTGTAAAAGCTATAAATAAAAATGGCTGTATTTCTTTCTCTTCCTTTAGAATAAGAGCTAACTATATTGAAGTTGATCCAATTTCAAATATGTATGTTTGTGAAGACTCAGATTTAGTTTCTGGCAATGCTGAAGGTAGTTTAGATTTAATTCGAAAAAAAAACAATGTGGTTAGTGAACTTAATTTGGCTGCAAGTACAACTTTACGATTTTACAATACTTATTCTGATGCCTTAACAACAACCAATGAATTAATTTTTAATATAGTTTCTCCTACAACAACCATTTGGGTTCGTGTAGAAAATAATTCCGGTTGTGGAGGCATACAATCTTTTAATGCAATCGTAAATCCTCAGCCAATTATAAATCTACAAAATTCTTACACAATTTGCTATGATCCAACTTCAAAACCTCCTGTCGTTTTATCTGCTGATATAAGCAATGATAGAGTTGAATGGAAAAACAGTAATGGCAACATTATCAGTACAAATAAAAATTACACATTAACTAACACAGGTAGTTTTTCTTTAACAGCTTATAATACTGAAAATGGAATTGAATGTTCTTATACAAAAGAATTTGAAGTAATAAATCCAGAAAAACCAATATTTACTGATATTTTAGTTAATACAGAAGATGAAACAAATAATATTGTAACTGTAAATATTACTGGCAACAGCACTTACGAATTTTCTTTAGACAATAAATTTTTTTTTGGTAATTCAACTTCATACATATTTACTCAAGTTATTCCTGGTTTAAAAACTATTTATGTTAGAGATATCAGTAATTGTGAAACCCCAATTCAAGAAAAAGTATCTGTTTTAGGTGTGCAAGACTTTTTTACACCAAATGGAGATGGTAAAAACGATTTTTGGAATATTAGAGGTTTAGATCCTGCTTTTTATAAATCTATAAATATTCAAATTTTTGATAGATTTGGTAGAATAGTTGCATCAATTACAGATTTTAATAATCCTGGTTGGGATGGAAAATTAGATGGAAAAACTCAAATTTCTAATAATTATTGGTATAAAGTGGAAATTGTAGATATAGATGACAATCTCATCAAAAAAACTGGAAACTTTAGTTTAATTAGAAAATAAAAAATCAATTACTATCCGTATTTTTACCATATTGAATTTAAATTAGTCTCAGATTTTTCTCCAACAGGAGATCAGCCACAAGCCATTAAAGAACTTTCGGAAAGTCTTATTGATGGAGAAATTAATAGAATGATAGCACCCTATTTCAACTTTGATTTAAAAGGAAATATTAATGGTATAGAATTGCCAATAGATCTAACAGAATCTGAAAGAAAAATACTTTTGAGTTATATTTGGAAAATTCAAGAGAGAATCTAAATGAATTAACAACAATAATTGAAAAGTAAATAAAACGTTAGATAAAATAGATGCATCATAAATTAATTGTTTATAAACTACTTACGAAAATACCTCTGGATTTTAGTGGACCCAAAACAAAGCAAAACGGAATTAGATAAAATTAAAAAACCAAATATCAAATTTAAAGAAATGGAAGGTCTAAATCATTTTATGACAAAAATGGAACTGATTGGAAAACCAATGAAATTTATGATGTTAATTTATCCTTCAAAAAGTATATTTTGGAGTGGATAAATAAGGTAAAAAAATAACTATGAATAAAACATTTCTCTCTTTTTTCTTAGCAATCTTTCTAAGTCAAATTCTATTTGCCCAGAGATATAGTGTGTATAAATCGAAAATTGACACCTCTTTTGTATCATTACATCTGGGTTACGAAAAAAAAATATCGGTTATATTACCTGATAATTGGCAAAGTAACAATCAAAAAAAATACCCGCTGATTATCGTTTTTGATAGACAAAATAAAAGAAGTAACCATCATATTATATATACTATAGACTATTTAATTGCTTCAGAACAGATGCCTCGCGCAATCATTATAAGCATTGCTTCTGAAAATTCTAAAAGAATATTTGAGGCTAAAAGCCCTATTTCGTCTAAAAGTGGAAAAGCACATCTAAATGAAAAATATCTATTTGATGAAGTTATCAATTTAGCAGAATCAAAATTTAAAGCTAATCAATTCAGAGTCTTAATTGGGCATTCTTGGTATGGCCATTTCACTACCTCAATGTTTACCAAGAATATTAATCATTTATCAGCAGTTATAGCATTAGATCCTTTTTTTAAACAAAAAAACGTTTCTTTAATTGATTCAATTTCGGCATTAAATAATCTTAAACTTACCCATACAAAATATTTTCGCTACGCAATAGGGAAAGATTATCCCGAAGATTATAAAGCTATTGAAATAGCTAAAAATGAAAATACTAATTCAAAAATTGATATTCAAGGCACCTATTTTCCCAAAGCTTTTCATAATGCAGTGCCAGGATTGGGAATTGCAGAAGCCTTATATGACATTTTTGAATATTGGTCTATGCAGCAATACGCTTTTTTCAGCCCCACAAATAAGAGCGTTGCTTTATTTACTGAATTAAAAAACAATCTAATAAATCACTACGGAACTAACTTAGATTTTTCTTTAGGAGTTTTGAATGGAAAAGGTTGGGGCTTCTATAATGAAGAAGAATATCTAAAAGCTATAAAAGTTTGGAATGAACTCATTCATCAATATCCAAGTTTTTCAGAAGCGTATCTTTATATCATAGATGCGCAACAACAATTAAAACTTGACTCTTCAAAAACCAAAATCAAATTCAAAGAAAGTATACAATTTTCTCAATATTATTCAGAAGAAGAAAAGAAAGAACTGCTATCTGAACTAAAAGAATGAAACGATTTCATACATTATATTATTTATGGGTCGCTTTTTGCGCACTTTAAAAAGTCCTCACTACCTTTATTGCTTAAACACGGTAACTAATCCTGAAACACGTTGTACTTCATTTCAATACAGAATCTAAAAATAATCTCAAAATTAGAAAAATCTAGATTTTTCTAATTTTGAGATTATTTGTGAAAACAATGTTATATTTAGCATCTGAGAAAGGTGTTTTTTGTGTTGCACCACAAAGATAACTTTGTGGAACAAATTTCCCTTTCTCTTTTTTAATCGTTTAGGACGCTATTGGTATTCAAATTATCTCGGTGGTTTTGGCGCTATTAAAATTTCTTCTCTGCTTATAAATCCATCCTTATTAGCATCAATTTTTGAAAAATGATCTACTAATGGTCCTTTTACTTCAGATTTAGATAATTTTCCATCATTATTTGCATCCATCATTTTTAATAAATCATCAAAACCTTTAGGTTGACCTTGATTTCTAGGAGGTCCTTTTCGCTCTTCTTCAGTAACTTCACCCATTAAACATCGACTTACATATGGAAACTCATTGGTAACAATATACCTATATTTTCCATCAATCGTAATTCCATTGCATTCATCTAAATTACCAGAATTAGCAACATATTTAAAATCTGATGTGAACATTCCATCATGGCCATCATCAACAGAAACATCCATTTGTTGCATGGGGTTTGTATACGAGCAATCTTCACCTTCTCGTGTACCCTCTGCTAATTGATAACTGGGTTTGTAGGCACCACTTTTAGAATAAAACATAGGAAAACCATCATTTGCAAAACCTATATGCACTAAGTCTTCTCCTGTGTCAAAATTTTCAATCACAGAAGTTGGAGAGCCATGATAATGATAAGCGCCTGTTGGTTGTACGTGTGCATGATTAAAATCTAAACCAAAATCAATGAGATTTTGAAAGGCTTCTACTCTATAATTTTCTCCTGTTTCACAATACACAACTTCTGCGGTTCCTGGTTCAAATTTAACGCCATTTAAAGCTACACCTGGCTCTCTAACCCACGTTG
>JBNMNV010000287.1:0-4182 GCA_051278125.1 Polaribacter sp. | reverse complement strand
TAAGCTTAAACCATTAAATTGCATTTGCATAGCCCGTCCTTTATCAATAATAGTATACACAGATTGCGATTTTTCTTCTACATATTGATTTACCATAAAATGATTTCTCTTTGCAGTGGCTTTCCAATTTACAGTCCTGATATCATCACCAGAAACATATTCTTTAATTTGTTCAAACTCCAAAGAATTCCCAATTCTTCTTACTTTTCGAGTTCCGAAAGCAGTAGACGAATTTTGAAAGGATTTCATATGAAACGCTCTTATTTTTAAAAAAGAAGGATAGCATTTTAGCTCTTTTTCTTGACACAAAACATACTTTCTAGTAGCTAATTTTAAAGCTGAATTCACAAATACATTTAAAACTCCAAAAGAATAAACACCTCTTTCTGTGGGTCTTACAAAATAGTAAATTGTTTTTTCTTGCTTCTTTTGTACTTGTTGTTCAGAAATAAAATCTCTTTTTTGAAATTGATAAGGCAATTCTTCAATAAGTGAAACATGTGCCACAAAAGGATATTCGTTCTTAATTAAAAGAGAAATTCTATTTTCATCGCCATTAGAAAGTCTTTCTGGTAAATTCCGATCAATTTTAATTCCTTTTTTAGTTTGATATAAAATAAAAACATCAATCAAGGTAAGCATAATCAACATAAACAGCAGCACTTTAGACAACTCAAAAAAGAAAGGAGCAAAAAAACCAAGGACAAATAAGGTAGCTATTGCCGATAAGCAATAGAAAAACCGATTGTTTAAAAATAAAGTATTGTAAAAAATTTTCAAGCGATTAAATGTGTATTTGTTTACTTGTGTATTCGTGTAAATTTAGACTTGTCATTCCTGCGAAAGCAGGAATCTATTTATTTTCAATTCTTACTATTAAGATTCCTGCCTGTGCAGGAATGACAGAAAAAAATCTACCTCGGAATCTCTACCGCCTCAATAATCTGTTTTATAATTTGTGCACTCGTTACACCTTCCATTTCTCTTTCTGGCGTTACAATCACCCGGTGTTGTAAAACCGGAATTGTAGCTCTTTTAATATCTTCTGGCGTTACAAAATCTCTACCTTCAATCGCTGCAAAGGCCTTAGAGGCTGATAAAATCGCAATACTGGCTCTTGGTGAAGCTCCTAAATATAAAAACGAATTAGAGCGCGTATTCACCACAACATTGGCAATATATTTTAATAAATTTTCTTCAATCTTTATTTGATTCACCAAAGCTCTAAATTCTACAATTTTAGCTCCTTTAATAACCGTTTCGATCTTACTTTCTTTTGTGGTGTTTTCTAAAGCCTGTTCTCTCATAATAATTTCCAATTCCTCTTCAGCATTCGGATATTCGATAATCACCTTAAACAAAAATCGGTCTAATTGTGCTTCTGGAAGTCTATAGGTTCCTTCTTGCTCTATAGGGTTTTGAGTTGCCAAAACCACAAAAGGCTCTTCCATTTTGTAGGTTGTTCCGTCCATAGTGACTTGTTTTTCTTCCATGACCTCAAACAAAGCCGCTTGTGTTTTTGCGGGTGCTCTATTAATTTCATCAATCAAAATCATATTAGAGAAGATAGGTCCTTTTTTGAATTCGAATTCCGATGTTTTTACATTAAAAATAGAGGTTCCTAAAATATCAGAAGGCATTAAATCGGGTGTAAACTGAATTCTACTAAAACCAATATCAATCGTTTTTGAAATTAGTTTTGCTGTGATGGTTTTTGCCACTCCAGGAACCCCTTCAATAAGCACATGGCCATCTGCCAATAGGGCTACTAAAAGCAAATCTATCATATGTTTTTGACCTACAATGACCTTTTGTAATTGCTGTTTAATTTGAAAAACACAGTCTTGCAATTCCGACAAATTGATTCTATTTTCAAATTCTAAATTGTCTGAATTTGTTTCACTATTTGGCATGTCCATTTTCTTGTTTTTTAAAGAAATTATCAATCATTTTAAATAACACAAAGAGCTCTTCTTTAGAACATTCTGACTTTTTATGTAAAGTGATCATCGTATTGACTAAATATTTTGTATTCTGAATTTCGTTGCCTGATTTTGCAGCTAAATTATGAATAAAATCTTTGTTTAAGTTGTTGGTGCTTAGCAAGTATTTGGTCCTTACTTTCTCCAGAAAAAAAGTAATCTTTTTATCCACTAAATTCTTATGATCTTCTTCTTTTAAATACAAACTAGAAATGGTTTGGGTAAATGCCACCGTGGTGTTTTCTAAAGGATAAATTATAGGAATTGGACGCTGTTTTCTTCTTGCATTCAAAAGCATAAATAATAAAACACCTGCCAAAGAAACAAACAAAAACCACGTTAAGGTTTTGTGTTGAAAAAAGAATTTAAATACCGATGGATTGTCTTTATCGGGTTGATTGGAATACTCACTTTTTTTTATCTGCGGATCCCAAAAAATTGTAGAAGAAGGCACATAAGAAAATACATTTTCTAGATACGCCTCTTTGTCCTTTAAAAGATAATAATTTGTAAACACCACAGGATTTGAATGTACATAAATTACTCCTTTTCCGTGATATATTTTCATAAAATTAGGCACCTTTTCTCCATCAATTTTTGCGGAGCCTAAAACGATGGTTTTGTTCTCGTTATAGGTTATAAAATAATGTCTTCTTATATTTCTATCAAAAGTAAAAGGCTGATTCTTAAAATGATCATCTTCTAGGTAAAACTCACCTTTTAAAGCTTTCAGTGAAGAGGCATTTTTGTCTAAATCATTCGTGGTAATTTCTAACTTTTCTCTTAAATTTTCACTGAACTCATTCAGAGATAGAAAAGCATAATTTCCGTTTGCAACAAAAGAGAGCAATGTATCAATACCGTCTGCGGTTAACTTATACGCATCATTTTTGATACAAACATAGGTTCCAAAATCTGCTGATGGCGTTTTATAATTCTTACTTAAATAATCATAAAAATTATCTTTTAAGTAAACAACTTCTTCCTTCTCAAAAAGCATATCCATCTCATTGTAAACGATATACGTTCCAAAAGGACTTTTCTCTTTTTCCCGATAGTTTTCATTCCAATTGGTTTTATTACAGCTACTTAGAATTAGAAAAGTAGCAATGCAAATAAAAGTTTTCGATACTATTTTTATTTTATTTGACGTTGTCGGTTCGAGTGATTTTGAGGATCGAAAAATTGTATCGAGAACAATTTGTAAGTTAAAATTAGGATTCTCGACACAAATTTTATGCTTTACAAGCATAAAATTCACTCGAACTGACAAAATTTTAAAAACATCTTGGAACCGCATCAAACTAAAGTTTTTAAAAAAGATTGATACTTATTTTGAGCCCTTATAAAGCTCGCTTCATCTATCGTAAATTCTCCATACCAAACATAAGCATATACATAAGATAAATATGAAAACTGATTTTTTATATCCGTATTTTCTATTTCAAGAAGATATGCTGAATTCGTTTTATCTTTATGATAGGAAATCAATTCTTTGTTCGATAATATTTTTAAGGAAGTTAAATAGTAATACCGAATTGCCAACCTGAAATTCTTGTTTTCTAATGCTTGTTGTAATAACCCTTCTAAATGAAGTTCATGAAGATTTTCGTTTTCATAAATGAGTGTATCCGTTATTTTTTTTGATCTCTTAGAAGGTTTCCAAAATTGAGCATCAAAACCTAACAACACTTTTAGAATGATAAAAATGATAAAGCCGCCTAAAAGAAACGGAAAAATAGTTTGCATGAAAAAGATAAAAAACTCGAGAATCCCCAAATTAAAAGAAGTGTTTTCAGGAAGCTCTTTTTTAGGCTTATCTTCATGATATACAAAGTCTTTACCGTTGTAGGTCTCCTTTAAATCATTTTTAAAAGTCCTTGGTTTGTTAATCGTTGTATTTTTATGATATTCAATAGTATCTCCCGAATTCTCTAGAGAATCCAACGTTTTTTCTTGTGCATAGACAAAAAGTGTACACATGAAAAGGAGGGAAGTGATGCTTTTTTTCATCTATCGAATTCCGTGTTTTTTTGCCACTATAAATGGTAAAATTAAATAATAGTAACTAATTGAAATTAAAGAAAATACAATGATGGAAAAACAAAATAAGGTGGGCATTATATTGGAATATCGTGTTACATAGCCCTCTAAAAAAGCTGCTATTAAAGTAAACGGAACGGTACTGATAAAAATATAA
>JBNMNV010000286.1:0-4184 GCA_051278125.1 Polaribacter sp. | reverse complement strand
AAAGTATTGTTTATATGAGGGCTGTAATATGCGCTATTGTATTTAGATTCTAATTTTTTTGCTTTTTTTAAGTAATTTATAGTCTTTTCATACTCCCTAAATTCACTATGAACATATGCTATTTGAAACAAACAAATTTGTTTTAAAGGAAAATCTTCAATACTTATGTTTTCTAATAGCTTTGCCGTTTTTTTATAATACTCAAAGCCTAAACCATATTCTTGATGATAATTGTATAAATAATTAGCCAACAAGCTTTGTGTTCTAATTTCTAACCAAAGGATATTTTTTCGTTTTGCAATTTCATATAATGCCTTTATCTTGTCCACTGTAAAGTTTTTAGAAAACTTTTTTCGGAAAATATAATAATGGAGTTGCATCAACTCCATTTCTAAAATTAATTGGTCATCATTGGCTCTTTTAGCAAAACCTTTTATTGAGTTTATATTCTCAAAAATAGTTATAGAATCTAAGTCACGGATATCATGATCATAAAATTCTGATAATAGCAAAGTTCTCTCTGCATGTGTTTTAGAAACTAAATAATCATATCTTTGAATATAATTATCTTGAGCATTTAAAGAAATTATAACGAAAAAAGTATTTAATACAAAAAAGTATTTTTTTATCACGACAAAATTAATTGAAGTGTGTAAGTTAACTTTTTAAAGTTATAAAAAAAGAAATCTCATCAACTTATAAAGTCAAAATATTATAAGGCTATGTTACTCTACAAGAAATTAAAAAACGTCTTCAATAACATTTCTTTAAGTAGAAAATAGAGATCAATTTAGAAAAGGATGTGAAGATTAGAATATGAAATTTATGAATAACAATAAGTTTTGAAAGACAAACATAAAACCCATAAGATTCATTTTACATAAATTTATGGATGAGTAAAATAATTCCATTAAAAATAAAAGTTGTAAGCTATTCGTTTAATTTGAGTATTCTGTATAATTGTTCAACATTTTTTAAATAAGCGATTCTCAAGGAACATTGGTACTATAAATTTGCAGCTATAATTAGCCGTTATGTAGCCGTTATGTAAAATTGCTGCACGCCAATGCGCTCGATTACTTTTTTAAAATAATTATGCTATCGCAGTAATTTTTTTAAACACAATTTCCAACCGCATTGCCAGCGCAAAAAAAAGCTAACCTTTTAGATGTGTATAAAAATAGCGTATTGGATAATAATTCTGCACGATTTTTTTCTACGACATTCTCGTAAAGGTTTCCGCAAGAGTATAAAATTTATGAAATTGACCTTTTTAGGAGCTTCAAGAACACCTTTTAAATTCAGAAATACATAAACCTGTCAGTAAAAATAAATTACTATGCACGTGTTCTAATTGCGCTATTATTCAACCTTTTTTGATTTGAGCAGTTTAACAAAATTTAGAACTGAAATTTAAAATCGTTACTATTAATGGTTTATTCCTATCTTTTTTTTTGATAAAAAAAGAAACAAAAAAATCAAGACTGCACAAAATTATCTTCGTCAAACCAATCAATTAAATTAGGCCTTCCAAAACCTATTTATTTTTACTGATTTATAATATCATGTTAAATACATATCCTGACATGATGATGCAAAGTGTAACGACTCCAAAAAAGATGGCGATTAGTTTTAAAGTCATTACTTTTTTTAGAAGCATTGATTCGGGTAAAGACAAGCCCGCAACGCCCATCATAAAGGCAATTGCAGTTCCCAACGGAATACCTTTGGCAACCAATACTTGAACTACGAGAAGTATGCCTGATGCGTTTGAGTACATTGGTACAGCCAAAATGGTTGCTATAGGAACCGCAAAAAGATTGTCTTTGTCCATATATTTTTCAAAAAATCCTTCTGGAATATATCCGTGCATTAATCCACCAATGGCGATACCTATTAAAACATAAGGAATGATGCCTTTAAGGATTTTTACGACCTCTGCCCAAATAATTGGCAAGCATTGTTTAAAGGTTTGTTTTTCTGCTAGAAATATATCTTGATCTCTTTGAGCGTTTGCTAAAACTTCTTTTACGCAAGGCGTTAAATAGGGTTCCAATTTTAATTTTTGAAGGACTATGCCAGAAATAGTGCCTAACAAAACACCACTAACCACATAAATAATGGTTGTTTTAAGACCAAACAAGCCAACAAAAAGTCCGATTGCAACTTCATTAACCAAAGGCGAAGTAATCAAAAAAGAAAAGGTTTACACCTACAGGGATTCCACCTCTTACAAAACCAATAAATAAAGGAACTGAAGAACAAAAAGGCGTTACCACACCAAAAAGACTTGCCGTTAGATATTCCAATCCATATAATTTATTTCTTGATAAATAGTTTTTAACCTTGTCTATGGGAAAGTAACTGTCAACAAGGCATATAGCATTAGCCTATCAGCACGCCAGATACTTAGTTATTATAGGTAGTTATTATTCAATTTTATTAAATTTGGAACGATTATTCCATAGAATACTTGTTCTATCCGCATTCTGTAGAAACTCTATTTCAATTCCTGTTTCTATATCGATAAATTTGGAATTGGACATTGCTACAAATTGAAAAGACCTATTTGGACCCTTTGCACATAATTGATTCTCTACTATTTGGAAATCAATAATAATATTTCGATTTTCTAATTGGTATTTGCCAACGTATTTAATTAATATGTCTGATGATATTATAATTACTTCAACAACTTTTTGAATACTAATATCCCAATTATAATATTTAGATACCGCATTTTTAATTTCGGATATTAACTTACCTCCATTGTCAGCATTTGTCATAATTACAACTGCATTACCTTGATAAGCGTATGCTTTCATATCATTAGTAAAACCTGCATTTTTACCACCATGGCCGAAAATTAAAGAATCTTTTTCATTTTGTAAAGAAGGTCCAAGTCCCCAATCATTTTTATGCTTGGTGAGCATTTTGTCAACAGTTTTTTTTGTTAATACTCCATCTTTTTTGCCTTGCATTATATCTTGTATTTCTATACAATACAATGCTAAATCTGACGCTGTAGTCCATAAACCAGCTGCTGCTTGTTCTGGGTAATTGTTCCACAAGCCTTTAATTAATTTACCATTTCCATCGTATGCAGCACTAATATTATTTTGCCACTCTTTTGCTATAGGTTGTTGATATGTACTATTTTTCATTCCAATCGGAAGTAGAATGTTTTTAGACATATACTCGTCAAGAGAGAATCCACTAACATCTTCAACTACTTTCTCCATTACTGTATAACCACCTCCAGAATATCGCCAAATACTTCCAGGTATAGTATCGACCAATATTTTTGCTGTATTTCCATTGCCATTTAAAACATCAATAATCTCAGGAAATTCATCGGTTTGTTGGTAACCGGGAAAGCCATGAACTGTCATTCCTGCTGTATGCGTTAATAGTTTTTCAAGAGTTACTTTTTCAGTTTTAGTAAATTTGCTTTCTGGAATCTGCCAATCTTTTAAGTAATAGTTGACATCCTTATTTAATTCTAAGCTGTCATTCTCAAATAGCTTTAACGCTGACAAAGCGGCAAGAGGTTTGCTAATTGAACCAGCTTGGAAAAGTGTATTTACGCCCACTTTTGTCCCAGTTTTAGTATTTGCATATCCATATCCTTTTGCCCATTTTATCTTCCCTTTTTCTACAACAGCTATACTAACACCTGGAACTTTATAAAATTCCATTCTGTCTAGGATGTTAAATTCTTGAATGGAATCTCCTTTTATTTGAATATTCTTAATCAAGCCATTTTCAATAACATTTATTTCTGATTGGATTTGGTCATCCTTTTGAGCAAAACAATTGCTTATCAGACTTATTGATAAAATAATGAAATAGAGTTTTTTCATAATGATGGTTTTTAATTGCCTACAACAATTGTATATACTCATTGTAGATATATAGCATACATGTTATACATGTGAAAGTACTCTTTTCCAGCAGTATATCCAAATTACTTTTTATGTTGCTTTTATTTATGTGAATGGTTTTGGGATAAATTTCTGTTGTTTTTGGAGAGCTATGTCCTAAAATACTGTGTAAATATCTCAAGTTTATATTGTTTTCGATACCATGGAGCGCAAAATTATGGCGAAGAAATTATAAAACGTAAATTAGTCAAATATCGCTTTAAAAAACAGTTCCAAAAAAGGGCTTAGAACACTTATGCC
>JBNMNV010000285.1:0-4218 GCA_051278125.1 Polaribacter sp. | reverse complement strand
GCTCATAACCCAAAGGTCACTGGTTCGAGTCCAGTTCCCGCTACTATTTTAAATCGATAAAAATCAACAGTTTAGGTCACTAAACTGTTTTTTTATGCCTTTAATTCACGAATTTCTTACATTTACGATTAAAAATGAACACGATTTGGAACACGATTTGAAAAAGAAAACCCATTTTTCGCTACCCAAAATCTATACAGCAGACGGAGACCTTTCCAAGCGCTGGTATGTGTATTTTTCCTTTCGGAATCCTAAAACAGGAAGAATGAAAAGATTGGGAAACATCTATGGAAAAGTAAATAAATACAAAACCAAAGAAGCCCGACTCACGATTCTAACTTCGTATCGTAAAAATTTACTGTTTCTATTGCGCCAAGGCTACAATCCATTTGCAGATAATGCTGAGTTGTACGATCAATTAAAAAGATCATCGGCAACCAAAACTTCCATTGAGAAGGAAAAAGAAGAAGTTATTTCATCAAGGGTCAATAATGCCATAAAAAAAGCTATTCAAGAAGCCATAGACGAAAAGTCATTCACAGTCAACACCAAAAAAGAGACCACACAAAAGAGTAAGAAATCAAAAGAGAAAGAGCTTTCTAACAAAGAACAAACTTCACAAACTCAATCAAAAGAAGAAGGGATTTCCATTCAAAAAGCATTTGATACCGCTCTAGAACTCAAAGCAAAAGAAGTCAGTAAAGGAACGATTCGAGATTATAGAAGTAAAATACTCCGGTTTATTACTTGGATACAAAAGACCTATCCGGATAAGAAAAACATCAAAGAGATAACAAGAAAAGATCTCACAGCCTTTTTGAATAGTATCCTTTTAGAAACAAGCCCACGAAGTAGGAACAACTATCGGACTGAATTAGGAAGTCTTTTTCAAGTGCTCAAGAACAATGAAATGGTCACTGAAAACTACATCCCAACAATTCCTGTGTTAAAATCGAAACCCACGAGGCATAAAACGTATTCTCTAAAAGAGCAAGAAAAAATCTTTACCTACTTAGAAAAAGAAGATTCAGATTTACTGCTGTTTATTAAGTTTGTTTCCTTCAGTTTTATAAGACCTATTGAAGTTTGCCGATTAAGAATTAAGGATATCAACTTAGGGACAAAGACAGTTCAGTTTAAGGCAAAAAATAGCCCGTTAAAAACGAAAATTATTCCTAGTATTTTATTTGATGAATTACCTGATTTATCTCAATTGGATCAAGAAGCCTTTTTATTTACACCAGACAAAATTGGAGGGTATTGGGAGGCGAACGAAACCAATAGAAGAGATCATTTTTCTAAAAGATTTAAAAGTGTTGTAAAAGAACATTTTAAGCTAAATGAAGACTATGGAATTTATAGTTTTAGGCATACCTTTATTTCTAAATTATATAGAAAATTAAGGGAAGATTCAGCTCCATTTGAGGCAAAGAGTAATTTAATGTTAATCACAGGGCATAGTTCCATGAGTGCTTTGGAGAAATATTTAAGAGAAATTGATGCTGAATTACCTGAAGATTACTCAAAATTATTCAAATAACATGAACAAGGAACCTAGAAAAGTACATGCGATTTTTGAAGAATTAAGAGACCGAGCTTCGTATCCATTCTTGTTTTATATACCAAAAAGTTATGTTGAAGTCGTTATGGAAGAAAAATTGCTCAATGAAATTGATTGGGCATTTGATGTCTTAATTGTGGCGAGGAAAAAAATGGATATTATTTTTATTGATGATAAAGACGAATCACAAGAAGTATTCAAAAAGCAAAGTGCTTTAAAGGAGAATTTATTTGATTTGGCTGAATATGAATCCGTCTTAAATCCAGCACAATTTTCAATTTTAATTAATAATTACAAAGATCATTTATTTGCAATGCAGTATTTGGCAGAATTATTAGTCATGGATGTTCATTCAAGTAAAGATGAAAGGTATAAAAAGTATTTAGGTCATTTTACTCTACAAAATGCGGCTTATATGTTGCATAAATCAGGTATTGATAAAGATTTTCCTAGTTTTAGAAAAACCCAAGCTGAAGAGGATTTTATGCGGGAATGCGTCATGATTAACTTAAATATTCCAGAAATACTGCAAGAAGAAATTGCTCCACCTAAACAAAAAGTAAAGAAGAAAAAGCAACTGTATATTACAGATGAAGAATCTCAAAAGTATTTGTTGGAAACCGTTTTTGATATAAAAATCGAATAAAAGTTGCACTTTATTGCAATTAAGCGTTAATTGTACGTACAATTAACGCTTAATACACAAAAAAATGGAAGAGCAATACTAATGCTGTCGATACTGTAAAAAGGATTTTGTACCAAAAAGAAGGAAAGAACGTAAAACAAGTAGTTATTAACCCTTCTAGAATTAACCCAACAGAATTAGTGGTATTAGAATTGCTATAGCTTTTAAACCACTAAAAAATAAATAAATAGAACCAATAATACTAATACCGAAAATAGTAAACCAAAGAGCCGACAAAAGTAATAAATTGCATAGTTCCTTCTTTCAATAAAAAAAATCGAATATAAAAATTTTAGAGGAGACAAATAGAAATTGAATAAACCATTTATAAGGTGTAAAAAAATGAAGACTTTGAGTTTTAGGTTATAATTACCCTTATTTGGTCTATAATTACCCTACCTTTTAATGAATGAAACATAACTTTGTTGTTCATTGAAAAAATAATTAAATGAAATTCATAAAAGCATTGCTAATCTTGTTCGTGTTTTCTTCGATAACAAACTGCACAACAAGAGCACAAGAATCTAAAAAACCCAACATCATTGTTATATTAACTGATGATCAAGGTTATGGAGATGTAGGTTTCAATGGTAGCAAACAAATAAAGACGCCAAATATTGATAAACTGGCAAAAAATGGTGCAGTTTTCACAAATGGATATGTAAGTTATGCAGTTTGCGGGCCAAGTAGAGCAGGTTTAATAACAGGTAGATATCAAGATCAATTTGGGTATAGTAGAAATCCGCTTTTTGGTCCTAAAGATGCTTCATTAGGTTTGCCACTAGAAGAAGAAACTTTGGCAGAAGCACTTAAAAAAGCAGGGTATACAAATATGGCAATTGGCAAATGGCATTTAGGCGCATACGCTACTTTACGACCTTTAAAAAGAGGTTTTGATGAGTTTTATGGTTTTTTATCTGGGGGTCACAAATATTTTCCAGAGCAATTAATTCGTAAGGATTTATCTGAAGTTGGTTCACAATTTGACGCCTATAATACAAAGCTTTTAAGAAACGATACTCGAGTAGAAGAAACAGAATATTTAACGGATGCTTTTTCTAGAGAGGCCGTAAATTTTGTGGATAAAAACGCCAAAAAACCATTCTTTTTGTATTTGGCTTATAATGCTCCTCATGCTCCCTTGCAAGCAACTGAAAAATATTTGTCTAGATATCCTAATATAAAAAATAAGGATAGAAAAACGTACGCAGCTATGGTGAGCGCCGTAGATGATGGTGTTGGTCTACTTTTACAAAAATTAAAGGATTTAAATATTGATAAAAATACTATAGTTTTCTTTTTGTCTGATAATGGAGGTAATGAAAATAAAGGCTCTTTTAATGGCCCTTTAAAAAAAGGAAAAGGCTCTTTGTTTGAAGGTGGCATTAGAGTTCCTTTTGCAGTGCAATGGGAAGGCACTATTTTACCAAACCAAAAATTTGAACACCCAATAATATCACTAGATATTTTTGCAACAGCAGTAGCACAAGCAAAAGTAACTCCTAAAAATAAAATTGATGGAAAAAATTTAATTCCGTATTTATCAGGTAAGAATAATGAAGCGCCTCATGAAACCTTGTACTGGAGAATGTATGATAAAAAATCAGTAGCCGTTAGAAAACATAATTATAAATACATCATAGAAAAAGGAGGGGAAGTTGGCTTGTACAATCTAGCCAATGATATTTCAGAAAAGAACAACTTAAAGGATTCTTTGAAAATTAAAGAATTAAAAAGTTTGTATGAGATTTGGAATAAAAACAATATCAATCCTATTTTCTATGGATTGGGAGATAATAAAGAATACAATCAAAAAAACCCAAAAAGATTCAAAAATGTCGAAAAATATTAAACCCTCAATTTTATACAACTATTTTTCATTACTTATATTGATTGGTTTCTTTGCTTGTGGGAAACAGCAACATAACAATTATTATTTTCATCCCAATTCAGGAGATGATTCCAATGCCGG
>JBNMNV010000284.1:0-4219 GCA_051278125.1 Polaribacter sp. | reverse complement strand
AATGCGACTCGATATACCCAACTAGAAAGTTTTGAGTCCCCTTTAAAAGAATCAATCGATCTCCATAACTGGTAGCATACTTCTTGATAATAATCTTCAAAATCTTCTCGATTATCCGTATAACTATAACACACTTTAAAAATCACGTTGTTGTATTCTTTTATAAAAGCATCGAAGTTCTGACTCTTTTTTTTATTCACATTATATAGTTTGTTCAATATATAAGTTTATCATTTCATCAATTTATTACACTTTTAAAAATTTATATTTTTAAAAGTGTAATAAATACTGAAAACAAATAACCTATGAGGTAAATATAAAACCTTTTAATTATGAATAATTATTTGAATACCTTAAAAAGAATTGCTTTCATCTTATTCCTTACAATTACTTTTTTAATTCCTAAAAATGGATACTCGCAAGAGGTTTCTCAAAAGCCATATTTGTTATGGAAAGTAAGTGGAAATGATTTAGCAAAGCCTTCCTACATTTTTGGGGTAAATGGTGCTTATAAAAATTCAGAAATGATTAGTGAACTAAATGAAGTGTTGAGAACTACCGAACAATTGGTATTAGACTTGAAGAAAGAGAATACTCCTGAAGAGGCTTCAAAAATTAAACAATTAATTGTAAATGAGGCAGGAGCAAAATATTTTTACAATCAATTTGATAAAGCTACTCAAAAAAAGTTAGATGACTTCTTCGTTACACATTATGGAGCTGATTTTAAGAGACTAAGCGCATACAAGCCTTTTATGATAAGTAATTTAATTGAATCTAAAATCATTCCTCCTTATGATATTACTGCAGAATTGGCTGATTTTTCAAAAACGCATCATCAAGCTATTATTGGTTTAGAAACTATTGAGGAACAAATAGAAGAATTTGAAAAAGTACCACTTTCAGAACAGGTAAAAACAATTACAGAGTTTATAACAAATCCAGAAATAGCGAAAGAAAGATCTGATAAGATTATAACATATTATAAAAATCAGGATATTAAAGGCATTTATGGAGAATTGGAAGAATTTGAAGATACAGAAATGGAAAAAATTATGCTAGAGGCACGTAATATTAAATGGCTGCCACAATTAACAAGTTTAATGAAAGATAAATCTTCTTTTATAGCCATAGGAGTTACCCATATGCTACCATTTAAGAATAATTTAAAAGACTTATTGGAGACAGAAGGCTATACAATAACCTTAGTTAAATAATAATGTTCAATACGATGAAAAACGAGCTGTAATCATTTTTACAGCTCGTTTTTTAGTTTTTAAGAAATTATTCTATGCCCTTTTTATTCTGCTTACTTTTCATAACAAACCCTGTAATGACCGTAATTATAGATTTGAGAAACTATCCAAAAAATATTGGCGCATCAGAGATAGTTAAGCGCCTTTATACAGAAAAAACCACATTTCTAAAAGCACTTAAATCAATAGAACCGACTTATGGCGATTTTGTTTCAAATACAGCTTTGAGTATCATAAACAATCCTTTTGAAGCTGGGAAGAGTCATAAAGCATATTTTAAGGGAAAAGTAGTCCTGTTAGTCGATCAAACAACGGTAAGTAAAGCAGAGTGAATGGGAATGAATATTCAAGCATCACCAAACTGTATAACAATTAGAGAACAAACTTTTGGCGCGGTGATGAATAGAAATCAAATACTTCTCATCGATGGTACCACAATCGACTTTACAGGAGCAGGAGCATTTTATCTAAATGATCAAAGCGTACAACGAAAAGATTTAAAATTAGATTATGAAATAAAAGAGAGTTCATTACAGGATGACAATAATTTATATATTGAAAAAGCGACAAAATTGATTGATCAATAATAAAAAACTTTTGCTAACATTGTATAAAATTAATTACTAGTTCGTGCCTACTTACGAACCCCGAGGCTTCAAGACTCAAGGATTTATTTGCTAGATTAGTTGCTTAAACCACGCAACTAATCTTATACAAACCGTTGTGCTTCATTATCAGAAACCGCTAACAAATGATAAAATTCTTTAGAAGAATCAGACAAAAAATGCTCACTGAAAATAAATTCAGTAAGTATCTACTTTATGCGATTGGAGAGATATTCCTTGTTGCAATAGGAATTTTGATTGCATTACAAGTCAGCAATTGGAATGAGATTGATAAAAAAAAACAACAACGAAAAACTTATGAGCAGAGTTTAATTTCTGAACTTAAGACTGATTTAGAAAAGTTGAAAACTTTGAATACTAATTCCACAAGATGGATAGAATCTATAAATAATTATATCCTTTATTATAATAACACAAATAAAGATATTAATGTACTGATTCAAAAAATGGGCAGGATAAAAACTCATAAGTCTTCATTTGAGAGCAATGCTTATACCATAGATGATATTATTAGTACTGGCAACCTTTCATTATTTAGTAGAGATAAAAAAATTCCATTTTATCATTAAAAAATATCACTAATCGATTTATACATGCTAGAACTAAAACAAATGAGAAGTTAGTTTTAAAAGAAGTTGAGTTTGATAGTTCAGTAGATTTACTTTTTTTAAGGAATCAATCAACTATTGAACATGACAATGTGAAAAATTGGAAACGCAATTTAAAATAAGAACAATACAGGTTGTTTAATAATAAAATATCTGAAGCCCTAATGACTCATGAAAAGCAGATTAATTTTAACAAAGTTATAATAAGGGCTACCGAAAAATTATTAAATAAGCTTACAGTAAATGAAAATAAATAACGAAAGCACAACACCGCATAACCAAAATTGCTAATTAGAGGAATATAGAATGATTCTAAAACTCAAACATCTTAATTTTAACCAACTAATAATTGCGTTTACCAAAACGCAACTTTAGGTATACGAAACCGTTGGCGGTAATTAAAATAAAAGCATTATTAAATGAATATTACATTTAAACAAGTGAAAATCAAAGATAAAAGTACAGTCTTAAACTTATTTAAAAAAACTGCTGAGAAAATAAATAAAATGAATATTGACCATTGGCAGTATTGGATGAATCCACCTCTAGAAAAGATTAGATGGGTCGAAGAAGGAATTAACAACAACGAATTCTTTTTTCTCGATGATTTAAACGGAAAAAATATAGGTATGGTTAGAATTCTAAATGAGGATTTATTATACTGGGGAAAACGAACCGAAAAATCCAAATATGTACATTCATTAGTAGTAAAGGAAGAATATAACGGAAAAGGAATTGGAACTAAAGTGCTTCAAGAAATTGAAAATAATGCCAAAAAAGATAATTATAAATATTTAAGACTTGATGCAGATTCTAAAAACCCAAAACTTTGTAAATACTATGAAAAACTTGATTTCATAAAAGTTGGAATAAAAGAATTACCATTATCTAATAATAACCTTTACGAAAAAGAAATACAATAAAAACTACCGCCAACACCGTATAAAATTAATTGCTAGTCCTCGCCTACTTATGAAAATCCTAGCGGATTTTCGATTTGGTTTGTATTTGCTAAATTAGGTGCTTCAACAAGCCACTAATCATACACAAAAACGTTGTGCCCAATTAAAAAAATCCGTTTCATTACATAATTCAAGTTAAATAATTATATCTTTGATAGTATCAAATGATAGTATCAATAATGAAACCACCTTACGAAATAACATCTTCCATTTTAAAATTAATAACTTCTATTTCGGAGAAAATAGGAGAAGTAAATGCTAATTTATTAAACAAACCTTCACCTAAATTGAGAAAACAGAATAGAATAAAAACTATTCATTCTTCTTTAAAAATAGAAGGAAACACACTAACAGAAGAACAAATAACAGCACTTCTTGAAAACAAAAGAGTTATTGGTCCTAAAAAAGATGTTCTTGAAGTTTTAAATGCAAATAAAATATATGAAAATTTAGGAGAATATAATCCTTCTAATGAAGAATCTTTTTTAAAAGCACATCAAAGCTTAATGGATGGTCTAATTGAAAATTCCGGAAAATATAGAAATCAAAGTGTCGGAATTGTAAAAGGCTCAAAAGTTGAGCATTTAGCGCCACCTTTTGGAAATGTGTCATACTTAATGAAAGACCTTTTTGAATATTTGAAAAAGTCTGATGAAATTGAATTAATTAAAAGTTGTGTTTTCCATTACGAAATGGAATTTATACATCCATTTTTGGATGGAAATGGAAGAATGGGAAGATTATGGCAAACTTTAATTTTAATGGAA
>JBNMNV010000283.1:0-4221 GCA_051278125.1 Polaribacter sp. | reverse complement strand
ATATTTGGAAAAGCAATCACAAAAAACAGTGAACTTTTTATCTATGCTTCGGATAATTTGATAGAGGTTCAAAAGAAAATTTCTGAAGTCTCTAATAAACCGAATACTTTTCTTTGGGTTGCAGCCAAAAAAAACTTTTCAAAACCCAAACCCGGAAGATACCTTTTAAAAGGAGACATGTCTAACAATGATTTGGTAAACATGTTAATAAGTGGCAATCAAACGCCCGTAAAAGTATCTTTTAATAACCAACATACCTTAGAGAAATTTGCCGGTAGAGTTGCTGAACAACTTGAAATAGATTCGCTTGCAATTATTACTTCTTTCTCTGATGAAGGCTTTTTAAAGAAAAATAAATTTAGTAAAAAATCTATTTTTCAAATTTGCATACCAAATAGTTATCAATTTTATTGGACGGTTTCTGCAGATAATTTTAGAGACAAATTACTTGTTGAATATCATAAATTTTGGACGTCCTCTAGACTAGAAAAAGCGAATGTCTTAAAAATGTCTAAAAATGAGGTAATTACCTTGGCTTCTATTATTCATACAGAAACGGCTATGAAAGTAGAACGACCAATTGTGGCTGGTTTATATTTAAATAGATTAAAAAATGGTTGGCCTTTACAAGCGGATCCTACTATTATTTACAGTATTAAAGAAGTAAAAGGTCAAGATTATGTTGTAAAAAGAGTTTTAACAGTCGATTTAGCCATTAATTCGCCTTATAATACTTATATCAATAGAGGTTTACCTCCTTCACAAATTGCAATGCCAGATATTTCTGCCATTGATGCGGTTCTAAATGCAGAAAAGCATAATTATTACTACATGTGCGCTGATATTAACAAAATTGGTTATCATCAATTTGCAAAAACTTTAGCACAACACAACAGAAATGCTGTTAAATATCAAAATTGGTTAAATAAAAAAGGGGTCAATAGATAAATCTTTTACCTAGTATCTGACATAAACACTATTTTCTTTAACTATTTGATAAAGAGAAACGTTGTAGTACAATCACAATACCAAAAATTTCACACTTTATTGATGTTATTTACAATTATAAATAAATTAACATACTGATTTACAGTTGCTTTAAAATATAGTTTAAATTTGTACCTGTAATAGAAAACGATTTATTATGATTAAAAAGTTTTTATTTTTAATGATTGGAATACTACTATTTGTAAGTGCTACTTCCGTAAAAACCATAAGTGATAAAGAAAAACCGATTATATTTCCTGCTAATACAGCGTACAACATTCCTTATTTACAAAGAAATTTTGTGGCTTTTAAAGAAGCGGTAGCTTTTAAAGAATCGCAAGGAAAGTATACGGTTGTAAATACATTAGGTTATTTAGGAAAATATCAATTTGGAAGAACAACTTTAGAACGATTTCGTATTTATGACACCCGTGCTTTTTTAAAAAACCCTGAATTACAAGAAAAAGCATTCATGGCTTTATGCCAAGTAAACAAATGGATTTTAAGAAGAGACATTAAACGTTCTATCGGTAAAACTATGAACGGAATTAAAATTACGGAATCAGGTATTTTGGCTGCAGCTCATTTAAGTGGCGCCGGAAATGTTAAAAAATTCTTACGAAGTAACGGAACTGAGGGATTTTCTGACGCCTATGGCACTTCCATTCAAGTATATATGAAGAAGTTTGCTGCTTATGATGTTTCTAATATTATTCCTAACCGAAAAGCAACCGTTTAAAATCAAGACTACTTCTGAATTATAAAAATAGCGGGTTTTTTATGTAAATCTGGTTGTTGGTGCTTCCAATCAGCAATACTCATTGTTTTTATATATTCTGTTGGTAAAGTGATGTCTGCTGCAATGCACAAACTTGTTAACGGCGATAAAATAGCTTTTAAATCGGCTAACATTTTTTCATTTCTATACGGTGTTTCTATAAAAATTTGCGATTGACCTTTGTCTAAAGAAAGTTTTTCTAATTCTTTGATAACTCTTTTTCTATCACCTCTATCAATTGGCAAATACCCATTAAAAGCAAAATTTTGTCCATTCATTCCAGAACTCATCATCGCCATTAAAATAGAAGATGGCCCAACTAAAGGAACCACTTGAATGTTTTTTTCATGTGCTAACTTTACAATACTTGCTCCAGGATCTGCAACTGCAGGAACGCCAGCTTCCGACAACAAACCAACATTGGTTCCGTTTTCACAAACATCTAAATATTTTTGAGTTTCTTCTTGAACAGCATATTTATCTAACAATTTTATACTTAAAGTTCCTTGCTGTTTTTTAGGAGATATTTTTTTTATAAACCTTCTAGCAGATTTCTCGTTTTCTACAATATAATAGTCAATCTGTTCAACTACTTTCTTTACAGATAACGGCATTACCTCTAAAGGTTCTGTTTCTCCTAAAGTTGTAGGGATTAAATATAATTTACCAATCATTATGTATATTTTAGACACCTATTTTACAGATTACTACTGATAAAAAGTGTTTTTATTATATTTTAGAAAATTTATTTGCTATCAATTCACAAGCCTCATCTAACATTCTATATACGTTTTCAAAACCATCTTGCCCGCCGTAATAAGGATCTGGTACAGAAATATTTTTATTAGGATGTGTTTCATTTAAAATCATTTTCACCTTTTTCTCATCAGCTTTATTTCTCGCTAAGGTCAAAATATTTTTATAATTACTTTCATCCATCGCATAAATAAAGTCAAAAGCATCAAAATCTCTTATGGTAAATTTTCTTGCTTTTTGATTGGTAATGTCAATATTATATTTGTCTGCTACCTCAATTGAGCGTATATCAGGAAGATTACCAACATGGTACGCTGCTGTGCCAGCAGAATCGATTATTACATTATTATTTTTGATTTTCGATCGTAAAATACCTTCTGCTAATGGCGATCTGCAAATATTACCCAAACAAACCATTAAAACTTTTTTCATTACCATTATTTTAGGTGAAAGATATGAACCAAAATCTTTATCAAAAATTTAAGAGCAAAACTTTTAATAATAAAAAAATGAAATTATAAAGTACTAAAAAGTTAACTTTTTGGTTAAATCGTCCACGTATTTTCTAAATCTTTTGTCGGTCTCGGTCAAATTATCAACAGTTTTACAAGCATGTAAAACGGTAGCATGATCTCTTTGTCCTATTTGATTGCCAATACTTGCCAACGATGTTTTTGTTAATCTTTTAGCAAAAAACATTGCTAGTTGGCGTGCTTGAACAATATGTCTTTTACGAGTTTTAGATTGTAAGGTAGCCACATCCATATCAAAATATTTAGAAACTTCTTTCTGAATATAATCAATAGAAACTTCTTTTTTAGTGTTCTTAACAAATTTATCCACAATTTGTTTTGCCAATTCTAAAGAAAACTCTCGTCTGTTAAAAGAGGATTGGGCTATCATAGAAATTAAAACACCTTCTAATTCTCTAACGTTCGATTTTATATTTTTAGCAACATATTCAACAATATCTTCTGGCATTTCTACACCGTCTCGATACAATTTATTTTGTAGAATAGAAATTCTAGTTTCGTAATCAGGTGCCTGTAGCTCGGCAGATAACCCCCATTTAAAACGAGATAGCAAACGTTGCTCAATATCTTGCATATCAACGGGTGCTTTATCCGAAGTTAAAATAACCTGTTTACCGTTTTGATGTAAATGATTAAAAATATGGAAGAAAACATCTTGAGTTCCTTTTTTTCCTGATAAAAATTGAACATCGTCAATAATTAAGACATCTATCATTTGATAAAAATGAATAAAATCATTTCTTGTATTAGATTTTACGGAGTCTATAAATTGTTGCGTAAATTTCTCTGAGGAAATGTACAATACTGTTTTATCTGGATATTTATCTTTGATATTTACACCAATGGCATGCGATAAATGTGTTTTCCCTAAGCCTACACCACCGTAAATAAGCAACGGATTAAAAGAAGTTCCGCCAGGTTTATTAGCCACTGCCATTCCTGCTGAACGCGCTAACCTATTTGAGTCTCCTTCTATAAAATTATCAAAGTTATAATTAGGATTTAATTGTGATTCTATCTTAACTTTTTGTAAACCAGGGATTATAAACGGATTTCTTAATTCTCTTTTATTAGATTCTAAAGGAGCAGTAGTTTTTTGAGGTTTTAAAGGATCTCTATTAGAACTCGGTATTTTAACAATTTGAGGTCTATTACTGCTATAATTAT
>JBNMNV010000282.1:0-4223 GCA_051278125.1 Polaribacter sp. | reverse complement strand
AAAGTCCAAAGTTTCATTGATTTATGATTTTTTTCTCTCGCAAAGGCGCAAAGTTTTTATTTTTACTAACGACTAACTGATTTTCCTATTCTTCAATCCAATTTACTAAAACATCTACCCAATCGTCGTTATCATTAATACACGGAATCGCGTGGAATTCTTTTCCGCCAGCTTCTAAAAACTCTTCTTTACCTTCCATTGCAATTTCTTCTAAAGTTTCTAAGCAATCAGAAACAAAAGCAGGAGTTACAACTGCTAATTTTTTTACACCTTCTTTAGGATATTTTTCTAGCATTTTATCAGTGTAAGGCTGCAACCATGGATCTCCAGCTAATCTAGATTGAAAAGATACAAAATATTGATGAGGTTGTAAATCTAAATATTCTACGACTTTTTTTGTTGTTTCATAACATTGATGTTTGTAACAAAATTCATGTGCAGCAGAACTTGTTTTACAGCATTCAAAATTTACGCTATCATTTGGTTTACAGTGACTTTTTGTAATGTCGGATTTACGGACATGTCTTTCAGGAATTCCATGATAAGAGAATAATATCTTATCCCATTCTTTCCCTTCTAAATTATTCTTAATGCTATCCGCTAAAACTTTTATGTAGTCTTTTTTATGATAAAAAGCAGGAACGTGTTTAAACTTCATTTGAGGATAAAACTCTGCTCTCAATTCTTCTGCCAAGACTAAAATTGTATCGGTTGTAGCCATTGCGTGTTGAGGATATAAAGGCACAATTAAAACATCTGTAACACCTTTATCATGCAATTCTTGTAAGCCCATTTTTATAGATGGAGTTCCATAACGCATTGCTAATGCAACAGGCAATTCTGTTTTTTTTTGTACTTTATCTAACAATCTTTCTGATAAAACAATAAGTGGAGAACCTTCATCCCACCAGATTTTTTTATACGCCTTGGCAGATTTTTTTGGTCTTGTATTTAAAATAATTCCTCTTACCAATATGGTTCTTAACCATTTTGGTGCATCAATTACTCTTTCGTCCATTAAAAACTCATCCAAATATTTTCTTACATCTTTGGTTGATGTGCTTGCTGGCGATCCTAAATTTACTAATAAAACTCCTTTCATTTCTTATCTGAATTTATTTCAGTGTTTGTTTGTTTGTTTATATTTTGCTAACTTTTTGTTCCTTTTTGCTTCGTTATCTCATAAAGCATAATTGCCAAACTATGCACTACATTCATACTAGAGTTTCTGCCAAACATAGGAATTGCAATTGTATAATCTACCAAATCGGTATTTTCAATCCCGTTGCGTTCACTGCCCAAAATTAAGACTATTTTTTCATGATTTTTAAAATTAAAATCTTGAATATTGATGCTTTTATCAGTAATTTCTATTCCTATAATGGTGTTTCCTTCGGCTTTTAGTTTTGAGATAATTTTATGGAAATTGGCATAATACTCATAATTAATTTGAGCAATTGTATTTCTTGCCGTGTTGATTACTTTTCTGTTTTCTATGGCAGGTGAATCTTTATGAAAATAAATTTTTTCTACACCAAAACTTTCAGAAATTCTAAAACACATGCCAATATTTTCGGGCGTTCTAATCGCGTCACAAACAATCGTTATTGGAAACTGTTTCTGGGTATTTTCGATATCGTAGTGTGTAAGTTGTTTCAAATTTTATCTTTTTATTCTGACTTCTAATTCTGTAAACTCATCACATATTTCTTTGGCGTCGTGCCAAACTTCTTTTTAAAGGCGGCAATAAAATGACTTGAAGTGCTATAACCAACTTGCAAACCAACTTCATTTACGTTATAAAGGTTTGTTTCTAACAATCTTCTAGAGTGTTCCATTTTATAATCGAAAAGGAAACTAAAAACGGTGTCTCCATAAATTTGCTTAAAACCCTCTTTTAATTTTTTTGTATTTAACCCAACTTCATTTGCTAATTCCTGCAAACTTGGTGGTTCAGCCATATTTTCAATGATAATTTCTTTTGCTTTTCTAATTTTTAAAACATTTTCTTCATCCACTAAAAACGGACAATACTCACCTTCGGCAGTTTCATCTTTCTGAAAATGTAAACTTAATAATTCGTACACTTTTCCTTTTACGTATAATTCTCTGATAGAACTATTAATATTAGAATTGATGATTTGCTGTAAAACAATAGAAACTGTTGGCTTAATTTCTGCATCATCATAATATTTTCGGTTACTATTTTTATCACTCAAAAAGGGAATGTAACCGGCTTCTTTAGAAAATAAAGAATGAAATTTTTCTATAGAAATCAACAAAGAAATTAGCGTTGTTTTTGGTTGAATTTCTAAATTGATTGGCAATATTCTTTGCGGGTTGTATAATAGGATAGATCTATTGTCTAAAACATCAAAGGTGTAAGAACCGGAATTGAATAAAAATTTAGAATTTCCTCGCAAACAAAAATGTATTTGTATAAAGGTGCTGTTGATTTCTCTTTCAAAATTTTGCACTTCGTTGCTTTCATTCTGAAAATGAAGTACATAAAACCCTTTTTCAAGATTTATTTCATCAAAAGAACTTTTACCGACATTTTTAAACATTAAAATTATTTTTAAAGATTTAATTTATTTAGAATCATTCTACATAAATGTACTAAAAAACCTTGTTAAGGCAACAAAAATAAGGGTTTTTATAAAATTATTTATTAAATAAAAGCTAAAAAACAGATAACGTTATAAAAAGTACTTTGAGCGACATTTTTTTCTAGATGAAGTTTCTATTTTTGTGCAACTTTTTAATTCTATGCAGGAGAATACATTAACACATTTCTACAATATCGGAGTGAGCTATAAAAAAGCTGACGTAAAAACACGTGGAAAATATTCCTTATCTAAGGAGAATCAACAATCTTTGTTAGCGTTAGCGAAGCATAATAAGTTTGAGGGAGTTTTAATTTTATCAACCTGTAATAGAACGGAAATTTGTGGTTTTGCAGAACACCCTTATCAATTAATACAATTATTATGTCATTTTTCTGAAGGTTCTGTAGAAGAATTTGCTTCTATTTCTAATATCTATAAAAACCAAGAAGCTGTTCAGCATTTATTCAGAATTGGTACGGGTTTAGAAAGTCAGATTTTAGGAGATTACGAAATTGTTGGGCAATTAAGGCAGTCATTTAAAATGGCTAAATTGCATAATACCACAAATGCATATTTAGAAAGGTTGCTAAATAGTGTTTTACAGGCTAGCAAAAGAGTTAAAAACGAAACAAAATTAAGTTCGGGTACAACATCTGTATCTTACGCTGCTGTGCAATATATCATTAAAAATTTACCCGATTATAACATCAAAAATATTTTAGTTTTTGGTTTGGGTAAAATGGGAAAACACACTTGTAAAAATTTAGCAGAATATACCCAAAATAAGTCCGTTTGTTTAATTAACCGAACAGAACAAAAAGCGACTGAATTTATTAAAGACCATTCTTTTATAAGAAAATCGGTCATTCAAAACCTGTCAGCAGAAATTGAAAAAGCCCATGTTTTAATAGTTTCTACGGGTTCAGACAAACCTACTATTTTAAAAGAACATGTTCAGAATAACAAGGAATTACTGATTTTAGATTTGTCGATGCCAGAAAATGTTGCAAAAGATGTTAGAGATTTAGAAGGCGTTTCTTTAATAAATGTTGATGAGCTTTCTAAGATTACAGATGAAACTTTGGCAGTGCGTCAAAAAGAAATTCCTTTGGCAGAAGCGATTATTCTAAAACATAAAACAGAATTTAACGATTGGTTAAATCACAGGAGATTTACGCCGGCAATTGCCGCTTTAAAAGAATATTTAGAAGGTATAAAAAATGATGAAATAAATTTTCAGAAAAAGAAAATTGTTAATTTTGATGAAAATCAAGCAGAAATATTAACTTCACGTTTTATTCAAAAAATTACTACACAGTTTGTAAAACACCTAAAAGATGATGAAACTTCGGTAACAGAAAGCATCGAAGTAATGCAAAAAGTGTTTCAATCTTAATTCAATTTCATGCAAAAAATCATTAGAATAGGAACTCGCAATAGTGAATTAGCGCTTTGGCAAGCGAATAAAGTACGCAAAGAATTAGCAGAATTAGGCTACGAGTCTATTTTAGTTCCTATAAAGTCTACAGGAGACATTATTTTAGATAAACCTCTGTATGAATTGGGGATTACTGGAATTTTTACCAAAAATTTAGATATCGCGATGTTAAATGG
>JBNMNV010000281.1:0-4224 GCA_051278125.1 Polaribacter sp. | reverse complement strand
AAGGTTTTATTCAAAATTATGAGCAACAAAAAAGAGCAACTCCATTAGAAATGGAAACTGCCCTTTAGAAACTAGCTCAAAGCCGTTTTGAAAAACAAAAATATAAAAAATATATGAAATTTTTGTTATAAGTTAACACAGAATCTAATCTTACACAACAACGTTAGCAATAATAATTCAGGAATAAACATATGAAACAGATTCTAATATTTTCAATCTTAATATCCCTCGTTTCGGCTTGCTCTAATCAATCTAGTAAATTAGTAGAAAATCAAACCCTATATTATGGAGGTGATATTCTTACAATGAGTGGCGATAAACCTAATTACGTTGAATCAATAGTCACAAATAGTGATACGATAGTGTTTATTGGACGTCTTTCAGAAGCTAAAAAGCTGTTCCCCAGGTCAACACAAATGAACCTCGATGGAAAAACATTACTTCCTGGTTTTATTGATGCACACGCCCATTTCGCTGGATTTCCAAGTCAATCCATCGGAGCTCAAATACTACCTCCTCCGGATGCTGGAGCAAATAATATTGATGCCCTAATTCAAATACTGAAAGATTGGTCAACCCCTGAAAATATTGAATTAACTGGATGGATTTTCGGAATGGGATTCGATGATTCTGTTTTAGAAGATAAACGATTTCCTACTAAAGAGGATTTGGACAAAGTATCAACAGAGTATCCTGTTATGATTGTCCATATCTCTGGTCATTTCTGTGTTGTTAATAGCAAAGGTTTGGAATTACTTAAGCTAACTGCTGATTCTCCCGACCCAGAAGGTGGTATCATTAGAAGAAAACCTGGAACAAAAGAACCTAATGGGGTTTTAGAAGAATTAGCAGCAATTCCGTTCATGCCGATGGTACTAGGTCCCAAGAGTGAAGAGGCCATAAAAATATTTCTTACAGCTGGTCAAAATATGGCTTTATCCTATGGTTACACTACCGTACAAGAAGGAAGAGCAATGCCAAGTTCTCATCTTTTTTTAGAGTATGCGGCTAATACTAATTTCCTAAAGTTAGATGTTGTGAGCTACATTGATTATTCTGTTGCTGATTCCTTGCTTAAAACAGGTTGGTATAGTTCATCTTATAAAAATCACTATAGAATAGGAGGCGTAAAACTTACATTAGATGGATCGCCACAGGGCAGAACAGCATGGCGTACTCAACCTTATCTAATTCCTCCAGACGGAGCAGAAGAAGGATATTTAGGTTACCCAGCTATTCCATTGGATGAAGATGTTGAAAAAATTTATGAAAGTGCTTTTCAAAATAATTGGCAAATACATACTCATGCGAATGGGGATGCTGCTATGGATCAAATGATTCGAACCTTAAAAAAAGTTACAGCTAAATATGGGAATGAAAACAGACGAGATGTCCTTATACATGGACAGTATGTCAGGGAAGACCAGTTGGATGCATTCAAGAATTTAAATATCATAGCTTCTTTGTTTCCATTACACACTTTTTATTGGGGAGATTGGCATAAAGAAATAATTGGAGATAGTTTGGGTAATAAAATAAGCCCAACTCGCACTGCCTTAAATAAGGGATTAAAAATAACTATTCATACTGATGCACCTGTAGCATTACCAAATTTAATGCGTGTTATTTGGACTGCTACAAACAGGGTTTCCAGATCAGGGAGCATCATAGGAAAGGAAGAAAGACTATCACCTTACGAAGCATTAAAATGTATTACAGAATGGTCAGCTTATCAGCATTTTGAAGAGAAGATTAAAGGCACTTTAGAGATTGGTAAATTGGCGGATTTAGTCATACTTGATTCAAATCCATTAACTGTCGATAAAGAAAAAATTAAAGACATCATTGTATTAGAAACTATCAAAGAAGGTAGCTCTGTTTATAGAAGAGAAACTATTGCTAACATAAAATAAACGGCATTAAAACGACCGCTTATTCAAACCGTTGGCAGTAATTAGACAAAAATTGAACACAACCATTTTAGGACATGACGACAACATTTTTAACATTCGTAGGCGAACAATGTGGAAAGGCTGAGGAAGCTATAAACTTTTACATTTCCATCTTTTTAAATTCGGAAATTAAATTAATAAAAAAATACGCTGAAGGACAGGCAGGAGGTACGCCTGAACTTATTAAATATGGAGTATTTACATTGAATGGAACTGATTATATGGTTTCTGAAAGTAATTATAATCACGCTTGGTCATTTACGCCTGCAGTTTCACTTTTAATAAAGGACAAATCTGATGATGTGATACAACACTTTTCGAAAAACTATCTTCAAATGATGGTCAGGTAATGGTTCCGCTAGAAAACTACGAAGGCGAAGGAGATTATGGATTTGGTAAGAAATATGAAACGAAAGTTTTACCTTCTTTAACCTTGGCAGACAAGAACGTAATTAAAATTAAAACATTGAAAGGTAGAATGGTTAAACTTAAAAATGTTTTAAAACAATTGAAATCTTAATAAGATACTTGTGCTAGTCTTATATACAAAATTGCTAGTTTTACATTAACCAATGTGAGTTGCTTTGTTTGCTAGCCTCTTATTTTCCTTCGGAAAATCCTCGTGCTCAAACACGCAACTTTCTAAATACATAAACATTGCCAGTAGTTACAAAATAACTCAAAACTTAAATGAGGCTGTCTGAAAAGGCAGTCTATTTTAATTGCCTAAAATAATTTAATTTATTGACTCAATTTTAAATCTAAACGTTACGCTTAGATATTAGGTACTTAAATTTTATGAGAAAGCGTTATTATTTGTTACCTTTGAACACCACATTTTTTATTTAAATAGAGATTTAAAAAGAATATGATATCTATTTTTAAGTAAGATTATAGTGAATTTTATTTCCTCCTAGATTACATAGTCAAGCAATATACCATCAACCCAGAAAATTCACTTCAAACAAACAAAGTTCTTTTTTAAAAAAGTTATAAGGTTGATTAACGATGATACCTTAAAGCTAAACTTTTTAAAAAGAAGCTTAAAATAAAACATCTTAAATGACAGCACAAGTTATAGTTTATGAAATAAAAAGCGCAGCAGCAAAAAATGCAGAAAAACTTTTTAGTCATAACGATAAATACTTTTATTGGAATGAAGAAAAGTTTAAAAATCTCACTTTAGATGATTATGTTTTTATTGTAAATAAAGAGAGTAGATGGGTTTTATTTACAAAATCTAATACCCAAGAGATAGAATCTAATATTCAACAAGGAGATACACTTTTTAAAGATAATATTGATGGCAAGTGGAATTCAATTACCCGATTTGAAATTTTAAAAATATTAACAATACCAGATAATTGGGAATGGAATTCTATTAAAAATAATGAAGCAAAATGCATACATGACAATAATACAAGTATCGTTGATAAAAAAAAGATACTCTTAAACATTAACCAACTCAAAACATTAAGTAATAAAGAATCTATTATCAAAATTCTTGATACCTGTAAATCAAATATTGAAGAGAAAATAACCGAAGCTGAAGCTAGCAATCTAACTTCTACTACTTTTTTAAATATAAAAACCAATTTAGACCATATAGAAACTTACATAGAACAAAAGGGATTCTACTTTAATAAAGGTGAAATCATTAATTTTTATCTATCATTAAAAACCAAACCATTTGTAATTTTAGCAGGTATATCGGGTACTGGTAAAACACAGCTTCCAAGACTATTTGCAGAAGCAATTGGTATGAGTAAAGATCAAGTAATTCAAATTCCTGTAAGACCCGATTGGACAGACGCTTCAGATTTAATTGGATACACTTCTTTACAAGGGAATTTTATTTCTAAACCACTTACAGAAGCCATCATAAAAGCAAAAGAAGATATTTCTAAGCCCCATTTTTTTATTCTCGATGAAATGAATTTAGCAAGAGTAGAACATTATTTTGCAGATTTTTTAAGTATTATAGAAACCCGTTTTAAAACAAAAACAAATGAAGTTAAAACCGATTTTTTACTATTAAAAAATCAATTAAAAGATGCCAACAACGCTTTTTTATATGATGACATCTATTGGCCAGAAAATCTATACTTAATAGGAACTGTAAACATGGATGAGACTACCTATCCCTTTTCAAGAAAAGTACTTGATAGAGCCAATTCTATTGAAATGAATACAGTAGAATTAGACTGGATTAGTAAACAAAAACAAAAAGTTGACAAGCTTACAAATTTTACAAATGCCAATTTAAAAAGTG
>JBNMNV010000280.1:0-4227 GCA_051278125.1 Polaribacter sp. | reverse complement strand
GAAGATAAATACAATAAAAGTTTGTGTTTACTTTCAAAATATCTGTAAATAGAACTTTCATTAGAACCAATTTTTTTTCCTAGTTTTTTAAAAGTAAAGCTTTCAAAACCAATTTCATATATTAATAGAATACTATTTTCTATAATTCGTTTTCCAAGATCAGAGGTTTCTGGATCTTTAATGTAGATTTTGTCAGGAACCGATATTTTAAGAATTGATAATAAACTTTTCATGGATAAATATTTGTGAGCAAATATAATAGCATTACTATCACTTTCACAAAGAATACTTTTTTTTATATTTTATTTAACATATCTTATATAAACAGCTATTTTCTTTACCTGAAAGAAACTAAATTTTATAGCGAAATAACATAAAACCCATTTTTTTAAAAATAAATAACGCCTAATTTTAACGAAAATTTCTCTGTTTTTTTGCGCAGTTTTAAACACAAAACATTAATTGTGCTTGCTTTTTTTTAATAAATGTTTTGTATGTTCTCAAATTCAATTTATTATTTCAATCATTTTTGTAAAACTTGTTTTTTTGTAATATCTTTGTCCCGTCAGAAATTTTTAAATTATTTTAAAGAAAGCGATGCAGCTTTACATTTAAAAATCTACTTTTATAACTCAAAATAATTAGTAGTTCATTATTTTTTAGCATTCAAAATAAATAGTTGATTATTTCTCTCAAAAGAACAGCGTACTTAAATCTTAAAAAAATAACATTTATATAGTTAATGGCAAAATCGCAACAAACCTTTAGTAAAAGTGAAAAAGAAAAGAAACGTTTAAAAAAGCGTTTAGATAAGCAGAAGAAAATGGACGCAAGAAAAGCTGACAAAGAAGAAAATGGAACTTCTGGCATTCAGTATGCGTATGTAGATCATAATGGTAATTTAACAGATACACCACCAGATCCAGAATTAAAAGTAGAGTATGAGTTAGAAGATATACAAATATCTGTAACTAAAAAAGAAGATTTACCAGAAGAAGATCCGGTAAGAAAAGGAAAAGTAAACTTTTTTGACACCTCAAAAGGGTTTGGCTTTATTATCGACTCTGAAAATAGTGAAAAATATTTTACACACGTAAGTGGTTTAATAGATCAGATTGCAGAGAACGATAAAGTTTCTTTTGAATTAGAAAGAGGAATGCGTGGAATGAATGCAGTAAAAGTTAAGAAAATCTAAAGAATACTTTCTCTCAAATTATAAAAAAAATCCTATCAATTTAAATTGATAGGATTTTTTTATTGTAAAATTTATCTTCAGTAATCATTTTTTTTTGCTGTGATTCTTTTCTTAGGAACCTTATAAATTATAAAACTCCATGCTTTCAATAATTAATGCTTCCGGAACGTTACAATCTATTTTAAAATCTTCAAAATCGTTTAAAAGCACAAAGTTTACTTGTCCGTTTGTGTTTTTCTTATCGTGTTTTAGTAAATCCATGATCGCAGAAAAATCTTCTTTTAATAGAGTTGTTTTATCATAAATTGAAACAACAAGATCTTTTACTTTTTTAAGTTTTTCTAAAGGAAAATTTAATAATTTTGATGACATATAACATTCGCAAACCATACCGATCGCAATAGCTTCTCCATGCGTTAAGTTTTCTTTGTCTTCAGATTCTAGGTAAAAAGATTCGATGGCATGCCCTAAAGTATGACCAAAATTTAGAATTTTACGTAAGTTTTTTTCTCTCGGATCTTTTAGTACAACTTCATTTTTTATTTCTACAGATCTAAAAATTAAATCACTTATTTTTAAGGCTGAATTATTTTTTATTTCATTAAATAGTTTTACGTCATAAGTAAGGCCGTATTTAATAATTTCTGCAGTACCAGATTTAATTTCACGAGGAGCAACTGTTTCTAAATAGCGCTCATCAACAAGTACCATTTTAGGATTTGCAAACAAGCCAATTTGATTTTTTAGCACCCCTAAATCAACACCAGTTTTTCCACCAACAGAGGCATCCACCATAGATAATAAGGTAGTCGGAATATTTATAAAGTGAATTCCGCGTTTAAAACAAGAAGCTACAAAACCACCCAAATCCGTAATAACACCGCCGCCTAAGGTAATTAAAACACTTTTACGATCGCCACCTAACTCAGTAATAGCGTTCCAAACACCCATGCAGGTTTCTAGGTTTTTATGAATTTCTCCAGACTCAATTTCAATAACTTCAATTCTCTTATCGGTAGCTAAATTCGGAATAAATTTAGGATAACAATGCTCAAAAGTATTTTCATCAACCAAAATAAAAATAATAGAATAGTTGTTTTTCTCTATCAAAGTAGCAAGTTCTTGATAGCTTTCTTCTTGAAAATGAATAGGATAAGAAACTGCTTGTATGGTTTTCATAGATATTGAAGTTAAAGGTGCAAATTAAAAATAAATTATTGAATTATAGGTCTCCTTGAAGTATCTTTGTTACTTTTAATTCTACTTTATGAAAATTTTTAATAACACTAAAATTGCTTTTGCTTTAAAATCTGATTACCAGTTAAATCGCGCTTATTATCTATTTAATATGATAAAACATCAGCTTTTGGTAAAAATTGGTGGAGCGGTTGCAAAATTTGCTTTAAAATTAAATTTACCCATTCATGGGTTAATTCGGGCTACTGTTTTTAATCATTTTTGTGGTGGAATAACAGAAGATGATTGTTTACCTATTATAGAGAACATGTATACCAATGGAAATGTGCATAGTGTTTTAGACTATTCTGTAGAAGGCAAGGATCAAGAAGCTAGTTTTGATGAAGCGTTAGAGAAAATTCTAAAAATCATTAATTTTTGTGAAGAAAAAAAATCAATTCCTTTTGCTGTTTTTAAACCAACAGGATTTGGTCGTTTTGCTTTGTACCAGAAAATAACGGAAGGAAAAAAACTAATCATTAAAGAGGAAGAAGAATGGAGTCGTGTAAAAGTACGTTTTCATACGGTATGTAAAACTGCTTTGGCAAAAGATGTTCCTATATTAATTGACGGCGAAGAAAGCTGGATGCAAAAAGCTGTGGATGAACTTATTGAAGAGTTAATGGAGATGTATAACAAAGAGAAAGCTATTGTTTTTAACACGCTTCAAATGTATAGACATGACAGAATGAAGTATTTAAAAGATTTGCATAAAAAAGCCAGAGAAAAAGATTTTCATATCGGTATGAAAGTAGTTCGAGGCGCTTATATGGAAAAAGAAAGAGAAAGAGCCGAAGAAAAAGGCTACCCTTCACCAATTTGCGAGAACAAAGAAGCTACTGACAAAAATTATGATGCAGCGACAACATACATGATAAAACATCCTAAAATAGCTTTATTTATAGGTACTCATAATGAAGATAGTTCTTATTTGGCGATGGAGTTAGCAAAAAAAAATAAGATTAAAAACAATGATTACCGTCTTTGGTTTGGTCAATTATTTGGTATGAGTGATAATATAAGTTACAATTTGGCAAATGAAGGTTACAATGTTGCAAAATATTTACCCTTTGGACCTGTAAAAGATGTGATGCCTTACTTAATTAGAAGAGCTGCAGAAAACACTTCAGTAGCAGGACAAACGAGTAGAGAATTAAACTTGTTAGATACAGAAAGAAAACGTAGGAAATTATAATGACTACCGTAGAAGAAATAAAAGTATTACTGCGTAGAAATAAATTGAGATTGTATCAAGAATTATCTCAAAGTAAAGAAGCCATGTATCTCATAAGGAAGGCTGCGCGCACAAATTTAACACCAGAAGAAAAGGAGAAAATAAAAATTCAATTATTAGATATTTGCAAAGCCATCCCATCCTTAGCCGTTTTTTTATTACCAGGTGGCGCCTTACTGTTGCCTCTTTTAATCAAACTAATTCCAGATATTTTACCTTCTGCTTTTAAGGAGGAGCCTCCGAAATAAGTGAAATTTTGAGTAAATTCCAATTTAAGGATGTCAAACTATGCTCTATATTGTCTTGTTTTTTGATAGATTGAAATTAAAATGAAACACAGAGGCCTTATCAAAACTAATTTTTTTGATAAAAAGGAACCTAAAAAGAAACTAATTATGAAAACAGACTGAAATTTAAATCCGTGCTATCTTAACTCGAATTATTCAGTAAAAGTCAATAAATCTGAGTGTAAAAGTATTCTATTTATGGATCTAACAATAAATATTTCGCTTTTAAACACACCCAAATTTGAGCACTAAAAATACATTATTTTATCGAGGAA
>JBNMNV010000279.1:0-4230 GCA_051278125.1 Polaribacter sp. | reverse complement strand
GACAAACCCTTAAAAATCTTAATTTGTGGAAACACTTTTGTGAGTGGAGAACACGGAATTTTTATCAACTTAAATGAGGATAAAAAGATTATTATCAAAGAATTGGCTAAAGAAATTTTACATTTAACCAACTCCAATAAAAAACTAAAAATAGATGCTTTTCTATTAAAAGATTTTCTAAACGAATCTCTTTTTATTACTGATGAATTAAAAGATTACAGCTATCACCCTTTGTCTGTAGAACCGAATATGATTTTACATTTAGATAAAAATTGGCTTAATTTTGATGACTATTTACAAGCCTTAAAAACAAAATTTCGAGTAAAAGCAAAAAAAGCATTACAACTAAGTAAATCGTTAAGAGTCGAAAATATTACATCAGAAAACATGGAGATCAACTTACCGAAAATGAAAGAATTGTATCAAAAAGTAACAGCAAATGCCTCTTTTAATTTGGCAGATTTTAATTTGAAAACTTATAAAGATTTCAAAGCAAAATTAGGAGACAATTATATGTTAAAAACCTATTGGTTAGAAAATGAAATTGTTGGTTTTATGTCTGGAATTATCAATAAAAATTCTTTAGACGCTCACTTTGTTGGGATTGACTATCAACGAAACAGAACATACGCAATTTACCAAAGAATGTTGTATGATTATATAGAAATAGCAATACAGAAAAAGGTAAATGTTATTAATTTTGGAAGAACTGCCAGTGAAATTAAAAGTTCTGTTGGCGCAGAACCACAAGATTTAACCATGTATGTTCGTCATAAAAAAAGTATTACAAACAGAATTTTAAAGTTATTTTTGCAACGTGTACAACCTACACCATTTCAGCAAAAATTTCCTTTTAAAAACCTAAGAAATCTTCATGAAAAATAACAAAGAATTAATAGAACTTTTAAATTTAACAGCAATTGACAGCCACAATTTTTCTGGAGAAAGTGTCACGATTGGGAGCACTATTGTTTTTGGTGGCCAAGTTTTAGCTCAAGCCGTAAATGCAGCCTACAGAACAATTCCTAAAGATCGTTTTTTACATTCATTGCACTCTTATTTTTTAGAGGCCGGAGACCTCACAGTTCCAATTAAATATAATGTTGCAGAAATGAGAAATGGTGGTAGTTTTTCTACAAGGCGAGTTACGGCTTCTCAAAATGAAAAAACTATTTTTATTTTGGCAGCTTCTTTTCATAAAAAAGAAGATGGATTTGAGCATCAACAGGAAATAAGCACTCCTATTAAACAGCCCGAAGAATTAATGAGTTGGGAAGACATGTTAAAAAAGTTTGGTGATTTTCTTCCAAAATCTACGAAATCCTTTCTAAGTATAGAGCGTCCTATTGATTTTAAACCTGTGCGTGTTCCGAATCCTTTAGAGCGTGAAAACTTGCCTGCAAAAGAGGAAATTTGGTTTAAATTGAAAGGTGATATTCCAAAAATAGATATCGCTTTAAAACATCAACTTTTAACCTATATTTCTGACTATAATGTGTTAAATGCCGCTTTTAATCCGAATGCAAAAGAGTATAATTTTGGGAATACACAAACAGCAAGTTTAGACCATTCTATGTGGTTTTTTAGAGATTTTGAGTTTGATGATTGGATGCTTTTCTCGGCAGAATCTCCGAATACTTTTGGCGCAAGAGGTTTGTGTAGAGGAAATATTTTTACAAGAGATGGTAAACTCGTGGCATCTTTTGCACAAGAAGGTTTAATGAGACCTAGAAAAAGTAAGTAAATTTAAAAAATAATAAGTATGAATCCTGTTACCTACGTCTTAACAACCAATGGTGTGCTATTTGTAATCAGCGCACTATTTTGGAAGTTTCCACCAAAAAAAATTAACCGTTTATATGGTTATAGAACTTACAAAGCCATGCTAAATCAACAAATATGGGATTTTGCCAACAGTACATTTAATCAAACTTTTTTAATGTATAGTGGGTTTTCTTTTTTAGGCGGATTACTTTTGGCAAGTTTTTCTGCCAAAGAATTATCTTGGGAACCGATGGTTTTGGTAATGTTGTCTATTATTGTGAGTATTATAAAAACAGAACGCGCTTTAAATGATACGTTTACAGAAGAAGGAAAATTGAAAAAATAGTTGTACTCTTTGATAAATTCCTCCCAGAAGAGGCAACACCTGTTAAACCATTGCGCTTTATAATTAACTAAAAACAGTTTCTAAAATTTGTAAAGATTTTGGATTTCTAAAACTGTCTAAGTGCAAGGTAAAGTACTTAATGATCATTTGTAAGACCAACTGCCTTTCATCTTTGCTATAAGAAACCGCTTCTAAACGATTAAAATTGATGCCCAATAGCTTTTTAAATTGATAAAAATCATTTCGATAAATTACATTTTTATCTTGTGTGCTATCAGAAAAATTACCTTCTAAAAGATTAAAACCTATTTTATCTTTTTCTGACAAATCTGGATAAAAGCCTAAAAAACCAGTTAAATTGAGTAAAAATAAAAGGTGGAAATTCACAATTTTATCATGCGTATCTAACCAGATAAAAGCCGTTTCTAAATAAGAATACAGTGTTTTATTTTGCTCTTCTTCTTGAATAGAACTTGATAAAACTTCCGATAAAAAAAGGACCATAGACTGTTTTACAATGTCCGAATGGATTGTTTTATAAGGATGGTTAACCTGGACTTCTTTTATAGCGTTTAAAGTATTTTTAGAATTATGATTTGCTACAATCTTTAATTGTGTTAAGGGCTGAAAATAAGCGACTTTGATTCCTTTCTTTTTGGGTTTTAAAACACCTCGAATCAAATAGGTTTTTACGCCTTCTTCTTCGGTATAGCATTTTACAATTAAGCTAGTATCTCCATATTTTATGGTACTCAATACAATTGCTTTGGTGTTTACGATTGCCATTAATTTACGATTGCAATTTTTGTAGTCGCCGTTTCTGATCCGTCTTCATTAGATAATAAAACGATATAAATACCAGACGCAACATTATTTCCTGCCAAGTTTTTTTTGTTCCAAACTACCTTTCCTCCTTGTACTTCTTGCCCTTCAACAACGTTAGTTTCGTAAACCAAATTACCAGCTACATCCAAAATTTTTACATTTGTTCCTTTTGGTAAATTGGTTCCATTTCTGCCGTCTATTGTAATTGTTTGGTGCTCTTTTAAGGCAGGATTGGGGTAGGCATAAACATCGGCTAAAACGTCTCCAAAAGGAGAAACATTGCTATTGTAAGCAACAATACCTTTATCTGTTGCAAAGTATACTTTCCCGTTATCCTTATCTACTCTAATTTTTAAAATTCTGTTAGATGGCAAAGGAGAGTTTTGTTTGCTGAAATTTCCTAATGTTACTTGCCCTGAAGGGTTTGTATACAAAACACCTCCATTATCTGTGCCAAACCACTTATTATCTGCGCCGTCTACCACAATAGAATTTACTCGTTGATCTCCCAACAAACGCTCTCCCACTCCGTTTTCTTCTATAATTACAGGTCGCGCATTTAAAACATTTGCATCGAAAACTGCCCCAGCATTTCTAAATACTACCATGCCACTTCTTGTGCCTAACCAAACGCTATTACCGCTATCTATAGCTATTGTAAGTACATCTGTATCTGGTAAATTTCCTAAATTCGGTGTTGCTATAAGTGCTCTTTTTCTATTTCCACGTTCGTTATATGCATACACACCATTTCTTCTTGTTCCCATCCAAACGGTGTTATTATTATCAACTTCCACATCACTTAAACCAAAAGAAAATATGGTTTGTAACGAACTTATATCAAAACTACTCCATTGCCCTGAAGGCGATAATTTTTTTAACTCCTCCGTTCTACTAATATTTGCAACCCATAAATTGCCTTCGTTATCAAATGTAGTGCCTGTTATCCTTACAGTAACTCTATTAGGTATGGTAGGTTCTAAATCTGTTAAACCACTATTTAAGTGATTGTAAAAAGTAGTTATTTCGTCATTTTCAACCACTAATAAACCTCCTGTAGAAACACTATTGATATCTCGGGTGTCTCCCATAGAGCTTATATAAACTTTATTTTCGGCATTCGGATCAATCGAAATATGATTCAAATCGATTATCGGAAAATTAGGAGCAAATTTTGTGTTTATCCAGTTTTCGCCATTAAAATGACTGAACCCTTTTCTGTTTTGTGCAGGCGTGTATGTCGCGTTATATCCTCCGTAAACGATCCAAAGATTATTGTTTTTCAATGCTATTGA
>JBNMNV010000278.1:0-4272 GCA_051278125.1 Polaribacter sp. | reverse complement strand
CTAAGAAATGGATTAATGAATTATGGTAAATATGGTGAAGATTCTCCATTAAGAGACATTATGCAAATAGATGAGTTAAAAGCAATTGATCCAAATGAATTAGTAGCTTTAATAAAAGACCTGAAAAATTACAAACAACGTATTTTCTATTATGGAAAAGATGTTCATAATGCAATAGCAGCCCTAGATACTCATCATAAAATTTATGGTGATTTAAAAGAATATCCTGTAGCAAAAGAGTATAAAGAACTAGAGACTGGAGGTAATGTGTTTTTTACAGACTATGATATGGTACAAACTGAAATGATGTTTTTAGCTAAAGGAGATCCTTTTAATCCAGAAAATATGGCAGTATCCACATTATTTAACACCTATTTTGGTAGTGGTTTGTCATCAATTGTATTTCAAGAAATCAGAGAATCTAAATCTTTAGCATATTCTGCATATGCATCTTATCAAGGAGCTACTAAAAAAGGTTCTCCAAATTATGTAATGGCGTATGTTGGAACACAAGCTAACAAATTAGAGCAAGCTGTAGATGCAATGATGGATTTAATGAATAATATGCCAGAAGCAGATAAACAATTTCAGGCTGCAAAAGAAGCAACGTTAAAAAAGATAGCTGCGCAAAGAATTACAAAATCTAATATCTTTTGGAATTATGAAAGACTTCAAAAATTAGGTATCGATAATGATCATAGAGAAGCAATGTATAATACGATAAAAAACATGACCATGGAAGATTTAAAAGATTTCTTTGATACAAATGTTAAAGGAGAATCTTATAATGTTATGGTTATCGGAAATAAGAAAGATTTAGACGTTAAATCATTGCAAAAATTAGGAAAAATAAAAGAGTTAGAAGTAGATAATTTATTCAATTATATAGATAAAAAGAAAGTAAAATTATAACTATTGATTCAATGAAATAGCTGCTTAATTTAATTAGGGTATAGTAATTTCATCATCACAATAAAAAAACTTGTAAGGTGAATTTTACTTTACGAGTTTTTTTATTTTAGTATCTTTGAGACCTAAATTACAACGAAACTATATGAAATTATTAGAAAATAAGTCAGCAATAATTACAGGAGCAACAAGAGGTATTGGACGTGGAATAGCTATAGAGTTTGCAAAACAAGGCGCAAATGTTGCCTTTACGTATAGTTCTTCTGTTGATGCAGCAAATGCTTTAGAAGAAGAATTAAAAGCTTTTGGGGTTGCTGCAAAAGGATATCAATCAAATGCAGCAGATTTTGATGCAGCACAAGAATTAGCAAAAGCCGTATTGGCAGAATTTGGTGCTATTGATATTTTAGTAAACAATGCAGGAATTACAAAAGATAACTTGTTAATGCGTATTTCTGAAGCAGATTTTGATAAAGTTATAGAAGTAAATTTAAAGTCGGTGTTTAATTTGACCAAAGCTGTAATTAGACCTATGATGAAACAAAGAGCAGGCTCTATTATAAATATGAGCTCTGTGGTTGGTTTAAAAGGAAATGCCGGTCAAACAAATTATGCGGCTTCAAAAGCAGGGATCATCGGCTTTTCTAAATCTGTTGCTTTAGAGTTGGGTTCTAGAAATGTAAGGAGTAATGTAGTTGCCCCTGGATTTATAGAAACAGAAATGACAGATAAATTAGACGAAAAAGTAGTTCAAGGATGGAGAGATTCCATTCCGTTAAAAAGAGGAGGTAAACCAGAAGATATTGCCAACGCTTGTGTATTTTTAGCCTCTGATATGAGCGCATATATCACAGGTCAGACCTTGTCTGTAGATGGAGGAATGTTAACGTAATTAGTCGTTTAACAGTTTTTTAAGGTATGTTTTACAATTTATCTAAGGATCTGTGTAATTCGTCTAAGTATTTGTGTAATTCGTCTAAGGATAATGTATAGTTATCTGATAATAATGATAGGTTAAGTTTCAAATAGATGCTATCTTTACAATATAAAATAAAAACCTTATGAGTACTAAAGAAATTACTACGAGACATCAAGAAGTTATAAGCGAACTAAAAAAAGAGCATTTAACAAGCTTCCAAATTCTAAAGAGGATGAATAATACTTCATTAATACTTGTGGTTTATAATATTTTAGATGAACTTAAAAGTATGGGAATATTACATAGTTATGTAAAAGGAAATACTAAGTATCATTATATAGGGTAAATATATATCTTATTATTTTTCAAACTTTTTTAGAGCTTTAGGAAAAAATATAAAAAACCCGAAAATTAAATAATTTACTAAAAATCTATAACATTTAACGTTATAGGTTTTCTGTTTATAGATAGTTCTTTATATCTTTCCCCTAAAATAGAAGTATTGCAATCATCTGTAATTTTATACATCTTTCTAGCGCTGTTATTGAGTTTAACAGTAGCTTATTTTCAGTATTACTTCAAGGTTAAAAATCGAATTAGCGCAACACCTATTTTATTTATTTTAAAAGGATTAAGTCTTTTTCTGTTACTTCTTCTATGGATAAATCCGACCATTGAAAAGACAGAATTGAACAATATAAAACCAATTTTATCTGTTTTGGTAGATAATTCTAAATCGACTTCTTTTTTTAATGAGGATAAAAATGTGGTAGATATTATCAAAGGAATCGAAGAGAATAATGAATTAAAAAATAAGTTTGAAGTTCAGAAATTTACTTTTGGAAATTCTTTACAATCCTTCGATAGTTTGTCTTTTTCAGATACCCAGACAAATATATCAGAAGCTATAATTGGCATTAAAAATCTTCAAAAAAATAGAATTTCACCCATTATTGTAATATCAGATGGTAACCAGACAATCGGTTCAGATTACGAGTTTATTAGTTCAGAACCAGCTATTTATCCCATAGTAATTGGTGATACTGCAAACTATATAGATATTAAAATAACACAGCTAAATGTTAATAAATACAGTTATATAAAAAATAAATTTCCTGTAGAAATTCTTCTAAATTATGAGGGTAATAAAAACGTCACGACTCAATTTTCAATTATTAGCAAAGGAAAAACTTTATTTAGAAAAAATGTGTCTTTTTCATCTTCTAAAAAATCGACTACTATAGTCGCAAATTTAACGTCTTTAAAACAAGGTTTGCAGTATTATACGGCTTCGATCTCAAAAATTGAGAATGAGAAAAATATAAAAAATAATACAAAAAACTTCTCTGTAGAAGTTATTGATGAACAAACTAAAGTACTTCTTTTAACATCGATTCTGCATCCAGATATTGGTGCTTTTAAAAAATCAATTGAAAGCAACAAACAGCGTTCTGTAGAGGTTTTTAAGATGGATACATTTAAAAATGAATTAAATGATTATCAATTGGTAATTTTATATCAACCTAACAATAAATTTCAGAAAATAATTTCCCAATTGAAACTAAATAATAGTAATTATTTAGTTGTTTCTGGTGCCCAAACAGATTGGACTTTTTTAAATCAAAAAGAACTAGGTTTTCGAAAAAATGCCATCGATCAAACAGAAACTTATGATGCAATTTATAACGATTCATTTTTAACTTTCTTGCAAGAAGACATTGGTTTTAGTAATTATCCGCCTTTGAAAGATAAATTTGGAGAGGTTCTTATGACTAAAGAGCATCAAACTTTAGTGTATCAAAGTAGCAACGGAATTGAAACACAGGAACCTTTATTTGCAACTTTTGATGTAAACAATCAAAAATCTGCTATTATATTGGGAGAAGGAATATGGAAATGGAGGGCAGCTAGTTTTTTAAATTCGAATTCTTTTGAAGATTTTGATAAATTCATGGGAAATTTAGTGCAGTATTTAGCTTCTAATAAAAAGAGAGATCGGCTGGTTATAAATGCAGAAACATTGTATCCTGCAAATTCTACCATAACTATTTCTGCATTTTATACGGATAAAAATTATCAATTTGATGCTAGAGCTTCTTTAGAAATTGCTTTGACAAATATAGAGACGAAAGAAGTTACGAATCTTCCTTTTTCTTTAGTAAATAAATCTTATCAAACAGAAATAGAAAACCTTATTTCTGGAAATTATACCTATAAAGTTTCAGTTTTAGGACAGAAAATCAATACGTCCGGTCGTTTTAAAATTACGGAGTATGATATTGAAGAGCAGTTTACAAACGCAAATGTAAATAAGTTGCAGAAGTTAGCAGACAAAACAGGAGGGAAGTTGTTTTTTAAAAATCAGGAGAATGAACTGATCAAGGAACTAGTAGAAAATACATCTTATTATACGGTTCAGAAATTATCAACGAAACAAAAAAACT
>JBNMNV010000277.1:0-4291 GCA_051278125.1 Polaribacter sp. | reverse complement strand
TTCAATCAATAAGGGCTAGAACTCTCTCTAAACGCATTCCTCTAGAACCTTTTACTAAAATTGTGGCATTTTCTATCGGATATTGTTTTATAAATGCTTCGAAAGCTTCATAACTTTTAAATAGATTTTTTTCGGTTTCCGTTTGATAAAAGTTTTCACCTACAAAATATTGATGTTTAAAATTAAAAGCATTCGCGAGGTTCACAATTTCTTGATGTTCAAGAGCGCTATCGTTACCAAGCTCGAACATATCACCTAAAATAATTATTTTCGGGTCGGTTTTTAGAGAAGCAAAACTTTCTAATGCTGCCCGCATACTCGACGGATTTGCATTGTAAGCATCTAAAATAATTTTATTCTTTTTGGTTTCAATGATTTGAGAACGATTATTAGTCGACACATAACTTTCAATAGCTTCTTTAATGGCTTCTTGGGATACTTTAAAGTAGGCACCAATAGTAATAGCAGCTGAAATATTGGTATAGTTATACCCGCCAATTAAATTACTCTGAATCCGCATTTTTTTATAGGACACTTTTACAAAAGGATTGACTTCTAAAAAGCGAATATCCTCCATATCAAAAGAAACAGATTGTATTTGTTTGGTTTTTTCAACTTGAATAGGATCATCAGGATTGACAAATGCAATTTTGGAATGTTCCCTTAGGAACGTGTAGAGTTCACTTTTCCCTTTTATAACCCCTTCAACACCTCCAAAACCTTCTAAATGTGCTTTTCCAAAATTTGTAATGTATCCGAAATCAGGTTCACAGAGGGTACACAAAAATTCAATTTCCTTTTGATGATTTGCGCCCATTTCTATGACTGCTAATTCATGCTCTGGTTTCATGGAGAGCAGTGTTAGTGGCACTCCGATATGATTGTTTAAATTGCCTTGGGTAGCAATCGTGTTATATTTTTTGCTCAAAACAATCTGTATCAATTCTTTAGTGGTGGTTTTTCCATTACTACCCGTGAGACCAATAATAGGAATGTTTAATTGCTTTCTATGATAATTGGCTAAAGCTTGCAGTGTTTGTAATACATTATCAACAAGAATAATGTTGGTTTGGGTTTTATACTTTTCTTCATCTACAATAGCATACGAAGCTCCTAGTTCTAGTGCTTTTTCTGCAAATTGATTCCCGTTAAAGTGCGCGCCTTTTAAGGCGAAAAATAAGGTGTTTTTTCTGATTTTTCTAGTATCTGTATCCACCAATAAAAAGTGCGTATAGAGTTTGTAAAGCGTTGCTATTTTCATTTTTTGCCTATAAAAAAGCCTCATTATAAAGAAATAATGAGGCTGTAATCTGTGAAATTTTTATATTATCGAATTGAGTTTCTAGCCTTTTTTTTGCCGTTTCCCATGGGACCAACTTTGTCAGATACACATCTAAACCCAATAAAGTTTGTTGCCATATATTCTGGTAAATATCTCCTTTGAGCTGGGTCTAGCCAATATTCTCTATCAGACCACGAGCCACCTTTATAAACTCTCGATTTATTACTAATCAAAGTAGTTCTTTCTTTGGCATCATTCACAAAAGTAACAGCACCTGTTTCAGGATCTATTTCTTTCGTTGGTGGATTTGGAGAATTGTACATGGGATGTTTCCTTAATTCATCTTCATCCTTATCATAAAAGCGAGAAGAATTTAAATCACCATCTCCAATGTTAGTATTGTCAGCGACCATAAAATTTCTTCTTAAGGTAGTATCGTCTTTGGTGATAGGAATATACTTTATAGTATTTGGTAATTGTTTTGGTGTAATTTTACCATTGGGCAAGGTGTCATATTCTACCTGAGTGTCCTCATCATTGGCAGCAATAACGACATTACCTTCTGCATCAATCATCTTTTTGGTAAAAATATTACCTCTAAAATAATTAAAATCATTGGCATCATTATCAATAATAGGTCTGTAAACATCTGCTACCCATTCGGCAACGTTACCAGACATGTCATATAAACCAAATGCGTTAGGAGGATAGGACTTTATTTTATTAGGAATGTCAGCACCATCTGAACTCCAACCAGATAAGCCGCTATAACCTCCAGGACCTTGTTTAAAATTGGCTAGCTGATCACCTCTAGACCTTCTGCTTTTAGACCTCGTATATTTACCATCCCAAGCATATTTTTTTCTACCTCTAATATTGTTGTATTCTCTATTTTCTATATTCGCCTTGGCAGCAAATTCCCATTCAGCTTCCGTAGGAAGTCTAAAACGTTGTGTTAAAATACCGTCGGCACTACTTATCTTTCTACCTTGAAAATCATCTTTACCAGCTCTTGCTTCTCCTTTTGCTCTTACAGTTCTTCCAACGCCTTTTTTGTACACTGTAGAATCCCCATCGAACAATTTAGAGGCATCGGTTAGAAAGACATCGGTGTCAAAAAAAGGTTTTACAGAATCCATTTCAAATATATTCTTAATATGTCCTTTATCAATCAACGTTTTTAAGTTAACAGCATTGGTACGCCATTTACAATATTCATTTGCTTGTAACCAGCTTACTCCTACAACAGGATAATCTGCATACGCTGGGTGGCGAAGATAATTTTCTGACAAAATATCGGTATTTCCTAAACTTTTTCTCCAAACCAAGGTGTCTGGTAAAACGGAAGTATAGATATGTTTGTATTGCTCTTCTGATGGCGGAAAAACATCTTTCATATATTGTACATATAAAAAATATTCAGAGTTAGAAACTTCAGCTTCATCCATGTAGAAAGAACGTACATGCATCTTTACAGGAGTCGTGTTCCAATCAAACATCACATCATCTTGCACTTGTCCCATTGTAAAAGAACCTCCTTCTACACCCACCATACCTAAAGGTGGTTCTTGGTCATTAAAAGAATTACCTCTAATATAATTACCATTTTTGGGGTCATTAAAAGACAAACCCGTTAAGGTAGACGTGCTTTTATTTGATCTCTTGCAGTTTGCCAATAACAATATTGTTAAGGCCACTAAAGTTATTTTAAATATCTTTTTCATTTCCTAATTTAAAATTGATACGTGTTTTTAATAAAGATGCAATTTACAACAAATATATTTTCTTATCATAAAAATATAAAGTTTTAATGCATCAGTTTGTATACATATTTGTAAAACGATTCTATTTTTGTTTTAGTATAATTTATCTTTGTTGACCGTAAAATATCTACATTTTATTTGCGTTATTTGAAGATATAATGAAAAAACAGTTTTTACTATTCTTATTCGGATTTTTCTTACAAGCAAGTAGTGCCCAAGTGACCAGTTCTGTGTTGTCTTCTGGCGATTGGTATCAATTTTCTATAGATACCACAGGGGTCTTTAAAATTGATAGAAGTTTATTGCAGCAAATAGGAATTTCTACCAACGGATTAAATCCAAAAAAGATTCATATTTATGGCAATGGCGGACAATTATTGCCTGTTTTAAATAGTAATTTTAGATATGACGATTTACAAGAAAATGCAATCTATATAGAAGGTGAAAGCGATGGTTCTTTTGATGCGAATGATTTTATGCTGTTTTACGCAAAGGGCCCTCATGATTGGGAGGTTGATGTTTCTGGGAATACCGCAAGACATCGGCAAAATATTTACACAGATAAAGGGTACTATTTTATAACCGTGAATGACGTTGATGGGAAAAGAATGCAACAAAAACCAACGGTAACCGGAAATGCACCCACACAAATAACTGTTTTTGATGATTATACTTTTTACGAAAAAGAGGAAAAAAGTATGCTTGCTGCCGGAACGCAATGGTTTTTTAATCAAGATTTTAATATAGAAAACACCCAAAGTTTTAGCATTCCATTTCAAAATGCGGTTGCGAATCAAAATATAAAGACAAGAGTGCGAGGGGTTTCTAATTCGGTAGTTTCTTCTTCTATGGAAGTTAAAGTGAATGAGCAAGCTGTTTTTTCCATCAATTACCCTGCGGTAAACCCAAGCTCTTTAACCAAAGCTTTTGCGATAGAGCGCGAGGCAGACCAAATTAATAGCTCAGAGAATATTGCGGTTTCTATTACCTATGATAATAATGGGAATCCTTCGGCAAATGCATTTTTAGATTTTATAGAAATCATTGGAAAAAAGCAGTTAAAGTTTCGTGATTTTCAATTTTCGTTTCGGAGCTTTGAGCAAGCAACCTCTCCCGGTGTTGTAACGTATCAAATAGAAAACGGAGGTGCTGCTTTTCAAGTTTGGGATGTTTCCAATCCTATTGCACCACAGTTCATAGCAAACCAAGGAACCACCAATAATTTTTCGTTTACAGATACTGGAGG
>JBNMNV010000276.1:0-4291 GCA_051278125.1 Polaribacter sp. | reverse complement strand
TTTTGGAGTTGTAATTAATTTTTACAATAAAATTCTTCAAAATATCATACCCAATAATACCATGAATGGTAGTCCCCATTTTACTAGATAAATCGAAATAATCTGTTAAAATCACATAGATAACTTCGTTGTCACTTATTAAATTTTTTACCGAAACTTTATTGTTTTTAGAAATTAAAGCCTCTACAGATTCACCAAGACCTAAACCCTGTAACTGCACGTTTTCGACATTGTTTAAACCAATACTATCATTTTGAGAAATATTAAAGAGTATTGTTTTACGAACCCCTGAGTCTAGAATAAAAGATAGCTTTTTACCATTTACTTTTAAAGGAATAACAATTAAATTATTAATCAATTTAAAACTAATGCGTTGATGTTTTTCACTTTCATTTAAAAAGCGAAAACCATCTTGTGCTTGTATATCCGCAGAAAACAGCAGCATTAAGGTAATTGAAAATAAAAAGATTTGCTTCAAGGATTGTATTTAATAATGAAGGAAGATACAAATTAAGATTTGGACTCTTCTTTTTTTAATAAATTTTTAACCTTTAAAGAATTCCAAAATAAAACACGCATCTAAAATATATTTCGCAAATTTGTTCTCTCATAAAGTAAAAACAATATTATGCCGTCAATATCTAAAAAAGGAAAACAAATGCCTGAATCACCAATTAGAAAATTGGTGCCTTATGCAGAAGATGCTAAAAAAAGAGGAGTTAAAGTATACCATCTTAATATTGGTCAGCCAGATATTAAAACACCACAAATAGCGCTAGATGCTGTTAAAAACAATACTATTGAAACGCTAGCGTATGCTAGATCAGAAGGTTCTGAAACCTATAGAGAAAAGCTTGCAAAGTACTATGTAAAAAACAACATTCATGTAACTGCGAAAGACATTGTTGTTACTACGGGTGGCTCTGAAGCACTGCTTTTTACCATGGGTAGTATTACAAATCCTGGCGATGAAATTATAATTCCTGAACCATTTTATGCAAATTACAATGGGTTTTCTACTGCTTCTGGAGTTACTGTTGTTCCTGTAATTTCATCGATTGACACCAATTTTGCATTACCAAAAATTGAAGATTTTGAGAAATTAATTACCAAAAACACCAAAGCTATTTTAATTTGTAATCCAGGAAATCCGACAGGTTATTTATATTCAAAAGAAGAAGTTGAAAAATTAAAACAACTTGTTTTAAAACACGACTTATTTTTAATCGCAGATGAAGTTTACAGAGAATTCACCTATGATGGCTTAACACATAACTCTGTAATGTCTCTAGACGGTTTAGAAGAAAACGCTATTGTAATCGACTCTGTTTCTAAACGTTATAGTATGTGTGGCGCCAGAATTGGTTGTATCGTTTCTAAAAATAAAGAATTTATAAAAACGGCTATTAAATTTGCACAAGCACGTTTAAGTCCGCCAACGTATGCTTTAATTGCTAGTGAAGCTGCCTTAGATACGCCACAAAGTTATTTTGATGATGTAAAAGAGGAATATGTGGCAAGAAGAAATACTTTAATTTCTGAATTAGAGAAAATTGAAGGTGTAAAAGTTGCCAACCCAAAAGGAGCTTTTTATTGTGTAGCAGCGTTACCTGTAAAAGATACGGATCATTTTGCTCAATGGTTGTTGGAGAAATTTAATTACAATAATGAAACCGTAATGGTTGCGCCGGCAAGCGGATTTTACTCAACACCAGGTGAAGGAAAAAATCAAGTTCGAATTGCCTATGTTCTAAATAAAAAAGATTTAATTCATTCTGTAAAAATATTGGCAGAAGCTTTAAAACAATACAATCAATAATGCTAAACCTACAAGTATTTTAAATCCTTGCAGGAAAATTCATGAATATTCTTAAAAACATATCGCTTAAAGAGTATAACACGTTTGGCATTGCTGCAAATGCCAAACGTTTTATTACCATTGATTCTGTGTATGAATTGCAACAACTTTTAAAAATTGAAAAAAATATTTTTTTAATTTCTGGAGGAAGCAATATGTTACTTACCAAAGATATTGAGCAACTCGTTACTCATATCAATATCAAAGGAATTTCTATTGATAAAGAAGACAATTACGCTGCATATATTACCGTAAATGCTGGCGAAAATTGGCATGAATTTGTATTATGGTGCGTGTCCCAAAATTATGGAGGTATTGAAAATTTATCATTAATCCCCGGAAATGTGGGTACCTGCCCTATTCAGAATATTGGTGCTTATGGCGTTGAAGTTAAAGATACCATTACCAAGGTGGAAGCACTTGAAATTGAAACTGGCAAATTAGTTTCTTTTTCTAATTTAGAATGTAAATTTGGGTATCGAAATTCAGTTTTTAAGAATGAGGTAAAAGGAAAATATATTATTATTTCTGTTGGTTTTAAACTAACTAAAAATGAGCACAATTTAAATACTTCTTATGGTGCTATTGAAAATGAATTCGAATCAAAAAACATTAAAACCCCTACTTTAAAAGATATTTCTGATGCCATCATTACTATTAGAAAATCGAAACTTCCAGATCCGAAAGTAATCGGAAATAGTGGTAGCTTTTTTAAAAATCCTGTAATTTCTAAATTACAATTTTTAGAACTTCAAAAAAAATATCCAAAGATGCCAAATTACATCGTTTCTAATGACGAAATTAAGATTCCTGCTGGCTGGCTAATTGAAAAAGCTGGTTTTAAAGGAAAACGGTATGGTGATTTCGGTGTGCATGAAAAACAAGCGTTAGTTTTAGTTAATTATGGCAATGCTTCTGGTAAAGAAATACATCAATTAGCGCAGCATATTCAAAAAACTATTTTGAATACATTTGGTATTTCTTTGGAGATTGAAGTGAATGTTATTTAAATGATGTATGTATGTATGTATAGAGTGCGGAAACATTTATAGATTCAAGGTAAAAAAATCAATTTAAAACAAGCTTTAAACCTTGTTAAAAGCGAGTGAAAATTACCCAAACAAGTAGATTTTACGCAGTACAAAACAAGACAAAACTCTATAAACAACTGTTTTTCTGATTTTTAATTATCGACCTGCTTTTTAGGTATAAAATTTGTATACTTATAATTTCATAAATAATAATTAAAATGGCAAAGAATATTACACTCTACAACAGAATAAATATTGGTTTAGCACTTACTATCGTTCTTCTTTTAGTTTTTGCCACCAATAGAATTGATAAAAGGCATTTTGAGACGGTACAAAATACAATTACAACGTTACACACAGACCGAGTGGTTGCTCAAGATTTTATCTATAAAATGAACACTATTATTTATCAAAAACAACTTCTCATTTTAGATAAAAGTGCTAAAAATAGTAATTTAGATAAGGATTTTTATATCCTGTTAGAAAATTTTGAACAAACAAAACGAACTAAAAAAGAAGCTGAAATTTTTGAGAAGTTAAAAACAGATTTTGATCAGCTAATTTTAAAAGAAAAGAAAGTAGCCGAAGGGAGCATGCAAAAAGACAATCTTATCAATAGTTTAAATAGTATAAAAATTGACTTAGTTCGTTTATCCGAAATTCAAATTTCTGAAAGCAAACACTTAACAAGTTTAGCTCAAAAATCTTTAGACACCTATAATTTAATGTCTAACTTAGAAATTGGTTTCATCATCTTAATAGGCTTACTGCTGCAATACACCATATTTTACAGAGTAAAAAAAACAAAAAAGACGTTGAATGAATAAAACGGAAGCAGCCTTATAAGAGCGTATAAAAGAATTAACTTGTTTATATGAAGTTTAGTCTATTATTAGCGATGCCATAGATCAAGATATTGAAGGCGCTTTAAAGTGAATTGCATTTAGTATAAAAAAAGGATTTCAATTTCCGTTAGGCCCCCATGTGGCAATTAACACAGATACATTTTATATTTCTACCACAGAAAAAATCAATAAAAATGTTCGTATCAGCGCTAAAATTAAGGGTTTTATAAGAAAAAAAAGTCGTAAAAGTTGGTGCTCAAAAACCAGAAAAAATTGACGTCAAAATTGTCACTGCAACCAATAGTAATCTTCAAGAAATGATTAAAAATGATACTTTTAGAGAAGATTTAAAAACCATTCCTATTAACAATAAAAATATTAGCAGTCCTTTGGATAGTTTACTGGAAAAGACTAATTTTCAAACGTAGAGCATATATGCGATATATCGAGAATACGGATATACGAGTGTTGGCCTTCATGCAAAAAACATCCTGCAAAATTGCTAAATAGTGGAAAGAAAGATTTTGATATTTGTATTGGTTTTACTCTCACTTAGA
>JBNMNV010000275.1:0-4314 GCA_051278125.1 Polaribacter sp. | reverse complement strand
ATTTAATATTCTTTTTTCATTTGATATTTGTAATGTGAAAAATTTAATAGACATTCAAATGAGTACAAATAATCAATTCAACTTATTCATATTAGGAAGTACAAGTTTAATGATTCAAGAAAAAAAAGATCTAAACCTATTTCCAAGCACACGTAAAAACATTTCAGCAAATTCGACGCAACAATAAAGTACCCAAAGTATTCAAGAAATTTGACAATTTAACATTAGATAATTCAGATTGTGCACATGCAGAAACGTTTGAAAAACAGTTGAATGTAATTATTTAAAAATATGCGCAAACAGAAACCCTTAATGCATGTTTTTCCTACATATGGAATTTTTAAATTGGATATGCAGTCTGAAAAACGACGGTTCGAATATTCTAGAGATGAACTTGAAATTAATTTAAACTCTAGTTTAAAGCTACTAGAGGCGTTTAGAACTTATGCTTCAAACACCAAATTTCAACTATTTGGCTCTCTTTTTGGATATTTTCCATATATGAGAGTTTATGTAAATAGTCTGTGGTACATAAACAAAATTGTAGCTGACCCAGCAAACAAGTTTTTAAATATCGTTGTACATAATCTTGGTAGAATGATGATAAAATTTTGGTGGCGTAAGGAGCTTAGAGATGCATTAGGACATTTTGTTTACAAAGAAATCCAAACAGAAACTATTTTAAAATAAGGTTTTACAAATCTAAAAAAGGGAGGAGAAGTTTATTCAGAATATCCATCATTATTCTCTAAAGTGGCAACTTTTTTTGGAAGGAAAAGATTGAAACCAATGTGCTACCAATAAATAATAATTAACTATAAAATACTTTTAAAATGAAATTAAATAAATTTTCAAGAAGAGATGCTATAAAAAAAGGAGCTTTAGGCGTAGCAGCCCTATCTACAATTCCTTTGGCCGGATTTACTAATCCTAATGAAGTTGAAAATTCAGAACTAAACACTGACAATTATTGGAATGAAAAATCTGCATTCATAACGGGTGGAGCAAGAGGCATTGGTTTGGCGAGCGCAGTAGTATTGGCTAAAAAAGGAGTCAATATTGTACTATTTGATGTTGCAGAGCAAATTGATGGTGTAAACTATGCTTTGGCAACAGAAAGCGATTTGGCTTCTGCAAAAAAGACCATAGAAGCATTAGGTGTCAAATGTGTAACAATTAAAGGTGATGTTAGAGATAGTAAATCCTTAAAATCTGCTGTTAGCAAAACTGTAGAAACATTTGGCAGTCTAGATTTTTTAGTAGTGAATGCGGGTGTTACTCAAGTAGGTTTAATAGATTATTTTCCAGATAATGAAGTTCAAATTGTAAATGACATTAATGTAGTAGGTGCAATAAAAACTGTTCAAGCAGCTTTGCCACAAATGCGCAAGCAAAAATTCGGAAGAATTGTTTTTGTGTCCTCGCAATTAGGAAGAATGGGTAATAATTATTTTCCAGTATATGCATCCACAAAATGGGCAGTTATTGGCTTAACAAAAAGTATTGCTTCACTTGTAGCAACAGAAAATATTACTAGCAATGTTATTTGTCCAGGTTTGGTTGATACAAAATTAGTAGATAATGAATATTTCTTAAAAGGAATGTCGCCACAAAATCCAACTATGGATGCATTAAATGAGATGATGAAACAATGGAGTCCTATGAAAACTGGCGCACTTAAAGCTGAAAACATAGGTACAATGATAAGCCGTTTTTTTGATGAAGAAATGTGCATAATTACAGGAGAAGTCCTTGATGTATCGGCTGGTGCAAGTGCAAATTGGATGGCATAATAATTTAAAAATCACAAAAGATGAAAACAATATTAATTACAGGAGCAAGTAGTGGAATTGGTAAAGCTACAGCACAATTATTTAATCAAAAAGGGTGGAATGTTATTGCAACAATGCGCTCGCCAGAAAGAGAGGAAAAACTGACTAAATTAGATAATGTATTCGTGAGCAAATTAGATGTTTTAGATTTAGAATCTATTAACGAAACTATTTCTAAAGGCATTGAGAAATTTGGTAAGATTGATGCGTTGGTAAATAATGCTGGTTATGGCGCTTATGGACCGTTGGAAGCATTCCCTAGAGAGAATATGGTAAACCAATTCAATACGAATGTTATAGGATTATTAGACGTAACAAGAGCTATAATTCCTCATTTTAGAGAAAACAAAAGCGGAACAATTGTTAATATTTCATCAATAGGTGGAAAAATCACTTTTCCATTAGGCTCGTTGTATCACGGAACCAAATTTGCTATAGAAGGAATTTCTGAAGCATTAAGTTATGAAATGGAACAAATTGGTGTACGTGTAAAAATTGTTGAACCTGGAATGATTGCTACAGATTTTGGGGGACGTTCTTTCGATTTTCAAAATGACGAGAATTTAGAAGAATACCAACACACTGTGTCCTCATTACTTAAAGTATGGCAAAGTGGAGAATTAATACCATCACCACCGAGTTTAGTAGCAGATGTCATTTTTGAAGCTACTACAGATGAGCGTTCAAAATTGCGTTATAGAGCAGGAGCAGATGCCGAATACCTACTTGATAATAGAAAACGAATGGATGAAGATGCATTTGTAACTATGATAAAAAAACAATATAGTTTATAGTTCACGTAGTAATACTAATAATTATTTTGCTGAAATTTAAAACTCTAAATTTTATAACGTAATCTTAATAAGATTGCGTTTTTTAATTATGTAAAATAGAATCTTGATGTTAGATTTGGCCTCATAAAATTTTGGTCAAAACAACCCTTCGGCAAACTCAGGGCAAGTAGGGGAATGAGGGTTCATGTTTTAGAGGTCTAGTAATAGATATTATTAATTTTCGAAAGGCTTAATGATAGTTCAAGGTGATTTTAATATGTTCCAATGTTTTCTGAAACATAGCGACTGAGCCATACATTGTTTCACCGCGCGGCAAGCCATCAAGCACTAAAAAGGTCTACTAGACCTTTTTAGTGCTTGATGGTGTAGCCTTGATACTTCGATCTTTCGATAAACTCAGGGCAGGCAAACTCAGGGCAGGCAAACTCAGGACAGGCGACACGGCTATTTCTAGAACAAATGTTTTATTAAAGCTGCGTAGCAAACCGATTTTCATAAAATAACCCAAGCAGGATGTTTCTATAGTAATCCTTATCACTGTGGGATATTTTATATAATATAGAACTGCGTAGAAATCACGAACACAGATTTATCAATTATTAAAAGTGTGAGTAATTATAGCAATCTAATGAAAACGTGAACATCTGGCTAGTTCTAAATAACAATACATTTGTTCTATAATGTTCTGCGTGACGCCTGCCCTGAGCATGGTACGAGTCGAAGGGTCACTTTACTTGGGTAAAGCAAAGTGTTTTACACTATATTCTATTTAAAAATTTCTTCAAAAAAGGTAATCGAATACTTATTAGCTGACCGACGGTAGAAGGAAAGTTAATGTGGGTGGAATGGAATTTTATATGAAAACACTGAAAAGCTAAGAGAGTTACAGTAATTTTGTATTTATTTTACTTTGCATAATTTCAGAAACTTGTTAGAGAAAAGACAACAATTACCCCAAGAACAATCTATAGACGCAGAGTATTTCATTTATTGTTTAGAAGCGGTTAATGAAATAGAAACGGACAAGGTTACCGAAGCACAAGAAAACTTGGAAGAATTGGCCTTGAAATATGGAATAGCAAGTATTTATAAAACGTGCGACACTATTGAAGGACTAGAAGCTAGCTTAAATGCACTGGTCTTGGATGATCATAATTTTCAAGACTATGAAATAATCTTCTTGGTTATAACAGGTGAAGCAAATAGTATTTGTTTAAATGACTACTACTATAGTTTACAGGAAATTGCAGAAATTTTTGAAGGAAGATTAAAAGGAAAAATTTTACATTTTTCAAATGCAAAAACCCTAGATTTAGACCAAGAGGAAGCTCAATATTTTTTAGATATCACTGGTGCAAAAGGTGTTTCTGGCTATGGTAATGAATTTAATGGAATAAGTAGCTCAAATCTCGATAAAGCATTCTTTAACTTATTTAAAGAAGATGATAATATGTTAGATGTTGTAGAAGAGTTGCACCAAAGACATTACAATGTATGTAAATTACTTGATTTTAGATTATATTATTAAACTCAAAAAAAATACGTGTTGATGTGGCTCTATATTTTAGTTATTGCCGCAAGCTGATGAGAAAGTTGGAAAAAAAAGTCTTGAGCACATTTTCTCGAATACGAGAATAAGGCTGCCTTTTATTTTGGCCCTTTGACCCTTCGATCCTTCGACCCTTCGA
>JBNMNV010000274.1:0-4340 GCA_051278125.1 Polaribacter sp. | reverse complement strand
TAATAAAAAGTGTAATAAAAAATATTAAAATAAGAAGAATGAAAGAATACAAAATAGTGACTCCAAAATTAGGTTTTAGAAATAGAATGCAAAATTTTGAAGATGAGTTAAATCAATATGCGAGAGAAGGTTGGAGAGTTGTAAATATTAACCAAACTTGGACAAGTATCGTTTTTGAAAGAGATAAAAATAGATAATAATGAAAGTTTTTAAAGAAGAACAACGTTTTACACAAACTTGGCTAATTATTATTCTACTATTTGCAATTGGTGTTCCATTCTTGTTTGGTGTTTATGGAATTATTCAACAGATAATTTATAAAATACCTTTGGGACAGAAACCAATGTCAGATGTAGGATTGATAATTTTTACAGTTAGTATGTTTTTGTTAACACTGCTTATTTTCTTTATGAAACTTTCCACCAGAATTGATGAAGAAGGTATTCATTATCAATTTTATCCATTTCATTTTTCTATGAAAAAAATCTCTTGGGATAAAATTGAAAATGTAGGTGTTAGAACTTATTTACCTATTAGTGAATTTGGTGGCTGGGGATTAAGAGGTGGCTTTTTTTTTAATAAAGGCAAAGAAGAAGCCTTAAATATTTCTGGAAATATTGGTATTCAATTAATTCTTAAAAGTGGAAAGAAATTATTAATTGGTACTCAAAAAGAACGTGAAGCAAAAAGTGTTTTAGAAACGTATAAATCAAAAATTAAATAAAATGATACGTATTTTAACTTATTTAAGTATATCAATTTTTAGCATTGCAGTTTCTTTGGCGCAAGTAAAATCCGAAGAAATTAATATAAATAATATGGCAATTCAATTGCCTGGAACTTTAACTTTTTCAAGTGATAAACAACCTTTAATAATTTGGGTACATGGCTCTGGTGGCGTAAATAGAGATGGAAATCAACCACAATATATCAATCAATTTAGAAACGAAATCAACAAAAATAACATTGCTTTTTTTTCTTATGATAAAAGAACATCCAACCCAAAAAATGCAACTTTTTTACAAGAAGATGGTGTTTTAATTACTGATTTTGTAAGCGATGTTAAAGAAGTTGTCAATTATTTTAAAAATGACAGTCGTTTTACCGAAATTATTTTAGCAGGACATAGTCAAGGATCTTTAATTGCTATGCTAACTTTAAATAATGTGGATAAATATATTTCTATTGCAGGTGCTGGAGAAACCATAGACAAAACTCTAGTAAGACAAGTTACCGCTCAAAGTGCTGATTTTCGAAAGTTAACGGAAAACTACCTGAGAGAATTAAAAGAAACCGGAGAAATTAAACAAGTAGACCCCAATTTAATGTCGCTTTTTGCGCCTCAAAATCAGCCATTTTTAGCTTCTTGGATTGCATTAAATCCTTTGGAAGAAATAAAAAAAGTAACTATTCCAGCTTTGATTATTAACGGTAATAAAGATTTACAGGTGCAAGTTTTGGATGCAGAAAATCTAAAAAAAGCAAAACCTGATGCACAATTAGTGATTATAAAAAACATGAATCATGTGTTAAAAAATATTGAAAATGATGCTGATAATATGAAATCATATATGTCTGCAGATTTTTCGATTTCAAAACAACTAATCCAAACGATTGTTGAATTTGTAAAATAATAAAATGGCAAAAAAGAAAGCTTTCGCTTTGCGAGTTAATGAAGATATGATTAAAGCCATTGAAAAATGGGCTGCAGATGAATTCCGTTCTACAAACGGACAAATAGAATGGATACTCGTACAGGCTTTAAAAGAGGCTAAAAGAGAACCTAAAAAAAAGGAAGAGTAAAGTTCTCGATACTAATTTATTCACTCTTCACAAATGCACTCGAACTGACTTTACGCAATGTCACTTCGAGTGATTTCGTTTTTGGGCGAAATTGTATCGAGAAGTTTTTAATACCAATTTATGTTTTAAATAGCGTATTAAAAATTTGAATTATTTTTTATCCAGTTTAGGAATAAAATTTAAGCATAGCAATAGCTACGGTTCTATTTTATGACGACAAATGGGTGAAAAAGAAACTAATTTTATACGACAGTTGAAATGTAAATTGGTATAAGACCATGTACTAGCAAAAAACTGTTAAATTAAACGCTCAATTATTATTGAGCGTTTTCTATTTTGTATATTGTTCGCTGTTTAAACAAAATCAAACTTACATATATGAAAAAATTAATCACGCTGTTATTTTTATGTACGACTACCCTACTCTTTTCTCAAGAGTTTTCTATGGATTTAGTCAAAAACATGAAACCAAGAAATATTGGTCCTGGAGGAATGTCTGGACGTGTAACTTCTATTGATGTTGTAGAATCGAATCCTGAAATAATGTATGTCGGTACAGCTTCTGGCGGTATCTGGAAATCTACTTCTGGCGGAATTAAATGGGAGCCAATTTTTGAAAAAGAACTCACAGCTTCTATTGGTGCAGTTGCCATTCAGCAATCCAACCCCAGTGTTATTTGGGCAGGAACAGGAGAAGGAAATCCTAGAAATAGTTTAAATGGCGGTTTCGGAATTTACAAATCTTTAGATGCAGGTAAAACCTGGAAAGCGATGGGTTTAGAAAAAACAAGACATATTCACAGAGTTATTATTCATCCAAAAAATCCAGATGTGGTTTATGTGGGCGCCATTGGTTCTCCTTGGGGAGAGCATAAAGAACGTGGTGTATATAAAACCACTGATGGAGGAAAAACTTGGAAACAGATTTTATATAATAATGACAAAACTGGAGCTGCAGATTTAATTATGGATCCTAAAAATCCGAATAAATTAATTGCTTCTATGTGGGAACACAAACGTGACCCTTGGTTTTTTAAATCTGGAGGATCAGGAAGTGGAGTCTATATTACATATGATAGTGGAGAAAACTGGAAAAAAGTAACGGACAAAGAAGGATTTCCAAAAGGCGATTTAGGAAGAGTTGGTGTTGCCATTGCTCCTAGTAATCCGGATGTTGTATACGCCCTCGTCGAAGCAAAGAAAAACGCATTGTATAAAAGTGAAGATGGTGGTTTTAAATGGAAAAAAATAAATGACAAACCTGGTATTGGAAATCGTCCTTTTTATTATTCAGAAATTTATGTGGATCCACAGAATGAAAATAGGTTATATACCGTTTTTACCTATATAAATGTTTCTCAAGATGGAGGTAAATCCTTTGAACAATTAATGCCAGCTTATAATGCCAATAATGGGGTGCATCCAGATCATCACGCTTGGTGGATTCATCCAAAGAATGGTAAATTTATGATCGATGGAAATGATGGAGGATTAAACATCACAAAAGATGGTGGGAAATCTTGGCGATTTATTGGCAATATTCCTGTCGCTCAATTTTATCATATTAATGTGGATAACAAATTTCCATACAATGTATATGGAGGAATGCAAGACAATGGTTCTTGGAGAGGTCCTGCTTATGTATGGAAAGCACAAGGAATCAGAAACTCTTATTGGCAAGAAATAAGTTTTGGCGATGGTTTTGATGTGGTGCCAGATAAAGACGATTCTCGCTATGGCTGGTCTATGAGTCAGCAAGGTTCTGTTTTAAGATATGATTATATCACCGGGAATAATTACTCTGTAAAACCAACGCATAAAGATGCAAATGTTGAACTACGTTTCAATTGGAATGCTGCCATAAATATAGATCCTTTTGATAATTCAACGTTGTATTTTGGAAGTCAGTTTGTCCATAAATCAACCGATAAAGGATTAACATGGGAAGTTATTTCACCCGATTTATCAACCAATAATCCTGAAAAATTAAAACAATCTGAAAGTGGTGGTTTAACGATGGATGCAACAGGTGCAGAAAACCATTGTACAGTTTTGGTCGTAGAACCAACTTCTTTAGAAAAAGGTGTTTTATGGGCTGCTACAGATGATGGACAAGTTCATATCACCAAAAATGGTGGGGAAACTTGGACCAATGTTGCGAAAAACATAAAAGGTTTACCAGAAAATAGTTGGATTACACAAATTAAAGCATCCAATAAAAATAAAGGAGAAGCCTTATTAATTGCCAATGATTATAGAAGATTCAACTATACTCCTTATGCCTATAGAACAAAAAATTACGGAAAATCTTGGGAACGTATTGTTGATGAAAATGATGTACAAAGTTATACCTTGTGCATTATAGAAGATCCTGAAAATGCGAATCTATTGTTTTTAGGAACAGATGATGGTCTATATATTTCTATCAATGCCGGAGAAAAATGGACCAAATGGACCGAAGGTTTCCCTACTGTACCGGTAAAGGATTTGGTTATTCACCCTAGAGAACACGACTTAATTATTGGAACTTTTGGCCG
>JBNMNV010000273.1:0-4343 GCA_051278125.1 Polaribacter sp. | reverse complement strand
TGTGTAACTTTAGCAGTTTTAGTTTGATTAAAAAAATTAATAATGTTTTCTGCGTTCGTTCCAGAACCAGAAGCAAAAATAACAATACGCTTCATACCCTATATTTCTAAAGTACAAAAAAAAGAATAATAATTAAGAAATCGGTGAATTATTATGACCGATTGAACATTTTTAATTATCTTTCGTCATCATTTTTTAAGCAAAAGTTAGTTAGAATTAATAAGATTCGTATTTTTGCACCGATTTAAATTTTAAAAAAACAAGAAAGTTATGTCAGACATTGCATCAAGAGTAAAAGCTATTATCGTTGACAAATTAGGAGTAGACGATAATGAAGTAACAACAGAAGCTAGCTTCACAAACGATTTAGGAGCAGATTCTTTAGATACTGTTGAGTTAATTATGGAGTTCGAAAAAGAATTCGATATTCAAATTCCAGATGATCAAGCCGAAAACATCGGAACAGTTGGTCAAGCAGTTAGCTACATAGAAGAAGCAAAAAAGTAATATTTATATGCAATTAAAACGAGTTGTAGTCACTGGACTTGGCGCATTAACGCCAATTGGTAATAATATTGAGGAATATTGGAACGCTTTAGTTAACGGAGTTAGCGGAGCAGCACCTATCACTTACTTTGATGCGGCCAAGTTCAAAACTCGTTTTGCATGTGAATTAAAAGGTTTTACAGCAACTGACTTTATAGACAGGAAAGAAGCACGTAAAATGGACAGGTTTACGCAGTACGCTATGGTGGCTTCCGATGAAGCAATTTTAGATGCTGGTTTAGATTTAGACAAAATTAACAAATTTCGCGTTGGCGTAATTTGGGGAGCAGGAATTGGTGGTTTAGAAACTTTTCAGAACGAAGCAATGAATTTTCAGGCTGGAGATGGTACCCCTAGATTTAATCCTTTCTTTATTCCAAAAATGATTGCAGATATTGCTCCAGGTAATATTTCCATTAAAAATGGGTTTATGGGCCCAAATTACACCACAGTTTCTGCATGCGCATCTTCTGCAAATGCAATGATAGATGCGCTAAATTACATAAGATTAGGGTATTGTGATGTTATAGTGACAGGTGGTTCTGAAGCCGCTATTGCTTATGCTGGGGTTGGTGGTTTTAACGCAATGCACGCGCTATCTACAAGAAATGAATCGCCAGAAACTGCTTCAAGACCTTTTGATGCAGAACGTGATGGTTTTGTTTTAGGTGAAGGTGCAGGTGCAATTATCTTAGAAGATTATGATCATGCCAAAGCAAGAGGTGCTAGAATATATGCAGAAGTTATTGGGGGCGGAATGTCTTCTGATGCTTACCACATGACAGCGCCACATCCGGAAGGTTTGGGAGTAATTGCCGTGATGAAAAACTGTTTAGAAAATTCAGGAATTAAACCAGAGGATGTAGATCATATCAATACACACGGTACTTCTACACCTTTAGGAGATGTAGCTGAATTAAAAGCTATTTCTGAAGTTTTTGGCGAGCATGCTAAAAACATCAATATTAATTCAACAAAATCTATGACAGGGCATTTATTGGGCGCAGCGGGTGCTATAGAGTCTATTGCTTCTATTTTAGCAATGAAACATAGTATTGTTCCGCCAACAATAAATCATTCGGTAATAGATGAGAATATCAATCCAGAATTAAATCTTACACTTAACAAGGCTCAAAAAAGAGACATTAAAATTTCGATTAGTAATACCTTTGGTTTTGGTGGTCACAATGCATGTGTTGCCTTTAAAAAATGGGAGCACTAAATCATGAATTTTATTCGTAAAATCGTTAATCCCAAGTCGGCAGAAGACAACGAGTTATATTACGAACTAAAAAAACTACTTAATTTTTCTCCAAGAAACATTAATAAGTATAAAAAAGCATTTACGCACAGATCTATGCAAATGCTAGATGATAGAGGAAACCCTATCAATTATGAACGGTTAGAGTTTTTAGGAGATTCTATCTTAGGAGCTGTAATTGCTGGTTATTTATATAAAAAAGTACCATCTGGTTCAGAAGGTTATCTCACGCAGATGCGTTCTAAAATTGTGAGCAGAGAACATTTAAATGAACTCGGTAAGGATTTAAACTTAATACGCTTTGTAAATAGTAATGTAGATCAGGCCAATGTAGGTGATAATATTCATGGTAATATTTTTGAAGCTCTAGTGGGCGCTATTTATTTGGATAAAGGATATAATTTTTCACAAAAATTTATTTTCGAAAATGTAATTATACCGTATGTTGATATTGAAAAGCTAGAAGGAAAAATTACCAGTTATAAAGGAGTTATTATAGAATGGTGTCAAAAACAAAAGAAAAAATACAAGTTTGATACCTATGAGGATTCTGGTAATGAAGCAATAAAACATTTTAGTGTAAAAATTAGTATTGATGGTGAACAGGTTGGCAAAGGTAGAGCAACCTCTAAAAAAAAGGCAGAAGAACAAGCCTCAAAAAGAGTTTATTACGCTTTCCAGAGTCAAATTTCTGTTGGTTAGTACTACGATAACGTTTTCGTTAATATCCCTGAAAAACTCATAAACAATTAGTAATTTAGCGCCTTAAATACAAAAACAGGAGCTAATTATTATTTATGCAAATTCATTCATTAGTTTTAGATAGTTTATGTGAAGAAGAATATGCCTTAATCGGTATTCATACTACATTAGAAGACTATAAATTAGCGTATTTGTTGAATAAAAATTTGAGAACTAGTTTTTATAAAGCAAAAGAAGATGTAACTTTTGAGGAGTTGAATAAAAAATCATCTTTCTCATTATACAATTGTGCAAACAATAAATATGATTTTGAATGGTTTTTATTAGCAAATAGTTCGAAAATAGAAAATCAAACAGCATCAAGTTCACTACTAATATCATCAGAAACAAAAACATATTTAATTCCAGAAAAGAAAAAAGTTGATTTTTTTATTAAAATTTCTGGGTGTGTTAAATATAGTTTTATTGTGGACACTATACATAAAATCAAAACAATAGATCAAGTAATTACTTCTTATGCAATTGATAAGGATACATTAAAGTCCAAAGACTTTCTAATATTTTAAAATATGCCAAATAATAATAAAACGAAAATAGTTGCTACCCTAGGGCCTGCAATCGATACAAAAGAAAAAATGAAACAGCTAGCAATTGCTGGTGTAAATGTTTTTAGAATAAATTTTTCTCATGCAGACTATGATATTGTAGAACAAAATGTGAAAATAATTAGAGAAATTAATGAAGAAAATGGGTTTAATATCTCAATTTTAGCTGATTTGCAAGGGCCTAAACTTAGAGTTGGGGTGATGGAAGATGGTGTAGAGTTAATAGATGGAGACACTTTTACTTTTACGACAGACAAATGTATTGGAACTAAAGAAAAAGCTTTTATGACCTACCAACGTTTTCCTAAAGACGTAAAAGTAGGAGAACATATTTTAGTGGATGATGGTAAATTAATGTTTGAAGTACTTTCTACAAACAAAGAAAATGAAGTAGTTGTTAAGGTTATTGTTGGTGGTGAGCTTAAATCTAAAAAAGGAGTAAATTTACCTAATACGGCCATATCTCTGCCAGCTTTAACAGAAAAAGACAAAGAAGATGCTGTTTTTGCTTTAGGTTTACAAGTAGATTGGATGGCCTTGTCTTTTGTAAGAACACCAGAAGACTTAAGAATGCTTCGTGATTTAATTGCAGAACATTCAGATTATAGAGTGCCTATCATTGCAAAAATAGAAAAGCCAGAAGCTGTTAAAAATTTGGATGCTTTAATCCCTTATTGTGATGCATTAATGGTTGCACGTGGAGATTTAGGTGTTGAAATACCGATGCAAGATGTTCCTCTAATTCAGAAAAAAATAGTAAGACGAGCAAAAAGGGCAAGAATTCCTGTAATTATTGCAACTCAAATGATGGAGACAATGATTGATAATCCTGTACCAACAAGGGCAGAGGTTAATGATGTTGCGAATTCTATTATGGATGGTGCAGATGCAGTAATGCTTTCTGGAGAAACTTCCGTGGGTAAACATCCGCTAAAAGTTATTCAAAAAATTTCTGAAATCATTAAAAGTGTAGAAAACTCTAGAATGATTAAAGTACCAAAAGAAGCACCTCATATTAGAACAAATAGATTTATTACAAAATCTATTTGTCACCATGCTGCAAACTTGGCGAATGATACAGGAGCATCTGCTATTACTACTTTAACAAATAGTGGCTATACAGCGTTTCAAATTTCTGCATGGAGACCAAGAACACATGTTTTAGCGTTCTCTACGGATAAAAGAATTTTAGGTAAACTAAATTTACTTTGGGGTGTAAGAGCTTATTT
>JBNMNV010000272.1:0-4386 GCA_051278125.1 Polaribacter sp. | reverse complement strand
AATTTGTCTAATAATTCCATTTTTTAAATTTTAATTATTACTATGTTTTTTATTTTTAAAGCTTAATACTATCCCAAGCTGTTAGAAATGCCTCTTCAACATGTACTTTGGTCAATTGAAATTCATCTTGCTTTTGCGCTATTATTAAAAATGATAAAGGATTTATTGAATAGGCATATAAAATATAATTTGAAATAGGCTTAATAACTCCTTCGTTCTTACCACGTTCCCAAAGGTCGAGTAAGGGTTGCAGATGCCTAATTCCTTCTTTTCTACTAGACTCATCAATTATTGGGGTGTTATTACATTGGTTTAAAAAAAAGGAATATTCACATTCATTAATATTAAATTCAGCAATACGTTTCCAGATAAGTTCAAAGCCAGTTTTAACGGTTGTATCCTCATGATACGTCTTAAAAACAAAATCTGTATATTTCGTTTTTACTTCTAAATACGTTTGATTGACTAAATCCTGTTTGTTTTCAAAGTACAAATAAATGGTTGCAGGTGATACATTGGCCATTTTAGCAATTTTACTCATTGGAGTTGCATGGAAACCATTGTTATTTACTAATTCAATAGTTGATTTTATAAGTGCGTTACGTTTATCTATGCTTTTTTGAAGTTTAGCCATGTTACTCTAAATTAGAGTACAAATATACAAATAAAAATGAATGTTCATTCTTTTTTTTGATATAAATTTAATTAATTATCATACTAATTCTGTTTTGAAATTACTGTAAAATGTATGAATACGGAATTGAAACGTTTGTTTTGAAACATGCAAAAAGCTATTTACTCGGAATTCATGCTGTTTTTGAGATGTTAACCAATAATGCAAACCTAGGACGTGAAGCATCAGAATTTATAGTATTACTAAAGCGATTTTCTTATAAATCACACTATTTTTTATGTAGTTACAGATATTGGTATTCTGATTGTTCGTGTGTACAATCAAAGTATGAATTATGAAAATAATTGATAGTACTAGTTTTTTGTCGACAATAATTACAATAAAAAACAAACTTTATAGTTAAAAGTAGTTTTACATAATGTTTATAGCTACTTATCTAAATCTTTCTAATGAAGCTACAATTAGCTTGACATAATTACTATCAATATACCTTTAAAGACATTATATCTGTAATGATGTCAAATATCGCCCAAAAGCGTTATTCCGCTAAGTATTACAAAATGTACTATAATGTTCTGCGTGGCGCCTGTCCTGAGCGTGGAACGAGTCGAAGGGTTGCTTTACTTCAGCTAAAAACAAAGTATTAACTTTCATTTTATGAAAAGTTTTATTCTCAAAAGTTTTTTCTAAAATGTTAATAAAACACTTATTATACTGACTGACGAAAGGAGGGAAGTGTAATGAGTATGAAATAAAGATAAAATAATGACACTTAAACCTCATATGCTACGTTCTTGTACTTTTTCTTTCACTTTTTAAAAGTATTTCGTTGCTTTGTCGAAGATGAGTAGCATTAGAAAATCATATAACAGCAATATTACAATTTCTCTTTATTGGAAATGTCAGATAATAGGATGGAGTTTAGTTTCTGTTTATTGGGCTTATACCGTATATACTAGAGACAATTATGGAGTTTTTTATACTTTATTAAATTATGTATTAGACATTTCTATAGGGATATTTTTAACCCATATTTACCGTGCATTCGTTTTAAGATCTAATAAAAACAACATTCAATTAAAGAAATTATTATTAAAAATTGTTCCTTCTGTTATTGTTTTGGCTATTTCATATATGCTATTAGCTAATTTTAAATGGCATTATTACTGGACATTGGTTACAGGTAGGGAACTTAATTTATTAACGTCCCTTTTTGATTGGAACCCTGTATTAATTACAGGAGTAAGACTGATGTCTATTTGGTTACTAGCGTATCATTTATATCATTATTATATAAATCAGATAGAAATAACAAAAGAAAACGCACAACTATCTATCATTGCAAAACAAGCTCAATTAGATAATTTATCGGCCCAATTAAACCCTCACTTTTTATTTAATTCTTTAAATTCTATAAAGTCGTTAGTGATTGAAAACCCTAATGTAGCTAGAAGAGCTATTGATTTATTATCAGATTTATTACGTTCTTCCCTGTATGATAAGGACAAAGACTTAATTTCAATAAAAGAAGAATTAGCATTAGTAAATGATTACCTAGCGTTAGAAAAATTACGGTTTGAAGATCGTTTACAGTTAAAGATTTCTATTGATGAAAATTTAGAGAGTTTTAAAATCCCTACATTAAGCATTCAACTATTAGTAGAAAATGCTATTAAACACGGAATTGATTCAAAAATTGAAGGAGGAATTATTTCTGTAATTATTAAAAAGGACAAAGAACAGGTTTCTATACAAGTTCAAAACCCAGGAATATTATCTTTAAACAAAACATTTGTGGGGCTTGGATTAAAAAATCTTCAAGAAAGATTAAAAATACAATACAGAAACAACGCAACATTTAAGCTAATAGAAATAGCCAATGATATCGTTGAAGCAAAAATCACAATACCATTTGCAGCTGATGAAAACATATAAAACAATCATAGTTGATGATGAACGTTTGGCTAGAGAAGAAGTAAAACGTGCATTAAAAAGTTATCCTGAATTTGAAGTCATTGGAGAAGCAAGTCATGCAGATGAAGCTAAGAAAATGATCGAAGAAATGATTCCTGATATTATATTCCTAGACATTCATATGCCTGGAAAATCAGGATTTGACCTATTAGAAGAGCTCACCACTGTGCCTGAGGTTGTTTTTACAACTGCCTATGATCAATATGCGGTAAAAGCATATGAATTGAACGCATTGGATTATTTAGTGAAACCTTTACGTGATGAACGTTTTGCAAAAACTATTGAAAAAGTAAAAATAGAATTGGCTAAAAAAGTAGAATTAAAAAGCCAAATCTTACCAATGCATCAAAAGATTTTCATAAAAGATGGAGAAACATGTCATTTCATACCACTTACAGAAATCTATTTTATAGAATCATTAGAAAACTATGCGCGTTTATATTTTGGCAATCAAAAAGCAATGATTAAACGTTCTTTGAATTTATTAGCGGAAAAACTAGATCCAAAAGTGTTTTTCCGAATTAATAGAAGTCAAATAATCAACACACAATATATAAAAGAAATTCACCCATATTTTAATAATAAGCTACAAATAACCTTAACTACTGGTGAAACTTTAGAAGTTTCAAGTCGACAATCAGTTAAGTTTAAAAATTGGAATAGCTTATAAACACAAACACCATGAGAGTAATACCTATAATTACAAAAGTGCTTATTGCATTTTTGATGTTCTTACAGTACAATGCATTTGGACAAAACGCAACGCCATATTCAATAGGGAATACCTATAAAATTCATTCTAAAATCTTAAAAGAGGAAAGAAACTATATACTAGAACTCCCGAGTTCATATGAAACAAGTAAAAATAACTACCCAATATTGGTTTTGTTGGATGGGGAGGTGAATTACCATTCACATTCTGGTATTTTAAAACACATGATAGATGGTAGACAAATTCCTGAAATGATTATTGTGGCTATAACTAATGTAGATAGAGTTAAGGATTTTACACCAACCAAGTATTTGACGAATTTAAATGGATCAAGTGCTTTAGAAAACCATAAAACGAGTGGTGGAAGTTCTCATTTTTTAAACTTTATTGAAGAAGAGCTATTACCGGAAATTGACAAAAATTACAGAACAAATTCATTTAAAACGCTCGTAGGAATTTCCCATGGAGGTTTGTTAGTGGGATCATCATATCTTTCTAACACCTCTTCATTTAATGGTTTTGTTTCTATGGATCCAAGTTTTTGGTGGGACAATCAATATGTTGTGAAGCAAATAAACAGCGCCAATCTTTCTCAAATAAAAGATAAGAGAATCTACGTATCTACCGCAGATAAGTTTGAGAATTTTGATAGAGTTCCACATGTTTTCAAAGCAAATATTAACAGTCATGAATTATTTAATACAACTTTAAAAAATAAAGGGATATCTCCTTCAAATATTGAACTAGAATATTTTAAAGAAGAAAATCATTGGACTGTGGCATTGATGAGTTTGTATAACGGTATGCAGTTCATTTATAAGGGTCTTAAAATGAAAAACATGAGCAATAATTCTATTGATGAGATAGTATCGTATTATAAAACAAATTACAATGGGGCGTTTTTACCTCCAGAAAATGACATCAATACAATTGGTTATGAGTATTTGAAAAAAGATAAAAAGAAAGCCCTGGCATTTTTTAAATTAAATGCTACTAATTATCCAACCTCTTCAAATGCTTTTGATAGTTTAGGCGAGGTGTATATGCTTCTAGGGGATAAAAAAAG
>JBNMNV010000271.1:0-4418 GCA_051278125.1 Polaribacter sp. | reverse complement strand
TCTCATGTAGTCGCTAAGCTTCTCTGGAGCATAACAGTAACCTACTCGTAATCCGGCTAAACCATAGGTCTTAGAAAAGCTATTGACAGCAATAATATTATAACCCTTGTTCACAAAAGGTAGCGCACAAGTATAATCGGTTGCTTCTGCAAAATGACGGTATACCTCGTCATACACAACAATTACATGGGCAGGCACCTTGGATAAAAAATTCTCTAAAGCATCACGCGGAATATAATTTCCGGATGGATTATTTGGTGATGCCAAGAAAACTAATCTTGTTTTTGTTGATATTGCTCTTAAAATACCTTCTAAATCATAATCATAGTCCGGAGTCATAGGAACATTTATGGCGGTAGCGCCCATCCATCTGGTAAACGCGGTATAGGGTAAAAAACAAGGTTGAGAAACAATAATTTCATCCCCTTGGGACAAAAATACTTTCGAAATAATATCGATGATTTCCGACCCGCTATTCGCCGTTACGAAATGATCAGCAGAAAGTTCGGTGTTAAAATCTTTCACCAATGCGGCTCGCAATCTAGCATCTGTATTATCAGGATATAAACTTAAGTTCTCAGTGGCATTTACTATTGCCAACTTTACCTTATCGGAAAAACCTAGAGGATTTTCATTAGAAGACAATTTATGAACCGTAACACCTTCTGGCATAACAATCTTTTTACCTCCACCCCTGTACGTACTGTCCTCTAAAATATAGCTTTTAAAAAAGGTGCTATCCGCTTCCTGTTCTTTAGTCATCGATTGTATATATTATCACATTCAAAAGTACTACAAATTTTTAATATTGTTGCATCAACAACAATATTTTGTTTTTTCTCCTTATTTTTGACCCCTAGAACGATAATTTATGGATCGAACAGAAGGTTTTGGTGTCTATTTAGATCGTACCTTAAAAAAGGTACAGGGTACATTTCTAAGTGCCTTTACAGAAAATAATATTGACCTGACCATAGAGCAGTGGGTTATTTTACGGCGCGTGCATTTATTAGGAACCGATGCCTCCCAAGCCGAAATCAGCAATACGAACTTTAGGAACCGTGCTACCACGTCTCGGGTTATCAGCGGTTTATGCAAAAAAGGTTTTTTAAAGAAGTTGCGATTTAGAGACGACCAAAAACGCTTTAAGCTTAATATGACGCCCGAAGGCCAAGAACTTATGCAGCGGGTGATGCCTGTGATAAGAGACATCCGTGCCATGAGCGTAGAAAACATAAGTGAAGACGAGTTTGACATTTTCCTGAAAGTATTAGACCAAATTTGGGAGAATTACGATAATTATGAGAGCGGACGTTATTGACTATTTTAGACCTAGAACCATGTATTTATCAGATTATCAACACCCTACACTAGATATTATTCTAAAAACGGACTTCAAACATTTACTACTATTTCAAACCAGAGGTTTTTAAACCATCTTTTGAATGATTTTGGTTTTACAAGGGTATATTTTTAATACATTTGCACCCACATTAAAAAATGGTGGCATAGCTCAGCTGGATAGAGCACCTGCCTTCTAAGCAGGCGGTCCTAGGTTCGAATCCTAGTGCCATCACAACTCGAAAGCCCCAATAAAATGGGGTTTTTTTGGTTTTATACCTGAAATACACCTCTTATTATTAATTTAGAATGTCTAAAAATACTTAATATTAGACACATATTAAGGCATTATTAGGGCATTATTAGGGCATTTATAAAATAGAGCTGAGTGCAAAAAACGGTCAAAGTAAACCACTGAAAACGGATTTTTTTGAACCACTTAAAAAATCGATTCAGACTATGCTATACAAGGGTTTGAAATAAATATTGCTATGCGCACTTTAATCCGGCGGGGGTGGTATACTATGTCCGTCCTTTACAATTTGACGGATAAGACAGAAAATTAGTCGAATTTCCTTTTTCCAATTCGTTAGCTAAATAATCCGCACTTTCCTCAATTTTTTGTTGAAGAAAAAGCATCAAGTATTGATATTATGTTCGGATAGTTTCATTTTTTTACATTAATCACGACGTTGATGTATAAGAATAGTGCGGTTTTGAGTGCGAGGATTTTCCAAAGGAAAAACAGAAGCTAGCAAACAAGCAACTAACGTTGGTTTAGGTGAAATTTGTGATTTTTTTATATACAGCCACTTAACTTTTTATTTGAATATTCCATTTTTGATTATCAAAAATTACTTACCGCTTTTTAGATTTAATAAAATTTAGGTTTCTCATTTGGGTTGTACTCAACTCCCATTAAATTCCCATATCGGTGATAGTTATGAGAATAACTTTGTTCAATTAAATAATTTAGCAATTCAATACGTCCACTATTCCTAGGCTCGTAGTTGTAAACGTGAATCGCACTTTGATGACATCTAATTAAAAAGTGATCCGACAAAACACCCAAAGCTCTAACACAAGTAAAGTCTTTAGGATAATGCTTTAATGCATTACCACAAGTATCTTTAATTAACGGAATGTTTAAGAATTCAGCGATATATTCTACCTTGTCAATATGTTTTTGAGGTGTATGTACATCATATAAAAGTAAAATTTCTTTGTATGTATTGTAGCTACAAACGTTAGATTGACCACGTCGATTTACATAATCTATTTTTTTACTAAACAATTCATCATACCATTTTTGATAGTCTTCTTTCCAATCCGTTGTTTTTGATTTAATGTTGGTAAATTGAAGTACATAATTAATTCCACCAGCCTTCATTCCAAAACCAAAACAGGAAGCTTTAATTCCTCCAAAAGGTTGTCTTTGTACAATAGCTCCTGTAGTAGATCTGTTTACGTATTTATTTCCTGCTTCTATATGTGTGTCCCAATACTCAATTTCGTTATCGTCTAAAGACTCTAAACCAGTGGTTAGTCCATAAGCAACATTGTTCGCAATATTAACAGCATCTTTTAAGTCTTTGGCTTTTACAACAGATAAAATGGGTCCAAATAATTCATTTTGATACGGGTAATCGGCTGTAGTTACATCCCAAATAATCCCAGGCGTTAACATGTGATTACCGTTTAACTTGGGTTTTACCAACCATTGATGGTCTGGGGTGTTCTGAATGACATGTTTCAGTTTTTCTGACAGCTGTACAGCTAAAGGACCAATCTCTGTGGAGTAATCCCAAGGGTTTCCAAAAACTTTACTTTTTGTAGCATCTTTTAATAAGGCTTTAAACTCGTTGTTGTTGAAAACATCTTCAGTTAATATTAACAAAGAAGTAGCAGAACATTTTTGACCTGCATTACCAAAAGAAGATTGTACAATATTTAAGGCAGCCTGTTCTTTGTCTGCCAAACTTGTAACAATGGTGCCATTTTTTCCTCCTGTTTCTGCATATAAATTCAATTGAGGATTTCTTTCTAATAAGAAAAGAGCCGTTTCTGTACCTCCTGTTAAAATGACAGCATCAAAAACATTACCCGAACTTAAAAAATCATCAAGAATAGCTTCTTCACAAGGTAAAAAGTACAAAGCATCTTTAGGGATTCCTGCTTCCCATAAACATTTGCAGGTTAAATAGGCACAAGCAGATGCATTGGTGGATGGTTTTAAAATCACTTTTTTTCCTGCGGCTAAAGACGCTAAAACGCCACCAATAGGAATGGCAATAGGAAAGTTCCAAGGAGACAATACCAAATTAAGACCTTTGTCATCACTCGTAAATTCTTTAGCTATATCTAAACTGCTTTCTGCATAGAAATTAGCAAAATCAATCGCTTCAGAAACTTCAACATCTACTTCTTTTACTGTTTTACCAAGTTCTGCAACAGCAATTCCAATTAAATTAGCTCTACTTCTTTCAATTTCTACAGCGGCTCTTTTTAGCAGATGTGCTCTTTTTTTTACATCAAAATTTTGCCACTCAGTTGTGCTATCCACTGCTTTTTGATAATCTTCTTTAAGAGCCATTTCATAAGCCCAAGGAGGCGTACCAGACCAATTATTTACTTTTATGGTGTATCTTTCGTTATTATCTAATTCTCCAACAACAGGAATGGTCGTTCCTATAATATTTTCAGGAGTTTCCCAATCCGTTTTAATTTTCTGAGCCCAGGCAATGTTTTGCGGCAAGTTCCAATCCGTATTAGGTACGTTGTGGAATCCTTCCATAATTTCAGGGATTTCATTGTTTCTATCCTGTTTTCTATTAGGAGATGTATCTAAGTCTTTCATTAAAGAAATAGATTTTAAAAATTCGTCTTTTAAAATATCCCATTTTTCAGAACCTACTTGTAAATTGTAGCCTTCTTTTAAAAAGTTTCCTGTTTGCGTACCTTCATCCAATCTTCTAACTAAATAAGCAATGGCAGCATTGTATTGGTTTTCTTTTACAGTTGGCGTGTATAATAATAAGTTAACTTTTTCTGCCAATAAATTATTTACGGTTTGGTTG
>JBNMNV010000270.1:0-4440 GCA_051278125.1 Polaribacter sp. | reverse complement strand
GGACGACATGGTAATAACAACAGACCCTCTTCTTTTCAAGTTGAAGACGGTTCGTTTATTAGACTTAGAAATATAACTTTAGGATATACGTTTCCTGAAAATAATATTTTAAATGGAAATATAGATAAGTTAAGGTTGTATGTAACCGGAAACAATCTATTTACGCTCACTGATTATTTAGGCTATAACCCTGAAGTGAGTAATATTTCAGGAGGTCTAACTCCTGGTGAAGATTATGGAGCATATCCATTAAATAAAACCATCGTATTTGGTATAAACCTTAACTTTTAATTTAAAATATTAAGTCAAATGAAAAATATAATCCTATTTATATTAACGTCCATAGCGTTTACTGCGTGCAGCAATGATTATACAGATCTAGCACCAGTATCTGACAGAAATGAAGCTAATTTTTATAATAGTTCCGAAGATTTTATTTTTGGTATTAATGCCAGCTATAGAGGCCTTCAGTCTAACGAAGTCTACGGAAGGTCTTATTGGACCATGTTCGAAATGCGAGCAGATAACACCGACCAAGGTCCAGATCAAACTGGATTGGCAAATCAATTTACGGTAATAAATACATTTACTGAAGACGCCTTAAATCAGCAAATAGATGCTGCATGGAAAGGATCTTACCGAATAATCTCTAATAGTAATGCCATACTCGATAGGATAGATGCCGTTGAAATGGAGGATTCTCTTAAAAAAAGAATTATTGGAGAGGCGCTGTTTTTAAGATCCCTTATGTATTACCATCTTGCCATTGCTTACGGTAACATTCCGCTTCAATTAACAGTTTTTATCCCTGGAGAAAAATTAACCCAAGTAGACCAAACAACAGTCTATATGCAACTTATTGAAGATTTAAAAAAGGCAGAAGAAAATCTTATTCAAGATTACGGCATATCGGATGTAGGAAGAGCTACAAAAGGAGCAGCGGCAACTTTATTAGCAAAAGTATATTTAACTGTAGGTCAAAACAGTGATGCAGAGGTTGTTTTAAAACGCATTGTTTCTAACTATAATTACAGTCTTCTACCAGATTATGCAACTCTTTGGGGGAGTATGAATGAAAATAATGATGAATCTATTTTTGAAGTTCAGTTCTTAAGTGGTGGAATCGGTCAAGGTAGCTCTTTTACAAATGACTTTTCTCCCAATGCTTTTTTACAAAATGGGCAGGGTTATGGCAGAAACAGGCCTACTGATGGGATGGTAAATGCCTACGAAACTGGTGATACAAGATTTGGAGCTTCCTTAGGAGTTTCTTATGTTAATGAGAATGATGAGGTAATAACGGCGAACTATATTAAAAAGTATAGCGATAATCCGCCTGCAGAAAATGACTCAGATATTAATTTTGTTGTTTTTAGATATGCAGATGTTCTTTTAATGTTAGCAGAAGCACTTGGAGAATCGACCGAAAGTTATGGCTACATCAATCAAATAAGAAGTAGAGCCGGACTGGCACCTATAAGCGCGCTATCTGCTGGAACCTTCGCAGAAAAACTTCTTCGTGAAAGAAGAGTCGAATTAGCATTTGAAAATCACCGTTGGGCCGATTTAAAAAGGTTTAATGTCTCGAAGCAAAAAATAAATAATGCAGAACCATTTATACCTGAATCAGCGGTAAAAGACCTATTTTTTATTCCACAAAGAGAAATGGATATCAACAGTAATTTTACTCAAAATAATTAATAATTTTCATAAAAATAAAACAGCAGGTATGATATCAAATAAATTTAAACTAATTCTTTTAGCGCATATTCTGCTGTTTTGTTTTACTAGCACTTTAGAAGGGCAAAACAACAAAAAATTAAATATCATTGTTTTTGGAGCACACCCAGATGACTGTGATAATAAATTTGGCGGCACTGCTGCTCTATTTTCTCAAATGGGCCACAATGTAAAATTTGTATCCGTTACAAATGGAGATGCTGGTCACTTTGAAAAAGGTGGTGGTGCACTTGCTAAAATTAGAAGAGCTGAAGCAAAAGAAGCTGCAAAACGATTAAAAATTGAGTATACCGTTTTAGACAATCACGACGGTGAGCTTTTACCCAGTTTGAATATTAGGCACCAAATAATCAGAGAGATTAGAAATTGGAAAGCTGACATTGTACTCACACATAGGCCAGTGGACTACCATCCAGATCACAGGTATACGGGTGTTCTAGTCCAAGATGCAGCTTATTTAGTAATTGTCCCAAATGTTGTGTCAGATACCCCACCTCTTAAGAAAAACCCTGTATTTCTATATTTACAAGACCGTTTTCAAAAGCCTTATCCTTTTCAACCTGAAATTACAATCGATATTTCAAGTACCTTAGATCAAAAAATAAATGGATTAGATGCCCATGAATCTCAATTTTATGAGTGGTTACCCTGGACAGAGGGCAAATTATCGGAAGTTCCAAATAAAAAATCTGAGCGCTTAATATATCTAAAAAATAAATGGGGTGCAAAAAGTGCTATTAGCCAAGAAACAAGAAAGTCTCTTATCAAATGGTATGGAGAAAAAAAAGGAAATTCTATCGAATATGTTGAGTCTTTTGAAATATGTGAATATGGAAAACAACCAACAGATAAAGAGATTCTAAACCTTTTTCCTATGCTAAATTCTAAATAATAAAATAATGAAAAAGCTAATATTATCAATATTCCTGTTATATACAGGAGGTTTTTTAGGCGCCCAAAATAATCAGAATAATCCCTTAAAAATCATCGCTTTCGGTGCACATCCTGACGATTGTGATGCTAAATTTGGAGGCACAGCAGCGTTGTATGCCAAAATGGGACACAAAGTAAAGTTCGTGTCACTAACAAACGGAGATGCAGGTCACCAAAGTGAAGGTGGCGGTTTTCTTGGAAAAAGAAGACGTGCAGAAGCTCAAAAGGCTGGTGAAATTTTAAATATAACATACGATGTATTAGACAACCATGATGGTGAATTAATGCCAACTTTACAAGTAAGACATCAAGTGATTCGAAAAATACGTGAATGGAACGCTGATATTGTATTGGGCTTAAGACCTAATGATTATCACCCAGATCATAGAAATGCCGGAATTGTTGTACAAGATGCTGCCTATTTAGTCATTGTTCCTAACGTAACTCCCGACACTGCTCCGCTTAAAAAAAACCCTGTTTTTCTGTATATGAAAGATGATTTTAAAAAACCATATCCTTTTTCTAAAGATATTGCTATAGTTATAGATGCTGTTGTGGATCAAAAAATAAAAGCGCTGGCTGCCCACTCCTCCCAAATGTTTGAGTGGCTTCCATGGGTGAGTGGTGTTGAAAAAAAAGAAATACCAATCAATGAAATAGACAGACTCGCTTGGCTAAAAAAAAGATATTCAGCACAAATAATTTGGAGTGAAGAAGATATAGCGCTGCTAAAAAAATGGTATCCAAAGGTAGAAAACACTTCCGTAAAACATTTAGAATTCTTTGAAATTTGTGAATATGGAAAGCAGCCTAATACCTCAGAAATTAAAAAACTTTTCCCAATGTTAAAATAATATCAAACACCTCTTTTTAAATAGCAATAAACACCTATAATGCATGAAAACAGAAAATTCTATTCCAAAAATACACTTTCATATTATTGCACTAGTAATGTTAATTTTTTTTGTAATATCCTTCATTACAAATATTCTTAATTCAATTATAGTTGATGTTAAAGCCAGTTTTAATTTGAGTTTAACACTTACTGGCTTATTACCATTTACCTTTTTCATTGCCTACGGAGTAATGTCTATACCTGCTGGTTTCTTATCTGAAAAATATAGTAATAAAGCATTATTGTCCATTTCATTTTTTGTAATGATTCTAGCCTCACTCCTTTTTGTGATTTTTCCGGGTTATATTTCTTTTAGTTTTACATTGTTTAGTTTGGGTTGCTGCATGGCAGTATTGCAAGTGGTTATCAACCCTTTACTGCGCGTTTCTGGCGGAGAAGAACATTTTGCATTTAACTCCGTTTTAGCGCAACTCGTATTCGGTCTCGCATCCTTTGCTAGTCCTTTCTTATATCAGAGCTTAGTGAGTACAGAATATGAAACTAAAAAATACTTAGCAACCTTTTTAACTAGTTTAGTGCCGCCAGAACTTCCTTGGGTTTCTCTTTATGTTGTTTTTGCTTTCATTTGTTTTATTTTATTATTAATTGTTTTCAAAACAAAATACCCAATTTTCATAAAGTTTGAGAGTGAGCGCGCCGGAGATACAAGTTCATACCTACAATTATTAAAAAATAAATGGACCGCCCTTTATTTTATTTCTATTTTCTGTTACGTCGGGGTTGAACAAGGAATAGGCAATTGGATTTCACAATTTTTATTACAGTATCACGGTTTAGACTCTAGAACTATTGGAGCAAATACTGTGGCTTATTTTTGGGCAATGCTTACAGTTGGCTGTCTACTTGGCTTG
>JBNMNV010000269.1:0-4475 GCA_051278125.1 Polaribacter sp. | reverse complement strand
AATATGGAAAAACGTGGTGGTGGAATTTTAGATATTAAATTAGTTGATAAAACGGATAAACTACCAAACTATTATCAGTTGCATGCAACTTTTGAAACAAAAGATTCAATGGGTGCAAACTTTATCAATTCTTGTTTAGAAGCTATTGCAAAAAAGTTTGAAAAAGAAGATATCGAGATTGTGATGAGCATCTTGTCTAATTATGTTCCAGACTGTTTGGTAAGGGCAGAGGTGAGTTGTAAAATTGAAGATTTAGGAGGAGAAAATCCGCAGAAGTTTGCAGAGAAATTTTATCAAGCAGTAAAAATTGCAGAAATAGAACCGTATAGAGCCGTAACACACAATAAGGGAATTATGAACGGCATTGATGCTGTTGTATTAGCAACAGGAAACGATTTTAGAGCTATTGAAGCGGGTGCACATGCCTATGCGGCACGTTCTGGAACCTATTCAAGTTTGTCGCATTGTTCTATTGACGATGGTGTTTTTAAATTTTGGATAGAAATTCCTTTAGCTATTGGAACTGTTGGCGGATTAACAGCTTTACATCCGATGGCAAAAATCTCGTTACAAATGTTGCAAAAACCATCCGCTAGAGTGTTAATGCAAATTATGGCAGCCGCTGGCTTGGCGCAAAATTTCGCCGCTTTAAGAGCTCTTACGACTAAAGGAATTCAGCATGGACACATGAAAATGCATTTGCAAAACATCTTAAATCAGTTTGATGCAACTGAAGAAGAAAAAGAAATCGTTGCCCTTTATTTTGATAAAAGAACTGTTATGCACTCAGCGGTAGTAGAGAAGATAAATAGTTTACGAAAGCCAAAAGTAAATTGGATAGATTTTTTAAATTTTGACGCTATTAAAGCAAAACTATCTTCTTTAGATAAGAATTCTAAACCGATTTTTGGTAGCATGAATGCACAACAAATGATAGAACATTTAAGTGCAGTAACCAAAATAGCCAACGGAAACTGGAATGTTGATGTTTATGTTTCTGATGAAAAAACAGCACGAAGAAAACCGTTTTTAAATACTGAAAATGAATTGCAAACAGGTTTTAAAGCTTCTTTTTTATCAGATGAGTCAACTGCTTTAAAATGTAGTTCGATTCATTTAGCAATCGAAGATTTAATCAAGCAGTTGGAATTGTTTTTAAAAGTCTTTACCGCCGATGAAAATAGAACGATTGTACATCCATTTTTTGGGGAGCTAGATTTTGAAGAATGGACGAAATTTCAAGTAAAACATTTTACACATCATTTTAAACAGTTTGATTTGATTGATGTTACTCAATAGAAATCTACTTTAGACTTGATGGTTAGATGGTTAGATGGTTTGGCTAAAGCCAATTTGAATGTTCATAATTACATCCTGCTAAAGCAGGATGCAATTCAAAAAAATATAATTTAAAAATTCAATAGAAATGGGTTACAACCCATTTTCTATTTATCATTTGAAACAAATCATAAATTTATGCCATTTATAAAAGTCTACATACATTTAGTTTGGAGCACAAAAAATAGATTCGCATTTTTGGAAACAAAAGAGGTTAGGCAAAAAGTTTGGAATCACATGAAACAGAATGCTATTAAAAAAGGAATTTTTATGGATTATGTAAATGGATATTCAGATCATTGCCACTGTTTGGTTTCTTTGGGATCTAATCAAACCATAGAAAAGGTAGTGCAATTGATTAAAGGAGAATCATCATTTTGGATCAATCAACAGAAATTAACAAAAGTAAAATTTCAATGGCAATGAGAATATTTTGCGGTTTCAGTTTCAGAATCTATGGTTGATAGCGTTCGGAATTATATTAAGAATCAAGAAAATCATCATAGTAAAAAGACTTTTGAAGAAGAATACGAAGAGTTTATTTCTAAATATAATTTTGAAAAGCTTGATGGATAAATGGTTTGGCTAAAGCCAATTTGAATGTTCATAATTACATCCTGCTAAAGCAGGATGTAATTTAAAAAAATAGAATTTAAAATTTCAATAGAAATGGGTTTCAAACCATTTTTTAAATGATAAATGGTTTGTTTAATTTCAATAGAAATGGGTTTTAACCCATTTTATAAATATTGAGTATAAAAAATTGGCTTTAGCCAAAACTTTAAAGCATCCCAATAAAATAGGATTAAACTAAGAAAAGAAATAAAATAACAAGATTGGAAAACTATTATTCAAACGGAAAATTATTATTAACAGGAGAATATCTTGTTTTAGATGGTGCAAAATCTTTAGCTGTCCCAACAAAATTTGGACAAGATTTAACGATTGAAAAAATAAGAGAACCTCAAATTATTTGGGGAAGTTTTACAGATACAGGAGAGTGTTGGTTTGAAGCTGTTTTTGATTTACAAAAACTTCGTTTAGTTAGCTGCACTTTTAATTCTGATAAAGAAGGCAATGCAGAAATGATTGCAGAAACGTTATTAGATATTTTAAAAGAAACCCAAAGATTAAATTCTAATTTTTTAAATGTTGATGATGGTTTCTTGGTAAAAACCAAATTAACATTTCCAAGGAATTGGGGATTAGGAAGTTCATCAACTTTAATAAATTCTATAGCTTCTTGGGCAAAAGTAGATGCTTTTAAATTACTTTCGAACTCCTTTAAAGGAAGTGGTTATGATATTGCTTGCGCACAAAATGATGTACCAATTTTTTATCAAATAGAAAATCAAAAACCGATTATTGAGCAAGTGGGATTTAATCCAACTTTTAAAGAAAATTTATTTTTCGTGTTTCTAAATCAAAAGCAAGATTCAAAAGAAGGAATTGCAAAGTTTAGAGAAAGCAATCAAGATTTTTCGAAAGAAATAACAAGAATATCTGAAATATCAGACGAGTTTTTAAACTCAAAATCAATCATAAATTTTAATCAGTTGATACTTGAACACGAACAAATTATCAGTACTATCATCAAATTAAAACCAGTTAAAGAAAAATTATTTTCCGATTATAATTTAGGTGAAATAAAAAGTTTAGGTGCTTGGGGTGGTGATTTCGTAATGGTCACAGGAAATCAAGAAACACCAGGATATTTTAAAAATAAAGGATTTGAAACAATTCTTACCTATTCAGAGATGATTTTGTAGAAAGCAAAAAAATACAATTTTAATATTTCTAATAAAAAGTTCTCGATATAATTCTGATAAAAATCAGAATTACTCGAACTGACAACATACATTAAATATGATAAAAAAAAGTATTGATAAAGAGAACAGTGAGTTTTCCTTGGAGCCTGCATTGAGCGAAGTCGAAATGGGGAATAAAAAAGGGCTTCAAATAATAATTATTGGAGGAGGAGCAGCAGGATATTTTACAGCAATAAACGCAAAAGAAAAGAACCCAGATTTAGAGGTTACAATTCTTGAAAAAGGGAAAGATGTTTTGCAAAAAGTAAAGATTTCTGGAGGGGGTAGATGTAATGTTACACATGCTTGTTTTGAACCTAAAGAATTGGTGAAATTTTATCCTAGAGGAGAGAAAGAATTGTTAGGGCCTTTTCATCAGTTTATGACAGGTGATACTTTTGAGTGGTTTGATGATAGAGGAGTTCCGTTAAAAATTGAAAGTGATAATCGTGTTTTTCCAGAGGCAAATACAAGTCAAGCTATTATAGATTGCTTTCAAAATGCTGTTGATACATTAGGGATAAAAGTGTTAACAAACTGTGGTGTGAATTCCATTTATCAACAAGAAAATAAATGGGTTATCAACACAAAAAAGCAGGTTTTTGAAGCGGATAAAGTTGTGGTTGCTGCCGGTAGCTCTAAAAGAGTTTGGGAATTATGCGAGACGTTAGATCATTCAATAATTGAACCCGTTCCTTCTTTATTTACCTTTAATATAAATGACAAAAGATTGGTTGATTTGTTAGGAATTTCTGTGCCAAATGCAACGGTTAAGATTGCAAGTACAAAACTAGAAGCGTCAGGACCTTTGTTAATTACCCATTGGGGAATGAGCGGACCTGCGGTGTTAAAATTGTCGGCTTTTGGAGCAAGAATTTTAGCAGAGATGAAATATCAATATAATGTAGAGGTAAATTGGTTATCAAGATCTACCGATAAAGTATTGAATGTTTTACTGAATTTAAAAAAGAAAGAACCTCGAAAAACAGTGATTTTAAAATCACCTTTTACGGAAATTTCAAAGCGTTTGTGGGAACGTTTTGTGTTGTTTTCAGATATTTCAAAAACTCAAAATTGGGCAGATTTGAATAATGCTCAATTAGAAAAATTGGCAAATCAGCTCACAAAAGGTGTTTATAATGCCAATGGGAGAACTACTTTTAAAGAGGAGTTTGTAACTGCAGGAGGTGTTGATTTAAAGGAAATTAACTTTAAAAATTTTGAAAGTAAAAAACATAAAAACCTCTTTTTTGTGGGTGAAGTGTTAAATATTGATGCAGTAACTGGTGGATTTAATTTTCAGAATGCTTGGACAGGTGGTTATATTTG
>JBNMNV010000268.1:0-4480 GCA_051278125.1 Polaribacter sp. | reverse complement strand
CCAGGTTTCAATCCAGGAAAACTCCATTGAGGAATTGGCGTTATTAAATCATTTCCTCTAGCCGCGGAATAATCTAAAAAATCTTGAGTAACGATGGCGCAAACTGTGTGTGTGCCAACATCATGAGACACTGTTCTGCAAAAACCATCTCTAAAATAACCTGTAGCTGGTGCTGTGCAACAACTTTTTAAGGGTTTGTTAAATATGTTTAATTCCAATTGATTGATTTTAATTATGAACGAATAAAGATACAAAAAACCAACTTTCTAAAACTCCTATGCACTAAATTCATTTTTAATAAATTTTGGTTCAAGACTTAAAAATAAGATTTTGAATGTAAATTATAAATCACTATTTTATAATACTATTGATTATCAGTGACCAACATCTCTGGAGTTGCAACAGTTCTAAAACTTACATGGTCTGAACTCGAATTAATTTCTACTCCCATTTTTGCAGAAATTCTAAAGCTTGCACAATACGATTCATGGCATAAAAAAGAACCACCTTTCATTACGTGTTCTAACTGATTAGGGTTTTGTGGGCTGTAAGATTTTAATGCGCCTTTAGGATTTAATAACGTTTTAGAAGTATCTAATTCTTTGTAATAATTTACATTAAATAAGTCACTAGTTATTTCCCAAACATTTCCAGTCATATCATATAAACCAATACTGTTGGCAGGATATGATTTCACAGGGGATATAAATTCAAAACCATCTGTAGATTCATTTTTTATTGGAAAAACTCCTTGCCAAGTATTGGCGTTTGCATCTAAAATACGTGTATCATTTCCCCAAGTAAAAATAGCATCTGAGTTTTTTCCTTGTGCGGCAGCTTCCCATTCTGCCTCTGTAGGCAAACGTCTATTTGACCATTTGCAATATGCCAAGGCGTCTTCTAAGGCTATATGAACAACAGGATAATCATCTTTACCTTCTATGCTAGATGCTGGACCTTCAGGATGTTTCCAATTCGCACCAATTTTCCAAGTCCACCATTGTTGATAGTTGATCATATTGACAACGGCGTTTACATTTTTGTTAAAAATTAAACTTCCTGGTTGTAAAATAGCATCATCAGGTTTTGGAGTACCTGGAGGAACTTGGCTTTTCATTTCTTCCCAGTCTATTTTTCTTTCGGCTACTGTGATGTACTTTGTAGCTTCTGCAAAAGTTTTAAATTGTTTGTTGGTTACCTCTGTAATATCTATATAAAAACCGTTTACGGTAACTTTATGTGCTGGTTTTTCTCTTGACATCGCATATTTATCGGTTTCTTTTGCTCCTTGTAAAAATGTTTTTTCTGGCACCCAAAGCATGCCTTTTGGTGTTTCTGAGGTAGATGATTTGTTAGATCCTGTTTTTTCTTTATTACAACTAAATAAAGAGAGTAAGACAAAAAAAAGGTAAAAAGTAATTTTAAAAGGAATTTGTGTTTTATGGAATACTCTCATTTTAATTTAAAATTTTAAAGATTAAAAATAGTGATATTTAACGTTTATATGACGTCAGAATTAATAAGATTTGAGTGTTTTATCCATCCAATTTAAAGATAATAACAAACCAGTACATACCAGTAGTTTATTTGGTTGTTTTTTATATATTTGTAATGTGCAATTTAAACCTCTAAAAACAAAATCGGGCGTACCTAAATATAAACAGATTATTTCTTCTGTGGAAGATGCTATCGTAAATGGTTCGCTAAAAAAGGGAGATAAATTACCTTCCTTAAACGCTATTAAAAATAAACATTCTTTATCTAGAGATACAATTCTTACCGCTTTTAACGAGTTAAAAAATCGTGGAATTATTCACTCTATTGTTGGTAAAGGCTACTATGTTTCAACCGAAAACATTACTGTAGAACAAAAAATATTTTTACTTTTTGATGAATTAAATTCTTTTAAAGAAGATTTATACAATTCTTTTTTAAATTCTTTAGGAGATGCTATTCAAGTAGATATTTTCTTTCACCATTTTAATCCTGAAGTTTTTTCAAAGTTGATAAATGACAATATAGGCAATTATACTTCGTATATAATTATGCCTGCAAATTTAAAAGAAACAGAAAAAATTATACAAAACTTACCTTTTGAGAAAGTATATATTTTAGATCAGGTTCCTGATACCTTGTCTGAATATTCGTCTATTTATCAAAATTTCGATAAAGATATTTTTGAAGGCTTATCATCTGTAATTACAAAGATTAATAAGTACGAAAAACTGATTTTAGTATACGCTAAAGAAAAGCAACCACAAGGTATTTTAAATGGTTTTTATACCTTTTGTAATCAATTTAATATTGATTATGAAATAGTAGATGCTATTAAAAATGAAACTCCCCAAAAAGGAGCAATTTATATTGTTTTAGACGATAGAGATTTAATACGAATCATTAAAAAAATAAAAGAAGAGCAATTTATTTTAGCAAAAGATATTGGAGTTATTTCTGTAAATGATACCATGTTAAAAGAAATTGTAGAAGGCGGTATCACTACAATTTCCACAGATTTTAATTTGATGGGAGAAAGATTGGCAGAAATGATTTTAAATAACGAGCAAGTAAAAATAGAAAACCCTAGTAGTTTAATTTTAAGAAAATCTATTTAAAGGATGTATAGAGGTAAGGTAATAAAAGAAAATGGGTTTAGTTTTATAGAACTACAAAACACATCAAAAACTACAAAAGTAAAAATTTGTTTAGAGGAAGGAGCAAGTCTTAAAGAATTAAAATTTAATGATGTTTTTCTAATTAAAGAGCAGCCTAATTTTGATTATAAAGATTCTTATGCTTCTTCAATTTTATTTCCTTTTGCAAGTAGGATTCAAGAAGGTCGATATACTTTTAAAGATACAACGTATCAATTGAATTGCAATGATGCACATAAAAGTGCTTTGCATGGCTTGGTTTATAACAAGAAATTTGAAGTTGTAGAGATCTCAGAATGTTCTAAATTTTGTTCAGTAATCTTAGCATATGAGGAGGTAAAAGAAAGTTCTGGTTTTCCTTACACGTATAAAATTCAGCTTACCTATACACTGTTCGAAAAAGAAATGAGTTTGTCCGTAAAAGTAGAAAATACAGATGTAAAAGCTTTTCCATTTACTTTAGGTTGGCATCCTTATTTTTTAAGTGATGATCTAAGCAACAGTACTTTAAAATTTAAAAGTGATAAAAAAATAGAATTCGATGAAAATTTAATCACTAAAAGAGTGGTTGATTTTAAAAGTGAAGAAGAATTCAAAATAGAAGACAAGCAGCTAGATGATTGCTTTATTTTAAACTCAGATACCATAGAGTTTAAGACACCAAATTATCAAATAGAAATTACAACCAATCAAATAGAAAATTATTTACAACTATACACTCCAAAAGATTTGCCAATGATTGCCATAGAACCCATGACCGGAATCTCTAATAGTTTTAATAATAAAATAGGATTGCAAGTTTTAGAACCTAAACAGTCTTATTCTTTGCTATGGGATTTAAAATTGAATAATAATTAAAGCTACTAAAAAATGAGTGCAGAACTAACCAAGGAAGTAAAACAGCAATTTATAGAAACTTTTAAAATGGAACCTATCCTAATTTTTTCTCCAGGTAGAATCAATATTATCGGAGAACATACAGATTATAATGGGGGCTTTGTTTTTCCTGCAGCGGTAGACAAAGGGATTGCAGCGGCTATTCAAAAAAGTGATGCAGGCTCTTGCACAGCAATCGCTTTAGATTTAGACAGTACAATTAAGTTTGAGTTAGATACCCTAAAACCGTCTAAAGAAGGAAGTTGGGAAAATTATGTGTTTGGGGTTGTTGCAGAAATTCAAAATAGAAACAAAGTTCTAGGCAATTTTAACATCATCTTTAAAGGAAATATTCCTGACGGCGCAGGCATGTCTTCTTCTGCAGCATTAGAAAATAGCGTAGTTTTTGGTTTAAATGAATTGTTTCATTTAGGGCTTACAAAAACAGAAATGATTTTTATTTCACAAAAAGCAGAACACAATTATGTAGGTGTAAAATGTGGAATTATGGATCAATATGCAAGCATGTTTGGTATTAAAGACAATGCGTTGTTGTTAGATTGCAGAACCATGGAGTCTAAAGCGTATCATATAGATTTTAAAGACCATCAATTAATGCTAATCAATACAAACGTAAAACACAGTTTGTCTGATAGCGCTTATAATGACAGGCGTTCTGCTTGTGAAACGATTGCTGCAATTTTAAAAGTTGAGACGTTAAGAGATGCTACAGCACAAGATTTAGCAAAAATTATAGATAAAGTTACGCCAGAAAATTATCAAAAAGCATTGTATGTAATTCAAGAAATAGAAAGAACACAAAAAGCAGCAAAAGCTATTGAAGACAATGATTTAGAGACTTTAGGCACTTTAATTTACGCATCGCATAATGGGTTGCAAAATCAATACAAAGTGAGTTGTGATGAGTTAGATTTTTTAGTAGCGCAAGCAAA
>JBNMNV010000267.1:0-4497 GCA_051278125.1 Polaribacter sp. | reverse complement strand
GCTAAAAACGTAATTGAAAAAGCTACAATGCTATTCGTTTGATCTGACCAATCTATAAAAGTAGAATTCACTAAATAAAACTCTAAGTAATTAGAATAATGAATAGCAACAAAAACACCCGCTACTACAGCTATTAAAGAGGCTATTTCAGAAAAAAGACCTTTTATAATTCCTCTTACAAATGCCAAAATAAGTAATACTACAATAACAATATCAAAAACATTCATTCTAGATAATTTTTGTAAACCTACATCTTTTTTTTACAATTTAAAAATGCAGGTTGTATCTTTGCTCTTTATATATATATTTTATGGATAAAGTTAATGTCTTAAAAGAAAAATGGAATTATTTGGTTACAAAATTAACTGATGATTTTTCTGAAGGAGATGAATTAAATGTAGATGGAATTCTATATTTAATTGGCGTACAAGAATTAGGGCAAGGTCATCAATCGTTTAAAAAAGACGAAAAAATGAACCTTATGCATATTGCTATTTGCAAATTGCTAGAACCTTATGGCTATTATGAATTTGATTTTTTTGATGATGATGGTTGGCCCCATTATAAAGCAATTACAGATTTACCCAGTTTAAAACCCGGTGAGCAGACTGTTTTAATGAAAGAAGCTATTGTAAGTTATTTCGAAACATTGGAGTACTTTGATTAAAAAGGAGTAAAATCACTCATTTTTTAAAAACAAATCATGCTGTTTTTTAGCATATTGCAAGAATAATTTATCAAACTAAGTAACGCTCAATTTACGGATTAAGATAGATACTAATTTAGGATAAAAACGTTTTGCATACACGCCTAATTTTTCTTTTGCCCCAGCAATATAAACTTCTTCCTTTTTATTTTTCATCGCTCTTGCCATCAATTTTGCAAAACGTTCTGGCTGAATTCCGTTTTCTGTAGCAACATCTAATTTTTGTTGTGGGGTTCCATCTCCTGTTAATGCATTTTTAGAAACATTGGTATTTACAAAACCTGGGCAAACCAATGTAACTGCAATATGATCTTGAAAGTGTTCTGCTCGTAAACTATCAAAAAAACCATGTAAAGCATGTTTACTGGCAGCATAACTAGACCGTAAAGGAGTTCCTATTTTACCAACAATACTGGTTGTAACCACAAAATGACCCTTTTTATTTTTAATAAAATGTGGCAAGATAGCTTTTGTTAAAGCCACGGTTCCTAAATAATTAATATCCATAATCCGTTTATCAACAGCAACAGCGGTATCTTTTGCAAGTGAACGCTGACTAACCCCACCATTATTCACTAAAACATCAATCTTGCCAAAAGCAGCAATGGCCTTATCTGCAATAGGTTGTAAATTCGAATACTCTTCTAAATCTAAAGTAATAATTTTTACAAATTCAGGATGCTTGCATTGCTGCTTTACCAACTCTAAATCTTCCTTTTTTCTTGATGATAAAATCAATTTTGAATTTTGGTTCGATAATTCAATCGCCAATGCTTTTCCGATTCCAGAAGAAGCACCTGTAATCCAAATTATTTGATTCGAAAAACTCATAATAGTATATTTTAACGTTACAATATACCTATTTTAAAGCAGAAATAGTATTTTTGGTATACTTCTTGAAAATATAAAATTGTTTAGCACTAAATTGATTTAAAATGAAAAAAAATATACTAGCCTTTATCCTTTTAATTGCTGCCATTTCTCATGCACAGCACTCCATAAAAGGATCGATGAGTCCGAAATTAGAAAGTGATTGGGTTATTTTGTATAAAATTGAAGGCACAAAACAGGTTTTTATCAACAATACAAAAATAAAAACAGATTCCATTTTTATAAGCGGAAAAAAGCAAGTTGTTGGAAATTTTGAAATTAAACTACCCCAATCTGCTAAACCAGGCATTTATAGAGCAACTTATAGACTTGAAGGAGCGGGTTTTGTGGATTTTTTTTACAATAAGGAAAATGTTTCTTTTATTTTTAATCCAGAGTATCCTCAAGAAGCTATTGCTTTTCAGGAGTCCTCAGAAAACAAGCTTTATAATGCTTACATGAAAGATATTTCTTTAGCGCAACGGCAACTAGATTCCGTTCAAATAGCTGCTTTACAAGACCCGGAATTAAATTTAAAAGACTATTATAAAGAAGTTTACAAAGAAGTAGAGCATGTTCAAAAGAAATACGAGGAGATTACGAAAAATAAATACATCGCTCCCTTTGTAAAAGCCAGTGCTCGCTTTAATGCTACAGAAATTTTATCTTCTGTAAACGACTATCTATCAAATATTAAAAATACGTTTTTTAATACACTAGATTTCTCTAATGAAGCCTTGGTAAATTCTTCATTTTTAACCAATAGAGTCTTAGAATATGTATTTTATATTAATTATTCTGATGATGGAGCACAGCAACAAATACTCTATAAAGAATCAGTAGAAACCGTTCTTTCTAAAATTAAAAAAGAATCTTACAAAAGAGATATCATCCAATATTTAATAGAACAATTTGAAACTTCTAAAAATTTAGAAATTATAGATTATTTATTTAAAAACCACTATAATATGCTGCCGGTAAACTTACAAGATAAAAAGTTTAAAACAGAAAAGCTCGCTTTATTAGCGGTTGAAATTGGCAGAATAGCTCCAGATTTTTCTTGGAATGAAAGTGGTAAAACCATAACATTATCTACTTTAAACGATGCTGAACAATACATTTTAGTTTTTTGGAGTACAAGTTGCTCTCATTGTTTACGAGAAATTCCTCAATTACACACGTACATGAAAAACAAAGCAACTATAAAAGTAATTGCTTTTGCTTTAGAAAATGATACGTTTGTTTGGGAAACATATACGAAGACAAATTTACCAGGATGGCATAATGTTTTAGGTTTAAACAAATGGAAAAATGAAACTGCAAGAACCTATCAAGTAAACGCCACACCCACCTACTTTATATTGGATAAAAATAAAAAAATAGTTGCAAAACCTAATGAAATTAAAGATGTTAAAGAATATTTAGAAAAGCTTTAAAAATGCAAAAAAGCATCTTTTAAGTGTTCTATTTTTGTTTCGTTTTTTTGATGAATAATAGCAATAATATCAAAACGAACCTCTACATCTAAATCTCGCTGCACCACATAATAATCTACAGCAGAAAGTAATAGTTTTATTTTTTTTGGAGTGATAAAATCTTGAGGATCTCCAAAATAATCTGTGGAACGTGTTTTTACTTCAACAACTGCTAAAACAGCTCCTTTTTTCGCAATAATATCTACTTCTGCTTTTAAATATCGGTAGTTTTTTTCTAAGATTTTATACTCGTTTTTAATTAAAAAGTCGATGGCTAATTTTTCTCCTTTTTTACCAAGTTCATTGTGGTCTGCCATAAATTAGTTGTCCATTTTTGATAAGTAATACCATTGATTGCTTAAAATTACTGTAATTACAAAGTAGTAATGTACAAATAAACAATTAATTGAACAAAAAGATAACTATAACATATTTTTTTGAACTCTTAAAAGCGGAATCTTTATATTTGTTAGATGACGCAAACCACCTTAATTTGTTTATTTAAATACAAAGGTTTTAAAAATAAATGGCATGCTTTTGCCAGAATGGGTAGACCACCAATTTCTTTAAAGAAAACAAACGGATTAACGTTTTTTAAGCCGCTAGGAACCGGCAGCGGTAATGGATTTTCTATAAAACCCGATTTTTCTACTTTTGGTTTTGTTGCTGTTTTTGAAACAGAGGAGCACGCTAAAGAGTTCACCGTTTCCGATACTTTAGCGCAATACAAAAAAACGGCAACTAACTTTAGTATTGTGTTTATGAAAACCATTAAAAGTCATGGAGAATGGAGTCAACAAAATCCGTTTAAAAGCAGCACTTCACTTGATAAAAGCAAACCTTTAGCCGTCATTACAAGGGCCACTATCAAACCTAAATTAGCTTATCAATTTTGGAAAAACGTACCCGCTGTTTCCAAATCTATGGATGGTTATAAAGAATTAGTATATTCTAAAGGTATTGGAGAGTTTCCGTTATTAATGCAAGCTACTTTTTCAATTTGGACTTCCGCTGATGCTATGTTTAATTATGCCTATAGCAATCCAAAACATGCAGAAATGGTTAAAAAAACAAGAGAACTCAATTGGTATTCTGAAGAATTATTTGCGCGTTTTGAGCCTTATTATATCGAAGGAAATTTGATTCCTACATTTCTTTAAAATGAACTGAATATTGTTTGTCATTGATTTCGATACGTATATTTTTTCCAAAGATCAAAGCTCTATTATCGGCCTCATGACCAGCAGGGAAATCGAATAAAACAGGAATATTTTCTGGAATAGCCTCTAAAATGAGTTGCTCAATAGAACTTCCCCATGCTGTAGAATTCTTTTTGATAGAAGACATATTTCCAATAATTACAGCATTTACTTTTGTGAAATATCCTGCACGTTTTAAACTCTGTAGCATTCTATCAATCGAATATTTGTACTCGCCAATTTCTTC
>JBNMNV010000266.1:0-4522 GCA_051278125.1 Polaribacter sp. | reverse complement strand
ATCTGGAGTTCCGAATTCGCGGCAAACTATAGCTTTCATGAAAATAATTTTTAACAAGATAAGTGTTTTTATGAAAACAAAAAAAAGCTTCTCTGTGATGAGAAGCTTTTTGTACAGGCGGAGAGAGTACAAATAACCAAAACACACACTTCAATAAACACCTATAAAACCTTAAAAAATATTCATTAACCAAACATAATAAGGTTTTACAAACATATTACTTTTTTATTTAGTTTGATGTAATTTGATTTAATTTGTATTTTACCGTACAAATACCGTACAATAATTTATATTTGTATTATAAAACTGTAATACAATGGCTTCAATTAACTTCTTATATCGTTCAACCAAAGAAAAGGCAAACTTAAATGTAAGACTACTTTACAGGCATAACAATAAAGACTTTGTTTTTGGTGCTAAAACAAAATTAGAAGTATCAAAAACTTATTGGAGCAAACAACATAAAAAGAAATCCAAAGATATTGGGATTACAAACCTACAAACCGAAATAAAAAACGAACTCAATAAAATAGAAAACCACGTTTTAAACGCTTTTAATTCTGTAAACCCTGTCAGCATAAACAAAGACTGGTTAACTTCTCAAATTGACTATTACTACACCCCACAAAAAGAAAACCGAGTAATTCCGAGTGATTTAATTAACTACATAGATTTTTATATTGAATACAGGAAAAATGAAACTACAAAAAGCACCCTAAAAAAGATAAACGTTATCAAACAACTCTTACTCCGTTTTGAAGCTTATAGAAAAGCAACCATATTCATAAAAGACATCAACGATAATTTTAAGAATGAATTTGTTAATTATTGTAAAGCTGAATTATACGCACAAAACACCATACAAAGAGCCTTTGTGTTTATTAAAACATTTTGTAAACACGCTCGCTTTTTAGGTATTGAAACTCACAATCAATTAGACGGATTAAGAATTGAAAGACAAAAAGTAGATAAAATTTATTTAAGCTTTGAAGACTTAACTAAAATTGAAAACATTAGCAAAGAAAAGTTAACTGATAGTTTAGAAAATGCAAAAGACTGGTTAATTATTTCAACTTTTACTGGGCAAAGAATATCAGATTTTATGAGGTTTACAAAAGAGCAAATAAGAATTGAAGACGGCAAACATTTAATTGAGTTTACGCAAAAGAAAACAGACAAAAATATGACTGTACCTCTACATCCAAAGGTTTTAGAGATACTCAAAAAAAGAAACGGAAATTTTCCTTATAAAATATCAGACCAAAAGTATAATGATTTTATAAAAACAGTATGTGAACTGGCAGAGGTTAACGAACCAACCAAAGGGAGTAAAATGGTAGAAACTGAAAAAGACAGTAAGATTTACAGAAAACAAACAGGCACTTATAAAAAACACGAACTGGTTACCTCTCATATTGGTAGACGTTCTTTTGCTACAAACTTTTATACAACAATACCAACCTCTTTATTAATAAATATTACAGGACATAGCACCGAATCTATGTTTCTAAACTACATAGGTAAAAGCAATAAAGATTTGGCACTTGAAATAACTAAATACTTTTAGCAGAAAAATAAAGTTGTTTTTAAACGTACATTTAGTGCATTTATTACATTAACACAGGCAAGGCAAATGGAACAAATACCAAAATTATACGACAGAATTAATTTTACCACGATACCAAAATGTATTTTAGAGGAACTAAATACACACAGCGATAGGAAAAGTTCGATTTCAACAAGGGATGAAAACGGTAAAATGATAACTACATGGGGTGATTTTATAGCACCCCTTTTTACTTATTTTCATTATAACGCCTTAAATTTTTATGTTAATCAAAAGTATCTTTATGATTTATTTAAATGGTTGGACTTAGGATATTGTTTTGATTCTAAATACAATAAATTAAACCGAAATAATATTGAAAATTTTTACAACGAATATTCCAAAGGATTTAATAAAGGGTATTTTGAATTTGAAAATAGTTTAAAAGATAAAGATTCAATATTTAGCACTACAGATGTAAAAATTGCATTTAAAATATACTCACAAATTAAACAATCAGGGTTTACAAATACAAACGGACAATTTAAATTAGGAAATAACAGCTTCAACAATAAAGATATTGAAGAAAAAATTTGTCTAGAAAATGATATTAAATTTATACTTCTAATTACTGAAAGTGCTTTTTTCGAAAGTGGACTTAACGGTGGTAAATTTTATAAAGCGTGGGAATTAATTCTTAATAATTCAACAGTCTTTGAGCCATTATTTTTAAAAAATAGTATTGCAAAAGAAACATCTCAACAAATAGAAACTAAAAAACCTGATGAGGCTAAAAGTTTGCACCCTAAACACGACCCTAATTTATGGAGCTTAAAATGTTACGAGCTTTTTAAATATTTGTTTGATAACTACTATAAAAAAACTAAAAGACAATTAACAAATATTTGGTTTTATCTTAATGAGTACGACCCTATTAATTATAATTTAAAAGCCACTAAAGATGACTACATAATTTTTATAAAAAAAAGTCATGAAATCAAAATCACAAATTTTGATAAAGCTCAACAAAAATTTCAGAGAGAATATGGCACTATTAATGAACATAGAATAAATTTTGAAGAAGATTCTTAATTGAATTGTAAAACACGCAAAAAACACGCAAGAAACACGTGTAGCAACGCATTTTCGAACATACAATCAAAATCAATATTGCAGCTTAATATTAAAACATATTTTAAGTATGCAAAATCAAATTTTATTACAGAATGTAAGTCCCGAAAGGTTAATCGAATTAATCAAAGAGGGCGTAAAAAGTCAGTTAGAAGACTTTAAAAAAAATTTTCCAACTCACAATCCTGATGAGATACTAACAAGAAAGCAAACTTGCAATTTCTTACAAATTGACAGCTCAACTCTATGGGCGTGGACAAAAAAAGACAAAGTCAAAGTCTATGGAATTGCAAACCGCAGATACTACAAAAAAGCGGAATTACTACAAAGTTTAATACCTCTAAAAAAATAAAAAGGCTATGAGTACGACCAATACACAAAGCCTTAATTATAAGAGTTATAAGCAAGGCAAATATAGTCAATTGAAATTAGTTTTTAAAGCTTTAAAACAAAAACCAATGACAATGAAAGAAGTTGATGTCTATACAGGCGTAATGCGTGAAAATATTTGCAGATATATTGATATTTTAATTGAGCAAAATAAAATTGCTCTTTTAAGGAAACCTAAATATTCAGTTACTGGTTCTGATAATGTAAACGAATATACTGGCAATCCTGATCTGTTTCTTAAGTCGAACCAACTTAAAATGTTTTAAGATATGGATACTATAAACATACGAAGTAAAAATAATTTAATTACTAAAGAAGTAGTTAATTTAATTGATGGTTTAGAATTATTAGAAAAAAATTCTGAAGATATTTTACAGGAACTCGCAAACAGTATCGGACAAATAGATTTTAAAATATTGGCGTTTCCTGATATTACTAAATTAGAAAACGATATTGAAATTTTAAAGCCTTTTGTATTTAACAAAGACGGCTCGTACAATAAAGAAAACAAGGCAGAATTTGACAAGTACAACAAGTTAAATAAACGTTTACAGTCTTATAAATTAACTAAAAACCACTATTTAATTATTTGTATTGAGCAAGTTTTAAAAATTGCAAAAATCAATAACTGGGGTTTATGTAAAAAGAACGGTTTTATTTATTTGTATAATGGTTATTACTGGACTGAAATTGACAAAGAGAGTTTTCAATCTTTTTTAGGAAATATATCTTTAAAAATGGGCGTTGATAAATTTAGAGGTAAAATACATACTTTTAAAGATGAGTTATTTAAACAGTTTATGGCAGATGCTTATTTGCCTACACCAAAGAGTAATAAAAAGAATGTACTTATAAATTTACAAAATGGCACGTTTGAAATAACGCCTAAAAAAAGAGAGTTAAGAGATTTTAATAGAAATGATTTTTTAACGCATCAATTACCTTTTGAGTACGAACCCAAAGCAACTGCACCACTATTTCAAAAGTATTTAGATGAGGTTTTGCCCGATAAGGACAAACAAAAAGTTTTTGCAGAATTTTGCGGATACATTTTTATAAAACCAAGTGTTTTAAAACTTGAAAAGATGCTTATTTTGTATGGTACAGGCGCAAATGGTAAAAGTGTATTCTTTGAAGTTTTAAACGCCTTATTAGGTGCTGAAAACATCGCTAATTATTCTTTACAAAGCTTAACAAATGATACTGGTTACCAAAGGGCAAAAATTGGTAATAAATTAGTCAATTACGCATCAGAAATTAACGGAAAATTAGAAACGGATGTATTTAAACAAATGGCATCAGGCGAACCAATTGAAGCACGTTTACCCTATGGAGAACCTTTTATTTTAAATGAGTATGCAAAGTTAATTTTCAATTGTAATGAATTACCAAAAGATGTAGAGCATTCAAACGCTTTTTTTAGACGGTTTTTAATTATTGGTTTTGATGTTACAA
>JBNMNV010000265.1:0-4535 GCA_051278125.1 Polaribacter sp. | reverse complement strand
ATATAGAAAAACTACATGTTTTTTTTCAAAAAAAAGGACTAAAAAAAGGAGACCGTATAGTACTATCAACAAGCAATGACTATTACACAGCTTTATTCTTCCTGTCCTTTTTAAAATATGGAGCTGTCACTATATTTTTAGATCCTGATGTCCCTTCTAATAGAGCAAAGCCAATTATTAAAAAAGCAGATGTAAATGGTTTTGTAATGGATGAAGAGTTATTTCCTTCTAGAGCGGTTAAAGAAGATAACAATTTTTTTACCCTAAAAATTGCTAAACCTATTCAAAAAAAAGGAAAACTATTTAATAGATTATTAAAAAACAAAACAGAAACTCCAAAAGTTGAAAATTCAACTTTTCCATCTATTTTAAATACAATTGAAGAGGCTCCATTACCAATTACTAATATCAAAAATTCTGACTTAGCTTATGTATTATTTACTTCTGGAACCACCTCTGACCCTAAAGGAGTAATGATTAATTATGGTAACTTATTTGCTCATCTACAAACACTAACTAAAGTTTATAACCTAGACAATAATACTCGAATATTAAATATTTTAATGCTCTATCATGTTGATGGAATTATTCAAGGGCCAATGCTTTCAGCATACAATCTAGCTACTTGGGTAAATCCATTTAAATTTGACTTGGCTAAAATTGGAGACTTATTTAACGCCATTTATAAATATAGAATTACACATTTTATTGCCGTACCAACAATTCTTTCTTTTATGAATAAATTTTCTGAAGGTTATGAAGATAGTTTTTTGACAGATGATTTTAAATTTATTATTTCTGCTGCCGCCAAATTAGAAATACGACTTTGGAAAGATTTTGAAGAGAAATTTAAAACGCAATTGGTAAATGTTTATGGCTTAACAGAATCTGTTACAGGATCTATTTTTTGTTCCGTAGCTCCCTTTCCAAGAAAATTAGGAACCATTGGTGTTCCTATTGATTGTGAAGCAAAAATTATAAATGCCGACAATAAAATTGTAAACACGGGAGAAGAAGGAAATTTATGGTTAAAAGGACCACATATTTTTACAGGTTATTTAAATAATCCTGAGGCTACAAATGAAATTTTAAAAGATGGCTGGTTAAATACAGGTGATATTGCTTCAATAGATAATGATGGGTTTTATACGATTACAGGAAGAGAAAAAAATATAATTATTTCAGGAGGTATTAATATTTACCCTGAACAAGTTACCGAAATAATAAATACACACACGAACATTATAGAGAATATTTGTCTAGGTGTTTCTGATGAAATATTTGGAGAAAAACTTGTTTGCGCACTTGTTGTTAAGCCTAATGAATCTATAGAAAAATTAGAACTTATTGAATTCTTAAGACCTTTATTAGAACAAAATCAAATCCCTAAAGAATTTTATTTCTTTAATGATTTGCCCAAAGGACTTTCTGGAAAAATTCAAAATAAATCGGTGCTAGAATTAATTCAGTCTCAAGATAAGAAGGAGGAGAATGAAATTGAAACATCGTATCAAGAAATTATAAAAAGTGCAGCTTCTGAAGTTTTTGGATTGGACTTATCACAAATCACTATGAATGATAATTCCAACACTCTAGAAGGCTGGGATTCTATGGGACATCTATTTTTTATAACACATTTGGAAAAACATTTTGGAATAGAATTTTCTACTGCTGAAATGATGACTATGCATAGCTTAGCAACTACTGAGCGAATTTTAATTCAAAAATTGAGTATCTAAATTATTCATGAAAAAAACGGCTCCTCCTATTAAAGTTTGGATTTGGGTAGGTATTTCCTATTTAGTAATTCAAATACTGATAATTATTTGGTACTATGATTCTTTAACAAAAGAATATAGTTATCTTAATAATAATCTTAATTCTCAACTAAGTAATATTAAATCTGAATTTGAGAATAGTGAAGGTGAAAGTTATAAAGTAATTGTTATCGGTTCTTCCCTAACTGGGTGCGGAGTAAAATGCAAAAATGAGTTGTTATACCCCCCTACTAAACATAAAAAAATAAATCTTCAATTAACTAAAATTTGGTACCCTGGAGACCCTTTTAAATTATTAATTGAAAACACAACATTAATTGAAAAATTAGTGATTTTGAAACCTGACTTAATTTGTTTTCAAACAGAGTTCCTCACAACAATTTTACACCACAAAGATAGTAATCCTTTGAAAGAAGATAATTTTCTTCTTATAAATATGATTTCCCATTACAATAATAAATTTGTTAATGATTTAAGGTTTATAAAAAATCCAATTGATAGTTTTCAGTATGGTTGTAAACCCATAATTTATAAGAATCAAAATATTGACACACTGAACCACAAACCAATGCTAAAAACTGTTAAAAAAATACCCGATTTAAAATATGCATTTAATGGTTTATTACCACTCAAAAACGCAAATATTAAAATGATGATTGTAGATGTTCCTAGACCGCAAAAAAAAGATATTAATGATTTTTCCAAAACATATAGTAATAATTTACAAGAGCTTTTAAAAGTATATAAAAAGGAGTTAGCAATTGATTATTGGTATTACTACGGTAGCCAAATGTATTACAAATATTTTGCAGATGGCGCACATTTAAATGAGGAAGGAAGTGAAATATATACTAAATGGCTGACAGCCCAAATTGAAACAATTATTGAATGAACCTACTCATAATCATTTTATCAATTAGCATCCCATTGGTCATTTTAGCTTGGGTATTACCTGAAAAATGGCAATTAGCACCATTAACTTTTGCTACTGCTATTTTTTTAGGTTATGTCTCTCCTATTTCATTGGCTTTACTAACTGGAAGCACTTTAACAAGTTTTTATATTTTAAAATATATCAAATCACTTTCAAGCGCGACATTGGTAGTAGTTATTCAAATGTGTACAATATTTCTATTTTTCAAACTAAAATATAATGTATCACTTAATCTTTCTGAAAGTTCAGTTTTACCATTAGGACTTTCTTATTATTCTTTTCGTATAATTCATTATGCGCTGGAATCTTACAAAAAATTAATCCCTAAACACACCATTCTTGATTATTTAAACTATCTATTTTTTCTGCCTACAATTTTAATAGGGCCAATTAATAGATTTCAGCCTTTTTTAAAAGATAAAAAAAAGCGTAGATGGGATAATCTAATGTTTTCACAGGGATTAGAAAGAATTCTATATGGTTTGGTGAAAATTGTATTTTTAGGTAATTATTTATTAAGCTCTAGATTGAATAATTACATTCTTGAAATTTCAACTGATCATATTTGGTTAGCTACTTATTTAAAAATGATAAAGTTCTTTGCAAATGCATATATACAATTTGCAGGTTTTTCTGATATTGCTGTAGGGCTTGCATTGCTATTTGGATTTAAAATTACTGAGAATTTCAATTTCCCGTTTCTTGCAACAAATATTGCTGATTTTTGGAGGAAATGGCATATTTCCCTTTCTGAGTGGTGTAGAGATTATGTTTATTATCCCTTTTTAGCGATTACTCGTAATGGGAAAATTAGTATTATTATAAGTATGATTATATTAGGGGCTTGGCATGAAATTTCTTTGCGTTATGTCCTTTGGGGAATATTACATGCCATTGCAATAAACATATGGTATAAATACGATGGCTGTAAATTGCAAAAAAAACTAATGAAGTATCCTTTATTACAAAGTGGATTGGGTGTAATAATAACACTTCATTTTGTAATGTTTAGTTTTGTATTCATTAGCGAAAATAACTTAAGTGAGTCTTTTGAAATGATACAAGTTTTATTAATGATAAAAAAATAATTTATGTATTCATGGTTATTAACAAAAATGAATAAAAAATTAGCGGATTTTTTAATAATAGTGTGGTACCTTTTTCTAATCTTTTTAATCATCAGGTATATAAATAGGCCTGATGGTAGATTTAAGTATATTGGATGGTAATCACTTAATTTAAGTACCTTTTTTAAGCAAAAAAATAAGTCAGATTTTAAAATTGAAACATAAAATAATTGACAATTCAATAGCTGAATTATTTAAACAAAAGAAATCTTGATAAAATAAGTACATATTCTCTACTTAAATTTTTTGTCTATAAAGGTCTATTATCTAATTGGACTCCAGAAAAAATCTAGGTAAGACTTAAAGAATTGTACCCCAATGATCCAATAATGACTATTTCACAAAAAGCCATTTACAAACAGATCTATACAAGAACACAAAAAAGTTAATTAAACTTCTGGTACGTATAAAAACAAGATGTAGACCTCACAAAAAAATATATGGTGGAGGAAGCAAAATTATAAACCAAGACAGTATTGACAATAGGCCAAAGCATATTGAACTTCAAAATGAAGTAGGACAATGGGAAAGTGATTTAGTGGTCGGGAAAGACCATAAAAGCGCTATTGTAGCAATTGTGGAACGTAAGACAAGATTCACTTTAATCATTCAATTAAAATCTAAAAAAACCATGGAAATTGCAAAAAAATTTAGTGAAATATTAAATAAATTGAATCCTATTTATAAAAAATCGAT
>JBNMNV010000264.1:0-4541 GCA_051278125.1 Polaribacter sp. | reverse complement strand
GTCGGAAAAGGAAGTGTGCATCCACCTGTTGTCATTATCAATGAATACAAAGCAAATGACTCTGACACCATAGATATTGCTTTGGTTGGTAAAGGAATTACTTTTGATTCAGGAGGTTTGTCTATAAAACCATCCACAAACCTGCACTATATGAAAAGTGATATGGGCGGAGCCGCCGTGGTTTTAGGAGTCATTGAATTGGTTGCCAAACTAAAATTAAACATCAATATTGTTGGTATTGTTGCGTCCGCAGAAAACGCTGTTGATGCCAATAGTTACCGACCTGGCGATGTGATCAATTCCTATTCAGGAAAGACCATTGAAATTATTGATACCGATGCAGAAGGTCGTTTAGTTTTAGCGGATGGCATTAGTTATGCCATCAAAACATACAATCCAGAATATGTAATCGATTTAGCAACCTTAACGGGAAGTGTTGTGAGAACTTTTGGATATGCAGCTGCAGGAATGTTTACTAAAAATCAAGAAATGGCAAATACCATGTCTGCCGTTGGTTTTAAAGTTCATGAGCGTGTTTGGCAATTACCAATGTTTGAAGATTATGAGAAAGATTTACAATCTGATGTTGCTGACATTAAAAACTTTAATGGTAAGCCAATTGAAGGTGCCATTAATGCTGCAAAATTTTTAGAATTTTTTACAGAGAAACATCCAAAATGGATGCATTTAGATATTGCAGGAGTCTCTTTTGGCAGTTCTCAATATGCAAAAATGAAAAGCGCAACGGGTTTCGGAATTCAATTAATTACCAATTTCATTAAAGAAAAAGTTAGAACATAATATTCAATATTGTAAATATAATCCTACTAAAAGATAAAGTTATGTCTCATAATCCACTAAATTTTCTTTGTATCACAACCTATTTTAAAGGTGAAGATTTTTTAAAAAGTTGCAAAGCAGATGGCAATAAGGTATATTTATTAACTAAGAAAAATTTAGAGAATGAAAACTGGCCTTGGGAATCTATAGAAGATGTTTTCTATATTGATGATTGGCATCAAGAGAATGTGATGAAAGGAATCGCGTATAAATTTCGAAGTATAAAGTTTGATCGTTTTGTAGCTTTAGATGATTTTGATGTTGAAAAAGTTGCCTTATTACGTGAACATTTTAGAATGCCTGGAATGGGAAGAACTACCGCACACTATTTTAGAGATAAATTAGCGATGCGCCTAAAAGCAAAAGAAGAAAATGTAAATGTCCCTGAATTTACATCTCTTTTTAATAATGATGATATCAATAAATATGCTGACACCATTCCTGCTCCTTGGTTGCTAAAACCAAGGATGGAAGCTTCTGCAACGGGAATTAAAAAAATACACTCTAAAGATGAATTATGGCAAATAATTAATGATTTGGGCGATGAAAGAGATAATTATTTAGTTGAAAAATTTGCCCCTGGAGATGTTTTTCATGTAGACGGACTCAATGTAGAGGGTAAAGTCGTTTTTTCTAGAGTTAGTAAATATTTAGACACCCCTTTTGAAGTGGCGCATGGAGGAGGGATTTTTAGATCTGCAACGTCAGAAATTGGTTTGAAAATAGAAAAAGGTTTGCAAAAAATGAATGCCCAAGTGATGAAAGCCTTCGGAATGCAATTTGGGGCTTCTCATACAGAATTTATTCAATCGAAAGCGACAGGAGAATTGTTCTTTTTAGAAACGTCTTCTCGAGTTGGTGGCGCTAATTTAGCTGAAATGGTAGCATTTGCTTCTGGCGTAAATCTTTGGGGAGAATGGGCAAAAATTGAGTCTGCAACTCTTAAAAAGGAAGTGTATACATTACCAAAAATAAATAATCAATATGCAGGAATTGTAGTTTCATTAAGCAGATTTGAACATCCTGACACCTCTAGCTTTACAGATTCAGAGATTGTTTGGAGAATGAACAAAGCGTGGCATATCGGATTAATTGTGGTTTCTGATTCTAGTAATCGTGTTTTGGAATTGTTAGACAGCTACACGCATAGAATTGGAAATGAATTTCATGCGAGTGCTGCTGCTCCAGATAGGTCTTTGTAATACATTTAGTTCTTAAATTTTTGAGACTTTATATAAAAGAAAAGACCTGACAAGTATTAAAATCTGTCAGGTCTTTTCTTTTATTAACACTTACTTTTCACTCGGTATGACCACTACTTCATTCACATCTTTATCATAATCTATACCGGGAACTTTAAAACCGAATAAACTAAAAAACTCATCACTGTATCCCTGTAAATCTCCAATTTCTGCCAAATTTTCTGAGGTTGCTTTTTTCCAAAGTTCGGTGATTTCTTCTTGCACATCTTCGCGCATTTCCCAATCGTCAATTCTAATTCTTCCTTTTTCATCCAACGCTAAATCACCACCAAACAAACGTTCGCTATACAAACGCTGAATTTGCTCAATACAACCTTCATGAATTCCTTTTTCTTTCATTACTTTAAACAAAAGTGAAATATACAGCGGAATTACAGGAATTGCAGAACTAGCTTGTGTTACCAGTGCTTTATTTACAGAAACATACGCTTTTCCATCAATCGATTTTAAATCTTCTGTAATTGTAAAAGCTGTTGCTTCTAAATGATCTTTAGCAGCACCAATCGTTCCGTTTCTATATACTGGTTTCGTAACATCTGGTCCAATATAAGAATAGGCTATAGTGGTAGCTCCTTCAGCCAATAAATTTTCAGCTTTTAAAGCATCTATCCACATTTTCCAATCTTCACCACCCATTACTGTAATAGTATTTTCAATATCCTCTCCTTCTGCAGGGTCTATAGATATTTCTGAGATATTACCCGTATGAAAATCTACTGTTTTATTTGTAAATGTTTCTCCTATGGGCTTTAAAACCGATTTGTAACGTTTTCCTGTATCTGGGTGCTTTCTTACCGGTGAAGCTAAACTATAAATAATCAAATCTACCTGGCCTAAATCTTCCTTTATTAAATTAACAACCTCTTGTTTTATTTCATTTGAAAATGCATCTCCGTTAATACTTTTTGCGTACAAACCTGCTGAATGCGCATGCTTTTCAAAAAATGCTGTGTTATAATATCCTGGAGTTCCTGGTCTACCTTTTACCGGAGCTTTATCAAAAAACACACCAATAGTCGCTGCATCTGAACCAAAAGCACTTGTAATTCTTGATGCCAATCCAAATCCTGTTGAAGAACCAATTACGAGTACTTTTTTTGCGCCTTCAATTTTTCCTTTAGATTTTATATATTCAATTTGATTAATCACATTCTGATCGCAACCTGCGGGGTGCGACGTTAAACAAATAAATCCTCTTGTTCTTGGTTCTATAATCATGCTTGTTTGTTTTGTTATTTATTTCTATTTCAGAAACAATTATTTAATTTGCAATGCAGGTCCTAAAGGTTTTTAAAACCTATGAAGTCTAATTTAATTTGTTGATCATTTATTTTGACGTAAAAATCCTAATACATTTTTCTCAATTCTATCTAACACATTTTCTGTGGAAGCTTTTACAAATTTTTCTCCTGTAATTTGCTCATATAACTCTATATATCTATTTGATATTTCTAAAATTTTTGTGTCAGACATTTCTGGTATTTTCTGATTTTCTTTACCTTGAAATCCTTTTTCTATTAACCATTGACGCACGAATTCTTTTGATAACTGCTTCTGAGATTCTCCTTTATCTTGACTTTCTTGATACCCATCAGCATAAAAATAACGAGAAGAGTCTGGTGTATGAATTTCATCTATCAAGACAATTTCACCTTCTTTAGTTTTACCAAACTCGTATTTTGTATCTACTAAAATTAATCCTCGTTTTGCGGCAATTTCTGTACCTCTTTGAAACAATTTTCGTGTATAATCTTCTAAAACGAGATAATCGTTTTCAGAAACAATTTGGTTTGCTAAAATATCTTCTCTTGAAATATCTTCATCATGTTCGCCGTTTTCTGCTTTTGTAGATGGAGTAATTATGGGTGTCGGAAATTTATCATTTTCCTTTAAATCATTTGGCATTTCTACTCCGCATAAAACTCTTTTACCTACTTTATATTCTCGTGCTGCATGGCCCGATAAATAACCGCGAATAACCATTTCTACTTTAAAAGGTTCGCATAAATGGCCAACTGCTACATTTTCATCAGGGTTGGCAATTAGCCAATTAGGAACAATATCCGAAGTATCGTTCATCATTTTTGTAGCAATTTGATTTAAAATCTGACCTTTAAAAGGAATTTGGCGGGGTAAAACAACATCAAAAGCAGAAAGCCTATCCGTTGCTATCATTACTAAAAGTTCATCATTAATATTGTAAACTTCTCTTACTTTTCCTTTATAAACAGATTTTTGATTCGAAAACTTAAAATTAGTTTCGTTAATTGTATTCATTATTTTCATGGTATAGATCGTTGAACAAAAATAAGTTAATTTTTAGGAAATCATTTTCTTAACAAAGAAAAATTACCATTTAAAACCTCTCCTGTTTCTAGAACTAATTTGAACCAATAATTAGAGGAAATAGCATTTTTACCTTTATAGGTTCCGTCCCAA
>JBNMNV010000263.1:0-4560 GCA_051278125.1 Polaribacter sp. | reverse complement strand
ACCTAAATCATCTATAATCTCAAAATTACGTCTTAAATAGATTAGTTTAATTAAATCGTCTATATCTGATTCTATTGCTTTTTTGCAAATTTGAGCAAATGAAGATAAATTGTTCTTTCTTATTCTAATTTCATTAAGTTGACCATTTTTAGTAGAAATGAAGTTTGATTCAGAAATGTTATTAAATTCTTTTAAAACTTTTACAGTATCTATAATTGGGTCAAGGTCGTGTGTTAGCATTAAGACTGTTTTATTTAAGAAACAATCTTTACTATTTCCTCTAAACAACATATGCATAATAGCGTATTTTTTACTCTTATCAAATGAAGAAATAGGGTCGTCTAAAATAATTAACTCTGGTTGTTTATGTAATGCTTCGTACATAAAAAGCACGAGTGAAAAAGCGTTTTTTTCGCCGAAACTTAAATATTGTTTTCCTCCATTAATTATATCTGTTGATTCAATATGTTTTAATAGTAATTTGTAATCATTTGAAATATTGTTTTCAATTTCAACAGTATATTTATATCCTGCATTTATTAAGAAAGAGTTTATACTATCTCTGTGTTTTTGGATTAATTTTTTAACAAGATTTTTTTGTTTGTTTATCTCTCCTTGTAATATTCCAACTTTTTCTAATACAGTATTAAGTGAAGAATTTAAAGAGGTTATTATTTCAATAGTTTTATCCGCTTTTAATCTATCGAATAAATTAACTTGAATTTTTAAATCATTTAATTTTTCTTCTACTTTTTTGTCCTCACTAAAACTTAAAGGGGAAATGTTTTTTAATAATTTTAATTTTAATAATAAATCGTCTATTTGTTGTTTAACAACAACGATATAATTCATTTCAGAATCTTCTAACCCAGTTTTTTTTTCTGTTATGCTTTTTAACATTGTATTCGTATCTTCTGAAAAATATTCACCAAGATTTTTCAATGCTTCAATAATTACATTAAAGTTCTTTATTACACTTTTGTTATAGAAAGTTGTAACTGATTTTATCGTTTCTTTATTTTCTAAAGTAGAAGAGGTGCAATAAGGACAATCGTCAGATATTTCAAGAAATTGCTCACCTTTACTTTGCCAATCTAACCAAGTTACACAACTTTTATTTTGAATTAATTTTTTATATCCATTTAGCTCTATAGGTACATGTTCAATTTTATTACCTTCTTTTAATCCTTTATAAAGTGCTGAAGATTTAGAAAGTCCTGTTTGAGTTGTTGCAAAACTTTTAGTTAAACTTTCAAAATCAGTTATTATTTTATCTAATTCCTTGTTTTCTGAAAATACGTTTTTGATTTCAGAAAGTTGCTGTTCAATTTGATTGGTGTAATTTTTAAATTCAGGTGTTTCTATAAAAATTTGGTAACTATTCGCAATTAATTCATCTTCTTTAAAAAGAAATTGATTTAAATATTCTTCATTGAATATAAGTACACTTTTGATTTCTTCACTACTTTCTACTTCTGGAAATACCTCTTTTTCTTCATTTTTAAACTTAAAAGGTATTAATTCTTTCAATAAGTCAGGTGATTCTACACTATATTTAATTGCACGTGTAATTGTGCTTTTTCCTGTACCATTGATTCCAAATTTTATATTTAATTTGTCTTTAGAAATTTCTATTTTTCCATTCTCAATATTGTTGCAATTTTTTAAGTTTATTTCCATAAATTAGTTTGAAACAGTAGTTTTTTTAAGCAGAGTGACACATTGCGTACAACGTTTTTGGATATGGCTTGTTGCGTGTTTCAAGCACTTAATTTAGTAAATAATTACCGACAAATAAAGTCCGCGAGGACTTTCGTAAGTAGGCAAGAAGCCAGCAATAAATTATATACGGTGTTACCACCTGGCTTTTATAAATTCCTTGTAAATTCATTTTCCGACAGAATTTCAATTTCAGCACCTTGTTCAATGTATTTAATTGCTTTTTCTTGCTTACTACTCATTCCATCTTCTCCAACAACTCTATAATCTTGTTGTCCAACTACTAAATAGTCAGTTGATTTTGTTACTCCACCACCATTTAATCCTCCAATGTCTGCAATAGTCTGTTGTGCTTGAGAACGAACCATTGAAGATAATGCTCCTGTAAATACTACTGTTTTGCCATAAAAAATACTTTCCTTATTATGTTTTTCAGGGTCACCAACTATTTTGGCTAAATCTTTTGCTCGATAAATTCTTTTAGTTTCAGAAGGTTTATAACCACCTTCAAATAATTGTCCAATATTCGTTCTTAATTTTTCAGGAAAATCTTCTTTTGAAGTTATTCCGTTTTGCTTAAATGCCTTTATTGTCAACTCAGCAGTTGCTCTACTGTCTGCTTCAGCTCGATGATGATTCAAGCTAATATTGTTGTAGTTACACAATGTTTTCAAATCATATGCAGGTAAACCTTCCCAAACTTTTTTAGAAAAAATATAACTACAAGAATATTCTAAATTTGGAAATGGTAAGTTATATGCTTCCAGAGTTCTTCTTAAAACACTAAAATCAAATCCAGCATTATGAGCAATCAAAAATTTATTTTCAATCAACGGTTTTATTTCCGGCCACAATTCATTAAATTCGGGTTTATCTGCAACGTGTTCTGGTCTAATTCCATGAATTAAAATATTAAAATAATCGAATTCGTCATACATTGGTTTAATCAACCAAGATTTACTTTTTACAATCTCAAAATTTTCCACAAAAGTTAATCCAATTTCACAAGGACTATCTCTTTGTGCTGTTGCAGTCTCAAAGTCTATTGTTATAAAATCCATTTCTCGTTTTTCTTTTCGTTTTTTAGCTTGGTGGTAACGTTTAGTATAAGAATAGTAAGGGATTAAAAATGCACTTACTTTCAGATTTAGCACTTAGCCAAATCTACAATTTTACCGTTATATTTCTTTTAACCGTCAAATTGTAAATTTGGCGGACTTTGTTAATGTGCACTAACTTTGTGCTTGGCACTTAACCCTTATTATTTTTATACATTGTTACCTGCTGGCTTTATTTTCTATATAATCTAAATATGTAATAGCATCTCTAAATAGATAATTCACTGAACCATTCTGAAAAGGGTAGTGTTCTTCAAAAATATAGTACAAAACTTTTTTTACAAAACTGAAGTCAAATTCACCTGTTTCTAATCTAAAAACGGCTTCAAGAACTCTTTTAGCACTAACCTCGGAATTAATATCTATATCAGTTGATTCTATAAATTGCTCTAAAACCTTTTTTCTTTCCGCTCCATATTGTGAATTTGAAGCGAGCGTAAATCTGTTTTTATAGTTAATGGATTTTTTATCTTTTTTAATACGTTCTATTAAAGACTTTCTAACTGTACCTCTAATTTTTACATCTTCTAAAAATTTGATTGATTCCTTTTCGCTTAATTGTAATCTTCTTAAAAGAAAATAAAAAGGATAATAAGCGGTATTTTTTTGACAAATAAATTTCATCAAATCTTCATTAGTAGCTATTGAGATATCATTTAAATAAGATTTATAAATATCTTCTTCGTAAATATTGGTGTTGGTTTTTATTACTCTTGCTAATTCTGGTATGTGACCAATTATTTTGACAGCTGGTTCTCCATCTTTTTGAATTGAATATTTATCAATAATTTTTATTTGACTAAGTAAAGTTTCATCTAATAGGAAAGTATTGTTGTCGCTAATTATTTCTCCACTCATTGAATTTAGAAGATGAGTATTTTCTATACCTATTTCTCCAATATTTTCAAGTAATTTCATCCATCGTTCAGACTCTTCTCTTTTGACATCTTCTATAAGTTTTATTAAGTCTCCCGCTTTTATTTTTGAGGATTTAGCTCCATAACGATAATAGATATCAGAACTGTTAGTTTTTGAACTGTCTTTATTACAAATAATAGGTCTATTCTTGTTTTTAAACGCATATAAAATACCTAGGGTCATACCTCTAAAATTGAATTCTTTACGTTCAAAATTGATTGAAGGTGTGAATAATTCGTTTATGTAATTTGTAATATCTGCGTCATCTGTCTTTTCATAATCTTGAATTCCGACAATCTTATGCGGACTATCTTCGACACCAAAAATTAATGCTCCGCCTTTATTATTTGAAAATGCACACAAAGATTTACAATAATTTGCTCTTGCCTTTTCAGCCGACCAGTCAAATTTTCCCTTAAACTCAATACAGTGAGATTCTCTTCTTTTTAAGATATTTTGTCCATCAGCCGCCGCAAAGAAGTTATCTAGCCAATCATCGGTAAGTATTTCAGTCATTGCTTTCGGTGTCTTTTTTTAGCTTGCAGGTAACAACTGTATATCCGCATTGTTGCTATATCGCGTATATATTTTATTGTTTACAATTAATATTTTATTTTTTTACTAGTTGTTTCTCCGTTAGCTAGTGAAATTATCTTTGGCTACGATCTCTATCTTATAAACTTTAGCGAACAAGTTTTTTATGCCTGACCTTTGGTTTATCACATTTTCCATCATTTTTTATTCAAAAATACAATGAAAGTTTTAATAAACTTTACGGTTTATCGTAACCCATGCTTCATTATGC
>JBNMNV010000262.1:0-4579 GCA_051278125.1 Polaribacter sp. | reverse complement strand
TTCCAACGGCAATTGCGCTTGCAATAGTATCGGCATTTGTATTTAGTAATTGCCCATTTCCATCATGGGTAATGGCACAAAAAACAGGTGTAAAATCTACTTTTAGTAATTTATCAATAGCATTTGACCCCACTTCTTTTACGTCGCCTACAAAACCAAAATCGATATCTTTTACGGGCCTTTTATCAGATTTTATACTGTTGATGTCTGCACCTGTTAAACCAAGGGCATCAATATTTAAAGCTTGTAATTTTGCCACAATATTTTTGTTGACCAAACCTGCATACACCATCGTGATGACTTCTAAAGTTGGCCCATCTGTAATGCGTCTTCCATTGACCATTTTGGATTCAATTCCTAGCTTGGATGCTATTTTAGTTGCTCGTTTCCCGCCGCCATGTATCAGAATTTTCTTTCCTTCGAGATTTGCAAATAATTTCAAAAAAGCATTTAAAGAAGTTTCATCTTCTATGATATTTCCTCCAATTTTTATGATTGATAGTTTTTCCATTTTTAATATTTACGTCATTATGAGGAAGAATGACGAAGTAATCTGTTTGTAAATCAAGAGATTGCTTCGTACCGCGCAATGACTTTAATTGTTCTCTAATATCTTTTTTAACACCAATTGTGCTGCAAAAGTTCTATTATTTGCTTGCGCAATCACCAAAGAACTATCGCTATCTAAAATTGCATCTTCAACGACTACATTTCTTCGTACAGGCAAACAATGCATAAATTTAGCAGCGCCAAGTTTCTCTTGAGTAATCATCCAATTAGCATCTGTGTCCAATATTTTTCCATAGTTATCATATGAACTCCAATTTTTTGTATACACAAAATCAGCACCTCTTAAAGCCTCTTTTTGATTGTGAAAAATGGGTGTATCTTTTGTGATTGTTGGATTTAAATTATATCCTTCAGGATTTGAAATGACGAATTCTACGTCCATTTTTTGCATGGCTTGTGTAAAACTATTGGCAACGGCATGCGGTAATGCCTTGATATGTGGCGCCCAACTTAACACTACTTTTGGTTTCTTTTTTTTAGTATTTTCAGAAATTGTAAGTGCATCTGTTAAGCCTTGTAGAGGATGGCCTGTAGCGCTTTCCATGCTGACAATGGGCACAGAAGCAAATTTTACAAACGATTTTAAAACGTGTTCAGATTCGTCTTTTTCTTTGTCTGTTAATGTTGGAAATGCTCTCACTGCAATAACATCGCAATATTGAGAAACTACGGCAGCAGCCTCTTTAATATGTTCTGCTGTGTTACCATTCATAATAGTCCCTTCGCCAAATTCAATTCCCCAAGCATCACCGGAAACATTCATCACAATAGGGTTCATTCCTAAATTTAAGGCCGCTTTTTGAGTGCTTAAACGTGTTCGTAAACTTGAATTAAAAAATAACAAACCTATTGTTTTGTTTTTTCCTAATTCGATGTTTTTTAAAGGATTTGCTTTAATATCTTTCGCTTCTTTAATCCAAGAATTAATATTATCGATGTCGTTTATAGAGGTGTAATTTTTCATTTTTATTATTTTAACAATGAATTTGCATCACTTGCTATTGATATGGTTATTTTATTTTTGTGAACGCAACTTTATTTTCAAAAGCATTTGTAATGAAATGATCTTCTAAACCATTGACAATCCAAGTTTCTATGTTCGCTTTTTTAGTTAAGGATGCTGCTTCAATTTTCGATTGCATTCCACCACTTCCGTGTGTAGATTTCGAATTGACAACTTCGTTGGATAAATCATCAAAATTGGTAATTTCTTCCATCGTTTTTGGAGCATTATTTTTGATAGATTCTTTTGTGTAAATCCCGAAGGTATTGGTCGCAATAATTAACAAATCAACATTTAATAAAACTGCGGTTAATGCGGCTAACTTATCATTATCTCCAAATTGAATTTCATCTGTTGCTACCGTATCATTTTCATTGATAATTGGAATGTAGTTATTCTGAACCAAAACATTAATGGTATTGACAATATTGGTTTTGCTTTGCTGTTTCTCAAAATCTGAATAGGATAGGAGGCATTGAGAAGTTAACAAACCATATTCCCTAAAAATTTCTTGATAAATCCTGATTAAATGCGGTTGACCAATAGAAGCCAATGCTTGTTTTACAAAAATGTCTGATTGTTTACTTTCTAATTTTACAAACTGTTTTGCAACTGCAATGGCGCCCGAACTTACTATAATAAACTCGCAAGTATCTTTGAGTTTTGCAATCTGATTGGCAATATCTTCAATTTTTCCTCGTGAAATATTATTGGTTTCTTTGGTGAGCGTGTTCGAGCCAATTTTTAGTAAAATGCGTTTCTTTTTGAGCATATTAAATGATTCCTTTGTTTTTTAATGCACTTCGTAAAGCGTCAAAAAAATGATCGATATGTTCTTTATTTACATTTAGTGGAGGCAAAATTCTTAATAATTTTTTATTCGCCGCACCGCCTGTAAAAATATGATACTCATAAATCAATTTTTTTCTTAAATCGGCAACTTCAAAATCGAATTCTAAACCTAACATTAATCCTCTTCCTTTTGTGTTTTTGATTTGAGGAATTGTGTTTGCAATTTTTATAAAATAAGCAGACATTTCGTTTACGTTATCCATCAATTTTTCCTCTTCAATGACATTTAAAACTGATAACCCCGCTGCACAAGCCAAATGATTCCCACCAAAAGTGGTGCCTAACATTCCGAATTTTGCTTTAATATTTGGATGAATTAAAATGCCACCAATCGGAAAACCATTTCCCATTCCTTTTGCGATGGATATGATGTCTGGATTAACCTTATAATGTTGAAAAGCAAAAAATTTCCCAGATCTTCCATAACCTGACTGTACTTCATCTGCAATAAACATGGTATTGTTTTGTTTGCACAGAACATCAACTTGTTCAAAGAAATTTGCCGTTGCCTGGTTTAAACCACCAACTCCTTGAATAAATTCGACAATGACAGCACAAACATCTCCTTTTTCGAGTTCTGTTTTAACAGCTTTAAGATCATTCAAATTTAAAATTGTAACTTTTTGTTGCGCATTTATAGGGGCTATAATATTTTTATTATCCGTAGCTGCAACTGCGGCAGAAGTTCTTCCGTGAAAACCATTTTTAAAAGCAATCACTCTTGATTTTTCAGTTTTAAAAGAGGCTAATTTTAAAGCATTTTCGTTGGCTTCGGAGCCAGAATTACATAAAAATAATTCGTAATTTTTACAACCAGAAAGTTGTTCAATTTTACTGGCTAGCTCAACTTGTAAAGGATTTTGAACTGCATTGGAATAAAAGCCTAATTTTGCTACTTGAGTTGTAATGGCCTCCACATATTTTGGATGTGCATGGCCGATAGAAATAACTGCATGACCTCCATATAAATCTAAATATTCTGTATTGTTTTGATCATAAACATACACACCTTTTGCAGAAACAGGCGTAACATCATACAGTGGATACACGTTAAATAATGGCATTATGTTAGTTTTTTATTTGGTTAATTTTGTTAAAAGAAACGTTAATTCCTTTAATTAAAGAAGAACTTAAACCTTGATGTTCCATTTCGTTTAAACCCTCAATAGTACAACCTCCTGGCGTAGTAACTCGGTCTATTTCTACTTCAGGATGATTGCCAGATTCTTTTAATAAAGAAGCTGCACCAAAACAAGTTTGCATCGCCAATTCGTGTGCTTCACTCGCTTCAAAACCTAATTGAATTGCACCTTGGGTGGTTGCTCTTATCAAACGCATCCAAAAGGCAATGCCGCTTGCGCAAATAACAGTTGCTGCTTGTAATTGTTCTTCAGGAATGATCATAGAAGTTCCAAGACTATTAAAAATAGTAGAAGCTAGTGCTACTTTTTCTGTTCCTCGTTCATTAGAGGCAATACAGGTCATAGATTGTCTAACTGCAGCAGCCGTATTTGGCATAGCCCTCATAATGTAATGTTTTGCACCAATAATATTTTCAATTTTCCCTATCGAAAAACCTGTAATCACAGAAATTATAATTTGCTCTTTACTTAATTTGTATTTTAAGTTTTCTAAAATATCTTTTAAGTGTCTTGGTTGCACTGCAAAGATAATGATGTCAGCATTTTTTACGGCCTCTTCATTATCCGTGGTTAAAGTGACTGCTTTATATCTATCAAATTCTTTGATAGAATCTATATTTCTTCTTGTAAGATATAAAGAGCTTACCATTTTATTTTTTAACAATCCTTTTGCGATGGATTGTCCTAAACTTCCTGCTCCAATTATTGCTATTTTCATAACTTTATTTTGATTCTGCACGGTTTTTTTTTGACCATGTAGATATTTAATTTTTACCATATTAATTTTATTTTAGGCCTTCGCGGTTTTAAATCCTTGAAGAAAAACACAAAGAAGTATATTTCTTTGCTAAAAATAATTCGATTTTAAATTTAATCCTAATGTTTCTTCCAATCCGTGCATTAAATTCATATTCTGAATCGCCTGACCAGAAGCTCCCTTTAAAAGATTATCGATGATGCTTGTGATTAATAATTTATTGTTGTGTTTTACCAAATGAATAAAACATTTATT